>CAYMYK010000071.1:8771-14302 GCA_964394625.1 uncultured Pirellulales bacterium
ACGATTTATTCGTAATATCCCGGCCGGTCTCGAAAACACCGAACAAACCGGATTACGTCGAGCTTGGTTTCGAGCAGGGAATCCCCGTTAAGCTCAACGGCAGAAGGATCGGCGGCGTAAAGCTAATCGAAACACTGAACGAAATCGGCGGCAGACACGGCATCGGCCAGGCGGATATCGTGGAGAATCGGCTTGTCGGTATGAAGTCGCGCGGCGTATATGAGACGCCGGGCGGGACGATACTCGTGACGGCGCACAGGGCGTTAGAGGCGCTGGCGCTCGACCGTGAGACGATGCACTACAAGCAGCAGATTGCGTTAAAATATGCCGAGTTAATCTATTACGGCCAGTGGTTCAGCCCGCTGCGGGAGGCGCTCGATGCGTTTGTCGATGTCACGCAGCGCAGCGTTACCGGCTCGGTGCGTCTGAAATTGTTCAAAGGCCGCTGCACGCCTGCCGGTGTGAGCAGTCCGAACTCGTTGTACAGCACCGACCTGGCCAGCTTCAGGATGGGCGGCGAATACAACCCGGCTGACGCAACGGGTTTTATCCGTCTATTCGGCCTGCCTATGAAGGCGGCCGCTGCGGCCAGTCGAAAAAAGAAACGATGATAATAGCAGTTGACTAATCGCATCTCGAGTACATACAATGAGCCGGGGCTTAATAAATGCATGGAGACACCGTGGCAGTACCTGACTGGATTTGGTTAGTATTTCTTTTCGCCTTTGGCTGTTGCATCGGCAGTTTTCTAAACGTTGTCATTTACCGCCTGCCGCGTGAAAGGTCGATTGTCTCACCGCCTTCGGCCTGTCCCGCGTGCGGCAGGCACATCCGCTGGTTCGACAACATCCCGCTTGTTTCCTGGCTGCTTTTAGGCCGAAAGTGCAGGTACTGCAAGGCCCCAATCTCGCCGCGATACTTTATAATCGAATTGCTGACCGGGCTGGTGTTTGTCGGTATATTTCTGTTGTACTTTCGTTCGGATTTAAGGTCTGGCATACCCGCAATTCTGGACGGCGGCTGGCTTATCTGGCTGGTCTCGGCGGCCCTGTTGGCCGGGCTTATAGCCGCCTCGGCGATAGACGTCGAGCTGTGGGTCATACCTCTTTCAATATGCTGGTTCGTAACAGCGGCGGGGCTGGCGGCTTCCGCACTCGCCGGCTGGGTCATCGACCCTGCGGTGCTTCACCAGTACTTCCTGCTGCCGAGCACGGCTGATATAATCCTGCGCAGCTCAACGGTTGCATCGCTGGCCGCCGGTGCGACGCTCGGCCTTGTGATATCGAACCTTCTGCTGGCAGCGGGGCTTGTAAGAAGAAGCTACGACCTTGCCCGGTTAAAGGATTCAGCCGAAAAGGCCGGCCGGGCCGAACAACTCCAGGAATTCAGCGACCGCATAGAAGTCTGCAGGGAAATTATTTTCCTGCTGCCCATTGTGGTATGTTCGATTGGGGCACACTGGGTTGTCAGCCGGTTCTCTTCGTCCTTCGGTTTCTGGCTGAGCTTCTCGCAGAAACTGCCGGTTGCCGGGCTGCTGGGGGCGTTGTGGGGCTATTTTGTCGGTGCTGGTCTCGTCTGGGCAACCCGTATATTCGGCACGCTGGTCTTCGGCAAAGAGGCGATGGGCTTAGGCGATGTGCACCTGATGGGCGCCGCCGGGGCCGTAATAGGCCCGGTCTTTGTCGTTATTGCGTTTTTTATCGCCCCGTTTTTCGGACTGGCCTGGGCCGGGACGCAAATGTTTTTCAGAAAAACAAGGCAAATTCCTTACGGACCGTTCTTGTCTTTGGGCATCCTTGTTGGTATTATTCTACACGATGGGTTTTTGAGATACCTGATTTCAATACTGTACCCTTAACGGAATAAGAACAGGTTACGATGTAAAGGAGGTATCGAATGCGAGCCGCCGGCAAAAAAACAATTTTTATTATCGGTATAACTTCATTGGTGCTTTTCTCCGGCTGTACCGACTGGAAGAAGAAATACGAAGCGCTCAATGTCGAGCATCAAAACCTCAAGGGTCTGCTCGAACGCGAAAGGGCGGAAAAGGGCCAGTTCACGGACCAGATGGCCAAGGACCAGCAGACAATTGCGGATTTGCAGAAGCAGATTGCCGAGCGCAAGAAGACCCCGGCCGAGGCGACGGGATTCGGCAAGGGCTACGACGTTGCTTTCGACCCTGCCGCCGGCACTATTACCGTTACGCTGCCCAATGCCATACTCTTCGATTCCGGAAAGGCCACTCTCAAAAAAACCACCAGCGCGGAACTCGACCATATTCGTTCGGTGCTGCGGCAGAAATATGCCAGCCGGCAAATCGACGTCATCGGACATACCGACTCCGACCCCATCAAGAAGTCGAAGTGGAAGGACAACTGGGAGCTTTCCGCCGAGCGTGCGCTGACCGTCGCCAGATATCTCATTGCCCGCGGTACTCGCGAAAGCATGATAAGGGCGATTGGCTGCGGCGCCGCCAGGCCCATCGCTTCCAATGCCTCAGCCGGCGGCAAGGCCAAGAACCGAAGGGTTGAAATTGTCGTGCATATGAGATAGCAAGCCGGCGTCGCTCATCGTAAAATGCAGGCCGCTACGTATAAACAATCCCGGCCTGTAAAAAATGAACTCTATGGGGACAGAAAGCTTTTTGTAACAAACCGGCCGGCTTTTTCAATGCACACTGTAACTGCCCCGTCTGCGGCGGTGTAGAATATCGCGCCTTCACCCGCTGTTTCAATTACACGTTTTCTCTCGTA
The DNA here is from genome assembly GCA_964394625.1 of uncultured Pirellulales bacterium. Classification (GTDB taxonomy): domain Bacteria; phylum Planctomycetota; class Phycisphaerae; order Sedimentisphaerales; family Anaerobacaceae; genus JAUVYV01. Next base: position 11,525 of record CAYMYK010000071.1, read on the forward strand.
GTTCGTCCTGCCGCAACTGCACACAATAATCTTCGGTTTGAGCTTTTGCAGAAAGTTTTTGCCGGTCGTCTTAGCCGAGCCGTGGTGCGGTGCAATGATGACGTCCGCCCTTAGGCCGGGGAACCGCTGCAAAATTTCCTTCTGGGCCGGCTGCTCGATGTCCGAACAGACCAGGATTTTCCTGCCTGCAAATTCAATCAATGAGACAACTGATAAATCATTCTCACTAAGTCCGCTGTTCTGCTTACCTTTTTCGGTCGGCCACAGCACGGTGATTTTGGCATGTTCTACTGCATCGTAATGGACGCTTAATGGTTTTACCTGATGTCCTCGTTTATGCAGAGTCTCGGTCAAAAACGCCACGGTCCCCCACTCGTCGGATTTGTCGAAGAAGACGTCGCCGGCATAGATACCGCCCACTTCACAGGCCCGGGCAATCTCGGGTATTCCGTTGATATGGTCTATATCGCTGTGGCTGATGAAGATTTTGGCAATTTGACTTACGCCGGCATACCTGAGAAACGGCAGCACTATTCTGCCGCCTACGTCGCCTTTGTTCAGCGAGCCGGCATCGAACAGGATATTTTCCCTGCCCGGCAGTTGTGCCACGAGCGCCTGGCCGTGACCGACGTCGAGAACAGTTACCCTCAGGTCGCTGTGGTATGTCCTGTCCAGCTTGAGGATTCCCAGCCAGCCGACAACGATTATCGCCAGAGTGCCGCAGAGCAGTTTCTTTAACACAGGCCGGCGGAAATAGACAAACCCGCCGCAGCCAACGAGCGCATAGTACAGCAACACGAGCAGCACGGGGACGCTGCCGATGAGTATTTGCGAGATGCCGATTTGAGCGAGAACACCAACAACCCAAATCAGCGCCTTTGCTAATCCCGTTACTATCACAGCGAGCACGGCTGCAATGCTCGGCAGGAAAAATGACACGATTATCTTTAGAAAGCCGACCGTCAAAATCAGGGCTACAAACGGAAATGCCACTACCGTCCATAAAGTGGTGAATGGGTTGATGGTGTAAAAGTGGTACAGCAGGATACCGGCGCCTCCCAGCCAGGCCGTAAAACCTGTGGAAAACATTTGGAGGGTATATGGCCCGGGTCGCGAAACAATCCAGAAAAATGGTCTGGTCTCGAGAGCATCCGTGAACCAGGGATGGCCAAATATTTTCTCATATAGAAAGAAATGAAGGCGGCGGCAAAATAGCAATATGCCGAGCACGGATGCGAACGACAATTGCCAGCCGGCCTCAAATAGATTAGTGGGTCTCATTAACAGAAGAATAATGGCCGCCAGCGAAAGGCTGTTGAAGTGGTTTGGTCGCCTTCGGAAGAAAAAGGACAGACAAAAAACCAGGCCGATGATTACCGCACGAACGGTTGGCGCTCTCGGCGGGACGACGCACAAAAAGATACATATCGCAGCGATGCAGACTGCGGCCCGGCCTCGCTTGAGTAGCCCGATTGTCTTGCACAGCCACCAAATCACACCCAAGAGAATTCCAACGTGCATCCCCGACAAGCTTAAAAAATGCAGCAGCCCCGTCCTGCGAAACGCCTCGTATGTATCGGCGTCGATGTCGCCCCGGTAGCCGAGCAGCAGGGCCTTGACCAGGCCGCGAGAGTTTTGGTCATCCGGCATATCACCCATAAGCGCTTGTGTCGCCGCCGTACGAACTTTCCTCTTGATACCGGCCCAAAAACCAGGTTTTTCGTCTTCGAGCAGTTCAATTGCGTTTCGGGTCCTTACCGAAGCCGCGACAAAAACGCCCTTTCGCTCGGCGTATTTTGCCATATCGAACTGCCCCGGATTGGTAGCTGGCAAGAAACGTTCGAGCCGGCAGTACAACTGCACATAATCACCGGCATTAAAACCCGGAATCGGCTCGCCAACCTGCACACGCAGTCGGCCCGTTGCCTTTGACCAGCCGTCGGTCGTCTCGACCTGACGGAGCTTCAGATAAAAGCTGCTCGACGGGTCGGTGAACTTAAATTTGCTGAATGCCCAGTCCTGCTCGTAGTTTGTATAGGGCTTAGTGACAATCACTCCCCGTACAGTCGCCAACGTACGGCCGGCGGCGACAAAGTTTCGGACATCGTTCGATGCCGGTGTGTAAAAACTGTTCAGCCGAATCGCCCCCAAGCACACGAAGCAGCCGAAAGCAAGATATGCGGTAACATATACGGGATTGATTCGTCCGTCCGGATTGTTATCGAAAAATACGACCTGCAGAAGCACCGCCGTCACGCACGCCACAAGCAGGGCAACCCAAACCCATATCGAAAGCCACAGAAAACTTTGTATGGCTATCCCTGCGAGCAGTCCTGCAGCGCAGAACATCAGGGCCGTTGTGTTCACGATTTGTTCGTGGTAATTCGCATCTCGCCTGGCCAATCCCCTGTCGATGTTAGCTAATCTTCGCTTGATGTCGTCCATACTATTCAGCCGGGCCGTCCTCTCAAATATGGAAGGTGCTTTCCGGAACTGTTTTCAATCAGCCGGATGTCGCCGTATTCACATCCTCCGCCTGGCGGTGATGACCAGCAAATACCGCTTCAAAGCCAGCAGTGCAGGAACTACACACAGAATCAGGTTGGTAAGGATAATAGCGGCCTGGCTGTCGAGCAGCAGGTCGGGCCGGCCGAACATATCTATTACATAGCCGAGCGGACTGTGAAGATAGAGCATCTCGTTTTCAAAGATGCCCGCGAGAATCAGCGGCAAAATCACATACACACCGGCGACAAACGCCAGCAGAATACCGATTCT
>CAYMYK010000072.1:0-14267 GCA_964394625.1 uncultured Pirellulales bacterium
CTTTCCAGTTGTCGCGCCTGACAACTACATTTTCATCGCCGCGGCTTTCCTTAAATGGACGATAGTACTTTTTTTTGTTTATTCGCATACCCGGGACGAGAAACTTCTCTGCCGGTTCAGGGGCTTTTGTTTGCAGGCAGGCCATCAAGCTTGTGCCGCTCAAGCCGCCGAGCAGCTCGTCTGCGCCGAGAAAATCGAGGATTGTCGGCATCAAGTCCACCAGCGTGACCACTTCACTTACCCTGCGCCCGGCAAACCGGGCCTTTGGAAAGTGAATGAGCAGCGGCACGTGCATCAGCTCTTCATAGACGGACTGGTCGTGCAGCCAGCCGGCGTGCTCTGCAAACTCCTCGCCGTGGTCGGAGATGACGGCGAACAGCGTATTGTCCCAGAGGCCTTTTCGCTTTAAGGTCTCGACCACACTGCCGAGGTTCTCGTCCGCCTGCCGGACGGCGGCATCGTAGAGAATGTTTATTTGCCCTTTTAGCCCGGTGAGCTTTTGCATTTGCTGCTGCTGGTCGGCGGTATTGTCCGTTGTGCCGATGGGCCGTGCCGCCGCGAAGTCGGCCCGGGTCAATCGGCGGTAGGCATTGCTCACCTCTCTGACCGTCTGCTTGGTGCCGGCGGGCACGCCGCCGAAGAGTTTTACCAGCCGGTCTGGTGCATCAAAAGGGTTGTGCGGCTCAACGTTATGGATATAAAAGTGGAACGGCCTCTCGGCCCGGCGGCCGGCGAGCCGGCGTTCAACAATCGAGCCGTCAACGGTACGAATCCCGCCGCGGTTGGGCGTATGTATCCAGTCACATATATCATAGCCGGCGTCCAGGCCGGACATCGGCCCGGCGTAGCCGTTGACAAAAAGAGAGCACGTCGAATAGCCGATTCTTTTCAGCCGGGCCGCCAACGGTTCAACTGCAGGGGCGATTTTCTGGCCGTCCACCAATACATTATGCTCGCAGGCGAGCTGCGAGGTCAGTATTGAGACCACCGACGGCAGCGTCCAGGGAGCCGGTGCGCTGCAGTTCTCGAAGAGCACGCCTTCAGCGGCCAAGGCATCGATATTGGGCGACGTGGGCCTGTCGTAACCGTAGCAGCCCAATCGGTCGGCGCGCAGCGTATCTATCAGGAACAGACAGATGTTTACGTCCCGCCGGCTATGACTCGATGACCTGATAGCGTGGTAAACTGCCCACGTGCCTGCCGCCGCCGCGCCCGCAGCGCCGGCCGCCAAAGACAAAAACCGCCGTCGCCTCAATGACCCTGCACCTGATTTGCCCATTGCGACTTTCCCCTGGGCCTGCTGCTGCAAAACAATCCGCCCGCCGCCGATTTGCAAAGCATCCCGGCGGTTATTCGTTGGGCACAATAACCTCATTATATGCGAATAACCCGGCTGCTTCAATCTACTTGCCAGCTACTTGCCGGTCGAGCATTGCTTTGCTATAAATATACCCCTATGACGGCGACAGCGAAAACACAGAATTGGCAGGAGCATTCCGACGAGCAAATCCTGCAGATGCGCATCCGGGACCTGCGGCTGCAGATACCCGGCTCGCCAATCGAACCGCTTATACAAAAGCTCTACGATGAGCTGGAGACAAAGGGGCTAAAATTTCATCCGCCCTGCTATCTCGCCGACGAGTGGCTCTGTCCCGACAAAGTACCTATTATCGGCATCGGCTTTTGGCTTTCCCATCCCCGGCTGAAGCACATCGAGCAGAAGATGATGTTCGAGGCCGAAGGCGATACGGAGCAGTCCTTTATGAAACTGCTCCGCCACGAGTGCGGTCATGCCATAAACTACGCATACCGGCTGTACGGTAAGACTCGATGGCGCGAGCTTTTCGGCCCATTTTCTACGACGTACACGAACAGCTACGATTACCAGCCCTATTCGAGAAAATACGTATGCCACCTTCAGGCCGGCTATGCCCAGTCGCATCCGGACGAGGACTTTGCGGAGACCTTTGCGGTCTGGCTGGCGCCGGAGAGCGACTGGCAGCAAAGGTACCGCGGCTGGCCGGCAATAAAAAAATTGTGCTATATCGACAGGGTAATGAAGGGGCTCGCCGACTCACCGCCCGTCGTTACCGCCCGGCAGCAGCCGCCGTGGTCGGCGGCGCGTATGACGTCCACCTTAGCCGCCTACTATGAGCGGAAACGTAAGGCACTCGGCACCGAGTTCAAGGGTTTTTACGACAACTCGCTCACAATGCTGTTCACCACGAAAGCCGATTTCTCTCACATCAGGGCATCGAAGCTGCTGCGCAGCCGGCGTCGTGAGCTTGTCAGGAATGTGACAAGATGGACGGGGCACCGCAAATACGACGTTCACCAGCTTGTCAATAACCTCGCCCAGCGATGCGACTCCCTCGGCCTGTACAGTCCAGCCGACAATACGGAAAATATCATTGCGATTACCGCACTGCTTACCGCTATTGCGAGCAACACCCTTGTCGCAGAAAGGAGGCAAAGGCATCGATGAGCCGGAAATTGAAGGTTACCGTTCTGGTCGATGAAAACACCATACCCGCCGACGACCCCGAATTTACCGGCGCCGTCGAGACCGGCTCGACCGAGTTCCACGTCATCCAGACGCTGCGCGAGCTTGGGCACAGGGTCTCGGTGCTCGGCTTTGTCGATGATATTGCCGCCCTGGTGGGCGTTCTCGGCGAAAACAGGCCGGACATTGTCTTCAATCTCACCGAGCACCTTGGCGGTGACCGCCGGCAGGACAAGAACATCGCCGCCCTGCTCGAAATGACGGGCATCGGCTTCACGGGGACGGGCCCTGCCGGGCTTTTGCTCTGCCGGGACAAGAGGGTCTGCAAGCAGTTGCTTTCGCTGCACAAAATCCGTGTTCCCGGCTTTATCTCGCTGCCGCCCGGCCGCAAGCTGCGTATCCCTAAGGCGCTGCGGTATCCGCTGGTCGTCAAACCCGCACTCGAGGACAGTTCGGAAGGCATCTCAAATGCCTCGCTGGTAGCCGACGAAGCCGCTCTTGTTGAACGGGCACGCTTCGTTCACCAGCGCTGGGACCAGCCGGCGATTGCCGAAGAATATATCGAAGGCCGGGAGCTCTACGTCGGCGTCATCGGCAACAATCGGCTGAAGGTCCTGCCGCCGAGAGAGTGCTTTTTCGGAACCGCCTCGTCTGATGCGCCGCTGCTGCTTACCTACCGCCTCAAATGGAACGAGCAGTACCGGAAAAAGTGGAACATTGAATTCGGATTTGCAGAGCTTGACGAGCCGGTCTCCGAGCACGTTAAGCGGGTCTGCAAGAAGGTTTATCGTGTGCTGCGGCTTCGCGACTACGGGCGAATCGACCTGCGTCTCACAGCCGACAACAAACTCTTTGTGCTCGAAGCCAATCCGAATCCGGATATCGCCTACGGCGAAGACCTTGCCGAGGCAGCCGAAAAGGCCGGCATCTCATACAAAAATCTCATCGACCGGACACTCCGGTTAGCCCTTCGGCGTTACAAATAGGTCTTTCAGCCGGCGCTTCGGCGCCTCGCGGCCTGCAGCTTGTCAGCCGGGGGCCTGCCGGGTTAAGACTTCTATCAAAGAGATGACTTTTCTCGCAATAACGTCCTTATTTGTCTTTTCGAGCTTTAGCCATTCGCCGCCGGCCGGTTTGATTTCAACGGCTGCCCGCCCGGTGCCGATTGCCGCCGGAGAATTCGCTATTATCATATCAAGTTTTTTTTCTCTGAGTTTTTTCTCGGCGTTCGGCCGAACGTTCCTGTCCTCGAGGGCAAAGCCGACAACGAACCGCCCTCTACTTTTCGAGTTTTTAGTTTTTGGTTTTGAGTTTTGAGTTTTGAGTTTCTTATGTGCCGCGGCCCATTTGAGAATGTCCGGCGCGGGTTTCAGTTTCAACGTCAGTTGTTGTTCTGATTTTTTGATTTTCCACCCTGCTCGGCGAACAGGGGTATAATCCGCCACGGCCGCCGCCATAATGAGACAATCGCACCCGCCGAAATATCTCTTGACTGCCGCAAACATCTCCGCCGCCGTCTCGGCGCGGATAACTCTTGCACCGGCGGGTTCGCGGAGCCGTGTTGGTGTAGTCACCAGCGTTACCTTATGGCCTGAACGAACCGCGGCACGACCGAGGGCGAAGCCCATCCGGCCGCTGCTTGCGTTGGAGATGAAGCGCACCGGGTCTATGTATTCGCGTGTGCCGCCGGCTGTAACGAGAAAGTGCATCGTACCAAACCAAAGACTCACAACTAAAAATGTTTTTTCCTGCGTTTGATTTTCGATGCGATTTTGCCAATCGCCTCTAAGATAACCTCCGGCCCGGCCATTCTGCCCATTCCCTTAGCACCGCTGGCCAGCCGACCTTTTTCAGGGCCTACCAGCTCGATACCGGCCGCCTGAAGCGACTCGATATTTCGCTGAACAGCCGGGTTGGCCCACATCTTCTCGTTCATCGCCGGTGCAAAAAGGACCGGTTTCTGCCAGCAGACACAAAGAATTGTGCTGAGCAAATCGTCGCATATCCCGTTTGCCGCCTTGCCTGTGATGTTCGCCGTCGCCGGCGCCACCACCACAATCTGCGCCCAGTCAGCCAGGCCTATGTGCCCGATTTTGTACTGCTCCGGCGCCTGCCACAAAGACGTATAGACAGCCGAGCCAGTCACCGCTTCGAAGCTCTTAGCCCCCACAAACCGCCGCGCGTTGGCCGTCATCACGGTTTTGACCTTCGCACCGGCGCAAACCAGCCGGCCTGCAAGCTCAACCGCCTTGTAAGCGGCTATGCCCCCGCTTACACAAAGCAGAATCTTCACTCCGCTGAGTTTTGTCGCTTTCTCTGCCATCGATAATCACTGGCGATTTACGAATGCCGATTACCGGATATCGCAAATCCCAAATCAATTCATTGTTGATTGATGATTTTCAAATCATAAATCACAAATCATAATACACTTATTGCTTTTGCACTAACCTAAATCGGGACGGTCGATATCGCTGGAATCGTAGTCTATAGTTATCTTGTCCCGTCTGATTTCTTCAACGACTATCTCGAGCTGTGTCATATCCTCGGTATCCTCAATCAAAGGTCTGGAGCCCTGCATCAGCTCGGTCAGCCGTTTCTGAATCAGTGCCGTCAGCTTGAACTTGCCGCCGACCTTTTTTGCCAGTTCCGTATTCTTAAGCGCATCTATCATTGCTTTCTACTCCGATTCTTTTTCAAAACTTCCCTGCCGCTGTCTTTGCAGCCGGGCCCCTTTAATAATCTGCACGACCTCGTTCACCGCTTCGCCCAAATTCTCGTTTATGACCATATACTGGTAATACTGCCAGGCAGCCGCTATTTCACTTCCGGCCTCTTCAAGTCGCATCTGTGCCGTTTTCTCGTCCTCTCTGCCCCGGTCGGCCATTCGCTCGGCAAGCTCTCGCTGCGTCGGGGCGAGAATGAATATCATCACGGCGTCGCTATATTCCGCCTTGACCTGTTTTCCGCCCTGCACGTCAATTTCCACTATCGCGGTATTGCCCGCCGCCAGCGCCTGCTCGAGCTTGTCTTTCGGAGTCCCGTAAAGGTTTCCGAATACCTCGGCCCATTCGAGAAACATTCCTTTTTCAATCCGCTCCTGAAATTCGTTCTTTGTTATGTACCAGTAGTCCTGCCCGTCTCCCTCGCTCGGCCCCTTCGGCCTGGTCGTCAACGATACGCTCAGATAAACATCGTCCATACGCTTGACGACCTCACGGCATATCGTACTTTTGCCGACTCCGCTCGGCCCGCTCACTACCACCACGAAAGCTTTGTGCATCAAATCAGCACTCCTCAAAACTAAAGACTCCCACTTACTCTACATTCTGAACCTGCTCTTTAATACGGTCTATCGCACACTTGATATCCACCACCCGGTGTACAATGTTCGCATCGGAAGCCTTGCTGGCTACTGTGTTTGCCTCTCTGAGCATCTCCTGGCATATAAAGTCCAGCTTGCGCCCCGCCTGTCCGCTGCCGCCGAGAGTGCCCTCGAACTGCTGCAGATGAGAGTCCAACCGGGCAATCTCTTCCGATATGTCCGCCCGGTCGGCAAATATTGCCACCTCCCTGGCAACCACTTCGTCGTCGAGCCGAAGCTTTACACTGCTCAGGAGCTCATCGACTCGCTTTTTCAGTTTTTTAGCATATCCGCCCGGCCCGGCCCTGCTGTGCGAGCGAATCCTGCTTAAATTGCGCTTGATTATAGCGCAGTGTCCCCGCAGGTCCGCCGCAAGCGCCGAGCCCTCGGCGGCGCGCATCGATTTCAGCCCTTTCAGTGCCTGGCGGGTTATGGTCATAACCTTCTTTCTGATTCGTCCGGCTGTCCTGTCGTCCGGCAGCGCCGGCACCAGCACGCCCGGCAGCGTCAGGAGACCGCCGAGGTCAACGTGACAGTTGGCGTCACCCGATGATATTCTTCTCAGACGCTTAATCAGCGACCGCAGTGCCTCCTCGTCCAGATGGAAAAACGCCTCAGCAGGTACATCCTTCATCCGGAGCGTATAGCTGACCATCCCGCGCGACAGCTCCTTGCGAAGAAACTTGTCAATATCTTCCTCGAGAAACGCGACCACCTCAGGCAGAGTTATCCTGGCCTTGAAATAACGGTTGTTCACCGTCCTCATCTCCACCACGTACGTCACGCCGCCGAGAACGCCCTCGGCACTGCCGTATCCGGTCATACTGTTTATCATAGTGCTGTTCTCACTCGTTATTGTCTATGGGCATAGTATCCACCACTTGGCTGGCCCGGCCTGTCACGCCAAAGCGTCAGTCGCCGGGCACGTTGGCGGCTGCGCCTTCGACCGCGTTTTCGTCCGCCGTCGGAGCGGCTGGAGGCGGGGCCGAGCCGGCCGGGTAGCTTGTCGCGGTCGGCCTGTCCCATCTGGCCAATGCCACCGCGAGAACCAAAAACACAACCACAAGACCTATCGTAATCCACGTAAGAAAATCGCCCGTTTTCGAGCCAAGAATATTGCTTGCCATCCCCCCGCCGAACGTGCTGCTCAGCCCGCCGCCCCGGCCCTTCTGGATAAGCACCACAAGGACCAGACATATCGCACAGACGACAAAAAACCCGCGAAATAAAAGTATAACAAAGCTCGCCGCCAAAACCGGAGGAACCGTCATTTCTATTCTCCTGTATTGAATTTACGAAACTTCCGTTCCGATAACGCCTCAGCCGTTATGCCGATGCCTTAATAATCGCCGCAAAATCGTCCGCCTTCAAACTCGCCCCGCCGACCAGCAGCCCGTCCACGTCACTCTGGGCCATAAGCTCGGCCGCGTTGGACGGCTTGACCGAGCCGCCGTACTGAATCCGAATTTCCTCAGCCGGCTCGGCTCCGTACAGATTTGCAAGCTGTCCGCGTATCAATGCGTGTACCTGCTGTGCCTGCTGAGAGGTCGCCGTAAGACCCGTACCGATGGCCCAGACCGGCTCGTAAGCAATTGTAACCGCCCCGAGCTTCTCGTCACTTATGCCGTCCAGGCCCGCCCTGAGCTGGCCGGTCACCACCTCGGCGGTCTTGTCGGCCTTGCGCTGCTCGAGCAGCTCGCCTACGCATAGTATCGCCAGCATACCGCCCGATATTGTCGCGTGAACCTTCTTGTTTATCAGCTCGTCCGTCTCACCTATCACGTGCCGGCGCTCGGAATGGCCGCAAAGAGCGTACGTACAGCCGACGTCCCTGAGCATAGCCGTACTTATCTCGCCGGTAAATGCCCCTTTCTGCTCGAAATAAACGTCCTGCGCGCCGAGGGCCACCCGCGAAGAACGCAGCACCCTGCTCACCGTCTGCAAATACACAAAAGGCGGTATCACCGCAACATCCACGTTGTCGCCCGCAATCTGCGACGACAGCGACACAACCTGCTCGGCCAGCGATACGCTGCTGTGACTGTCCGTATTCATCTTCCAGTTACCAGCCACAAACGGCTTTCTCATTATCAAATTCTCCTATTGACTTTTAAGTGCCGACTCAAAACTCAAAACTTCTCGCTACCCTATTATCTCGGTCGCCCGCGGAAAACTGCCTAATACCGAAAGCTGCAGACAGTGCTTGCGGGCCTGCCGCAGGGCCTTCTGTACCTTCTCTTCCGTCCGGTAGCCGAGAAAATCCATAAAGAAATAGTATTCCCACTCACGTTTCCTGCTGGGCCTGGATTCTATGTTTGTCAGATTTATCTCAAACTTTTTGAACACGTCGAGCACATCGGCCAGAGCCCCCGCCTTGTGTGCCGTGCTGAACAGTATCGAGGTCTTGTCCGACCCGGTCGGCCTAGCATCATCCCTGGCGACAACCAGAAACCGCGTGACGTTGTTGGCAAGGTCCTCGACATTCTCACACACGACCCTAAGCCCGTACAGCTCAGCGGCAAGCTTCGAGCCGATTGCCGCCGACGCCGGCTCACCGGCCGCTATCTGCGCGGCCTTGGCCGTCGAGGCGACGGAAATTGTCCTGGCCTGGTCGAAAGTGGCTGAAAGCCAGTTGCGGCACTGGGCAAAAACCTCCGGCTTCGAGTAGATTTTCTCAATCTCCTCGAGAGAGCAGTTCGCCATCAGATCGTGGTGAATCGCCATCAGCACCTCGCTGCATATCTTCACATTCGAATCAACCAGAGCATCCAGTGTTTCTATCACGCCTCCGCCGGTGGTATTTTCAATCGGCGCAACTCCCAAATCACAGTGTCCCTTGCTCACCTCGTCGAAAACGCTTCTGATATCGGCTAACGGCTCGTATTCAACGCTCTGGCCGAACTTCAGCATCCCCGCTGTGTGGCTGAAGCTGCCCTCAGGGCCCAGATAGCCGATTCGCAGGGGCCTCTCCAGTACAAACGAGCCGCTCATCATCTCCCGCCAGATAGCCGTCAGACAGCGGTCCGGCAGCGGGCCTTTGTTCACCTCGGTGATTCTTTCCAGAACATCTTTCTCACGGTCCGGCGCATACACCGCTCCGCCGGTCTTGTTCTTCAGCTTGCCTATCTCAATTACCACGCGCGCACGCTCGTTGAGCAGCTTTACAAGCTGATGGTCAAGCTCATCTATTCTCCTGCGAAGCTCGTCAAGTGACATAAACAGACCCGGCAATCAGGCGAAGCTGAAAGTACAAACACTCCCTATCCCGGGACCGCTCGCTTTTGAGATTCTGCCCGGCGGGTTCTCGTCCCTTAGGGACAAGCTTTCAGCTTCATTTCTCAGTCAATGACCCTACAACTTTTCCAAAAGCTCGTAAATCTAACAGAAATTTGCACTTGCGTCAATGAATTTGTAAAGTTATACGTGTTTTTGCACGTTTTTGCGTTTTTTTTGACCGCCTCAGAGGGCAAAATCGTGGCTGATGCAACAAAATATGTGATTTTCAACACAAAATGGGGCTACTTCGGCCTGGCAGCAAACAAGACCGGCCTGCTCAGAACACATCTGCCCCTGCCGACGGCTGGACAGGTCAAAACCGGCCTGCTCAAAGAGCTGCCAGAGCCACGTTACGACAGGGACCTGCTCAGACCGCTGCAGCAGCAGATTATCGCCTACTTTGCCGGCAAAGCTGTCGATTTCAGCAGCGACATCCCGCTCCGGCTCGACGGTCTCAGCGGCTTCACGAAGCGTGTCCTGACCGCCTGCAGGAAAATCCGGCCCGGCCAAACGCTTACCTATTCACAGTTGGCCGAACGCATAGGCAGGCCGCGTGCCGCCAGGGCCATCGGCGCCGCATTAGCCAAAAATCCCATCCCTTTGATTATCCCCTGTCACCGCGTCATCCGCTCCGACGGCACAGCCGGCGGCTTCACCGCCCCCAGCGGCATAAAACTCAAACGCAAACTGCTCAACCTCGAAAAACACCCCCCCGGCAGCCGTTAACGCTTTCTGCCAATTCTCAATCACACCGGCCAGCCCGGCCGAGCCGGCGGTTATTCCTTCCCGGTCAATCTCTTTATCAGTTTTACTTCCGCCGGGTCGTAGGCCGTGCCGTTTTTGCGGAAGATGTCGTGATGCCACAGCTTCGGTTCAGGCCCGTTCAAGGGGGCATCCCACGGAAAGACAGTCTGGGTCTTGCCGTAAACCAGCCCCCAGTTTATCGCCCCAACATTTTCTCTTTTCAGCAGCGGCAAATGCGTTTGAAATCTGCTGGCGAACCCCCGCGCTAAATACTCGGTGCAAATCACAGGCCGGCCGAAGGACTTATACCTGGCGATGTCTTTTTTCATATCCTCGTACTTGCCGTAGTTGTGAAACGTCACCACGTCCGAGTTGAGCAGTTGAAACTCGTTCATTTCCACATAATCAGCACCCCATTTCCATACGCCCGCCGTCATCGGCTGTGAGGGAGCCGCTTGCCTGGCCCAGCGGAACACCTTCCTGAGCAGGCCGAATATCTGCTGTGGATAATGACTGTTGCCCGGCTCGTTGTACAAATCCCAGACAACCACCCTGTCGTCGGTGCCGAAGCGGGTCAGCAGGTCCTTAACGTACCGCTCAAAAACCGGATACATCGATTCATCCATCACCTCGGCGTATCGAGGGCACTGCAGCCAGTACGAATTGTGAAGACCCGGGTCGGGCTTCGGCTGGGGGCCTAACCGGGCATTTCCGTACCAGCAGTCGTCGAACAAAACGAACATAACCCTGATTTTGTGCCTGGCGCAGATGCCGAGAAAATCATCCATTCTCTGCTTGAATGCCTCGGGATTTTCCTGCCAGAGAAGATAATGCAGAAAGACCCTGACGACGTTGAAACCGATGCCCTCGGCCCAGCCGAGCTCGCGGTCAATCGTCCCGGGGTCGTATGTTTCCTGCTGCCACATCTCGAGCTGGTTTATGGCCGAGCCGGGAATGTAATTACAGCCGACAAGCCAGCCCGTCTGTTTATACCAACTGTCGGCCTTGTCCTTGGAGAAAACCTCCCTTGAAGCGCCGTTGAACTGGCAGGACGAGACAAACAAAACCGATGCAAACAAAACAAGCAGCTTTTTCATAATCTTTGACCTCTCTGGTAAACGGTTACAGAACATAATTTTCTCCGTACAACCTCAGTACTTTTACAAAAATCACTTTGAACTATCAAGGATTCTTATGGAACAGGGATTTCGATACGAGAAGGACTGTTTAAGTAAAAAGGGAAAACAAGTTGTATCGGCAATGGAAGTTCTGGAGAAAATACGAACCGACCCAACGTGAAAAGAGCAAGAAAAAAAGATAGCTGTAAACCAACTATGTCGTCAATTCAATTGATTCTAACTCTTAGGTAAACGATGTACTGTGATAGGCGGCAAATTTAATGCATTCAGAATTTCTTTTTGTGCTTCATCGGTTAGCTGATTAATATATGTCTCGATATCACTAATGTCACTCTCATCTTTATGGCTTTTCTCCATTCGAACAATCTTGCGCAAATTCAACTTGATTGACACCCAGTTGTCTGCAAACTTTTGGGGCAGAAAAACTCTGCTGTCCCAAAACCATTTATCACGTTCCGATATGAAGTCCAGCGAATCTTCGAGAGTTCCCTGAAATAATAGAGAGCTTAGGTAGCCAATTACCGCTAATGCGTCTTTGTATATCTCAACCTGCTTCTCACCTATGGTTTCTTCCATGCGTATCCTGCGAGCTTTTTTGGACAAATACCATGTGCTTAAAAAACCACCTATGATAGCACACAGACCCCCAACCAGCACGGGTAGCATTTCAGCCAATGTTTTTAATATTTCTTTCCAATACAGTGTCATTCAGTTGGCATCCTTTTTGTTCTTACATTGTCTTTTTCGCAAAGCCAAAACACCCAAGCCAAGCAATAAAAGCGTGGATGGTTCGGGGATGGGAGTCATCAGGAAAGCACGACCCTGACCATTACTATAACCCTCCCCCACAATTTGGCCTGAATCATTAATACGGTTGGCATGTATTAATTCCCAGCCGCTATCCGTGGGTAGCAAAGTATTTAAGTCAATCATATTGCCACCGTCATACAAAAATGCGTGCTCGAGAGAACTTCCAGTAATATAAAAACTGTACCCTACAGCCTGACCGCTGTCATTGATGCCTTGAGCATAAGATGAACTTCCCCCCAAAGTTCCAAGGTCGTTCATTATATCACCATCATACAAAAAGGCGTGGTGGGCAGAATTTCCAGTAATATAACTGTACCCTACAACCTGACCACTGTCATTGATACCGAAAGCAGAAGAGGTACTTCCTCCTAATGTCCCAAGGTCTTTCATCGTAGTGCCATCATGCAAAAAAGCGTGCCAGTTAGATTCGATAAAAAAAGAAGCATAGCCTACAACTTGACCACTATTACTGATGTCGTAAGCCAGTGAGGACCTTCCCCCGAAAGTCCCAAGGTCTTGCATTGTGGTACCATCATACAAAAAGGCGTGGTGGGGGTTCACAGGATTTTCAGTAGTACCACTGTACCCTACAACCTGACCGCTGTCATTGATGCCGAAAGCAAAAGACTGACTTCCCCCTAAAGTCCCAAGGTCTTTCATCGTACCACCATCATATAAAAAGGCGTGGGGATCGCCGGTAGTACGACTCCACCCTACAACTTGACTGCTGTCATTGATGGCTTGAGCATAGGAGTCACTTCCCCCTAAAGTCCCAAGGTCATTCATCGTAGCACCATCATACAAAAAGGCATGCCATTCAGAATTTCCAGTAATATAACTTTGCCCTACAACCTGACCGCTGTCATTGATGCCGTTAGCCACTGAGGCAGTTCCCCCTAACGTACCAAGGTCGGTGATCGTATATTGTATTACTGCCATCACCTGCCCAGAGCCAACTAACATTAAAACACTGACCATCATAATAACAAACTGCTTTTTCATCTCTCTACCTCCTTAAAAAATTATTATTAAGCCCAGACCTACTGACACAAACATCTAAACTCCTGTTTGATAATAGCACATCAAACCTCTTAAAACAAGCAAAATCTGCCTGTTTATAATTTTCCGGGGTCTAACCGAATACCCGAGTTCTTTTCCCTTCGCCTGTTAAACTAATTGTGGCTATTTTACCCGCTTTCGCAGAAAACCACGGGTTCTGCCCGTGGATGAATGCGAAAAAGGTGTCCGCCAAAGCTTTAGCGTAGGCGGATGCTTCGGCGGATTCCGCCGAAGATGGATGTGTCACGGGCTATACCCGTGGGGCTCCACTTAACATCCTTGAAATAAGCAAGTTATATCATTTTCTCTACATCACACTTACTTCTACAAGCTCTATTCTAACAAACTTTATTTCCTTTGCGCAACTTCATCCGGGAAATCCGGGATGAAAAACCGTTTTATCGTCAATTATTTTTTTGCTCTAAAACTTTTTGACGTATTCGAGGAATTTTTTTGCTGTTTTGTCGAGATTTTCGATGCTTCCTCCGCCCTGGAGCACCTCGCACATTTCGTAGCCGACATATCCCTGATACCCGATTTCCTTCAATGTTCTGAAAAAGGTTTCATAATCGATGAAGCCCTGCCCCATCGGGACCGCTCGAATCAAGGTATCTCGCTGCAGATAATTGGTCAGGTGATGCTCATAGTGATACCGCGGCAGGCGGACATAATCGGCTGCGGTGGTGTGAACAATAAAGGGTTTCATCTTTAAGACAGCGGCCTTGAGCTGCTCGGAGCTCAAACCCTGCAGGGCCGGAGCCCAGGCGTCGAAGGCCGCCTTAACGTTCGGCAAATTGACTTCTTTTAGCAGCCAGTACATCGTGTCGTGGCCGACTGCGATGTCGTGATGGTTCTGGACGGCAATGGTAACGCCGTAGCGGGATGCTTTTTCGCCGGAAAGCTTCAATCCCTCGAGCACCATAGCATATTGTTTGTCGAAGGGTACATCCGGTCGTTCGTAACCGGTGAATATGCGCACCATATCGGTTCCCAAATCCCGCGCCAATTTGGCCAATTCTCCAACGTAACAGGCCTGGATTTCCACATTAGGGATTCCAGCTTTATCAACGCCCGCTGTAAAATCCGTATATCCAGCCAGGCAGACCAATTCAAGGCCAAGCTTTTCAATCTTGCGCCGCAAGGCCTTTCGAGCAGCCGCATCGTAATCCAAAGGAGAAACGTGGGGCCTTTTAGCGACTAACCTCACGCCGTCAAACCCAAGCTGCGTGGCTTTGTTCAAAAACTCATCGACACTTAGCCTGGCCTGTCCTCGCCAAAAGCCGGCATAGCTGACAGAATGCAGACACGTCTTTACCTTAAAGTCCTTTGGATTGCCTGTTGGGGTCATTTTTGGAAACGCTCCTCGAGAAAA
>CAYMYK010000073.1:0-13751 GCA_964394625.1 uncultured Pirellulales bacterium
CCCTAACCTTCGGATCGACAGTCCGATGCTCTAACCAATTGAGCTACGGCCCCGTTACTACTTTCAAAGGCAGGTAATATACTGACGCAGCCATCGGCCTGTCAATTGTTCTTGTAGATAAAGTTTTCACAGACAACCCTGCCTTCGAGCGATGCCCCCGGCCGCACCGGAACGGCTGAACAAGGCATCATCGTCATTGAATTGTCATTGATTTCAGTCATCTTCTCGGCGCCCGCGAGCGTCTGGGCCTGACCGTCGGTGGTGACTTGGCCTGTTTCTTTTGACCTCCCTGCAAAACCCTTATGGCCTTGTTCACATCAGCCACCTTTAAGACACCGGTAGTTCTGCCGCCCCTGGCGCCGGCGGTGGCATAAGCATAAGAAATGTTTATGTGGTGCTTCGCCAGCTTTTCGGCAACTGTCGCAAGTGCCCCTGCCTTGTTCGCCAGGTTCACGCACAAAACGTCTGTCTTGTTATACGGCATATTGACCTGTGACAGCACCTGCTCGGCTTTTTCAGGCACTGCCGGAACGACCCTCAAAACGCCGTGCTCGACAGAATCCATCACGGTCACAGCCGTTATATTTATCTTAACCCTGGCAAACTCGCCGAGGATTTGCGCCAGAACTCCCGGCTTGTTCACCATAAAAATTGAAAACTGGCTCGCCACATACATACTCTGACCTCCCTGCAAAAATATAAATTACCCCGACTCTGTCGGCTGGGCCGCTCTTTCCTTGTCTGGAAAGAATTTAAATACCTGGTCGAGATTCGTAATCTTGAAAACCCTGTGTAACTGCGGATTTATCGAGCTTATCACGACCTCGCCATTGTGCTTCTCGAGCATTGCACGGACAGCCAGCAGCAGCCCCAGCACGTGTGAAGAAAAGAACTTAACTCCATCGAAGTCAAATACTATTCTCCTTGGGCGGTTCTGCTCGATGAATTTACCCAACTGTTCGGAAGTTGCCACAATGTCTTCTGTGTTGCTTATCGAACTCTTCGCGAAGCTTACGACAGAAACATCGCCTTCAGTTGTTATTTCACCGATAATACTTTCACTCATATCGTATCCGATACCCTTGTGCTTCACAAAATCGGCTCAGGATTCCAATCAACGTAACGTATTATTATTGTTTATTGCGCCCGATTTATCAATCACCAATTTAGAAACAATCCCGATTTTTTTAGCATTTCCAGCACGCGGCAAGGTGCTCGGCGCCTGTGCCTTTTACCTCCAGGGGCGGCATTTTACGAAAGCACTCGCCTTCAGCCAGCGGGCATCTCGGGTTGAACGGGCAGCCGGTCGGCGGGTGCAATACGCTTGGCACCTCGCCTGCCAGCGCCCTTTTGCCGCCCCGCTGTGGAACGTTCACTTTTGGTATCACCGACATCAGGCCGCGTGTGTATGGGTGCAGCGGATTCGAGTACAACTGCTTCACGCTCGCCCGCTCGACTATCCTGCCTAAGTACATCACAGCGACGACATCGCACGCAAACTCGACCACCGCCAGGTCGTGCGCGATGAAAAGGTAAGTCAACCGGAACTGCCCCTGCAAATCCTTCAGCAGGTTCAGTATCTGCGACTGAATCGAGACATCCAGCGCGCTGACCGGCTCATCACAGATTACCAGCCGCGGCTCGAGTGCCAGCGCCCTTGCTATCCCAATCCGCTGACGCTGCCCGCCGCTGAACTCGTGGGGATAGCGGTTTATGTGGTCAGCCGAGAGTCCGACCTTTGACAATATCGCCGCCACCCTTTCGGCCAGCTCAGCCGGCTTGATATGCTTGTGGACCTTCAGAGGCTCGCCGATTATATTGCCCACCGTCATTCGCGGATTCAGTGAGGCGAATGGGTCCTGAAAGATAAGACTTATATCCCCCCGAATACGCCTGCTCTGTTGTCGGTCGGCTTTTAGAACATCAATCCTGTCAAACGTAACCCTCCCGCTTGTCGCGGGAACCAGCCGAACTATTGTTCTGGCAAGTGTCGTCTTGCCGCAGCCGCTCTCGCCGACCACGCCGAGGGTCTGGCCGGGGCGAACGCCGAAGCTTACGCCATCGACCGCCCTGACAAAACCAACCGTCCTGCGCAGCAGGCCCCACTTTACGGGAAAGTACGTCCGCAGGTCGTCAACCTCAAGCAAATAACCGTTTGTCTGCGTCATAGTTTGGCTGTCGTTCCTTCAATTACTTTTTTTCGTAGCCCGGTGCATACCAGCACGCAACACAGCGCCCGGGCCGGACCTGCCTGAGCTGCGGCTCGATTGTGCGGCAGCGTTTATCATCGGCGCCCAGCGGACAGCGAGGGTGAAACTTGCACCCGGCGGGAAAATGCAGCGGGTCGGGAACCGTCCCCGGAATCGTATAAAGACGCTCGCCCTCGAAGCCCAACCGGGGCACAGACTTTAGCAGACCCTCCGTGTAAGGGTGCAGCGGCTCGGCGAAAAGAGTTTTGCAATCGCCCAATTCGACGATGCGTGAGGCGTACATAATCGCAACCTCGTCGGCGCGTTCGGCCACAATCCCGAGGTCGTGTGTTATCAGCAGGATACTCATACCATTGCGCTGCTGCAGCTCATCCAGCAAATCCAGTATTTGTGCCTGTATCGTCACATCCAGCGCGGTCGTCGGCTCATCTGCAATCAGCAGGGTCGGGTTACAGCTCACCGCCATTGCAATCATTACCCGCTGACGCATACCACCCGACATCTGATGTGGATACTCGAGGGCCCGCTGCTGCGCATCGGCAATGCCGACTCTGCCGAGCATCTCGGTCGCAGCCGCCCACGCCTGGCTTTCGTCTTTGCTCTGGTGCAGCCGAATCGCCTCGACTATCTGCTCGCCCACCGTATATACCGGATTCAAACTTGTCATCGGCTCCTGGAATATCATCGCTATCCTGTTGCCTCGAATCTTCCGCATATACTTCTCGTCCAGCTCAAGCAGGTTGCGTCCTCGCAGAGTTATCCTGCCGGCCACAATTCTGCCCGGCGGGTCGGGGATTAGCCGCATTATCGACAGGGCCGTTACGCTCTTGCCGCATCCGCTTTCGCCGGCCAGTGCAAACGTCCGGCCGCTTCTAATCGCAAAGCTCACATCCTGCACCGCCCGCGCAACGCCGGCTTGCGTAAAGAAGCTTACGCTCAGGTCTTCTATGGATAGTAAGCGGTTGTCTTTACTCACGCCGACTCCCTCAAACGCGGGTCAATCGCATCTCTTAATGCCTCACCCACAAGATTATACGCCAACACGGTAAAGAAAATCGCCAAACCGGGAAACAGCGTCAGCCACCACAGGAACCTGCCGGTCGTGCTCACACCCTGGCTGAGCATCTGCCCCCAGCTCGGCGTCGGCGGAGCAACGCCAAAGCCCAGAAAGCTAAGCGCCGCCTCGATAAATATCGCCCCGGCAATACCGAACGTGGCGTTGACTAAGACCGGCGCGATACCGTTGGGCAGCATGTGTCTGAACAATATACTCCGCAGCGGCAGGCCCAATGAGACCGCCGCCTGGACAAAATCCTGGTTGCGCAGCTTGAAAAACTCGGCCCGGATAAACCTCGCGTCCCCCGTCCAGCTTGTGATACCGATGATTATCATAATGTTCAGCAAGCTCCGCGGGAAAAACGCCACAATCGTGATAATCAAAAAGAACACCGGTATCGCCATCATTATTTCGACGATTCTCATACCGATAAAATCGACCTTGCCGCCGAAATAACCGAGTATCGCCCCGACAAAAACACCGATGACAGTCGATATCCCCACCGCCACGAACCCGACCGAAAGCGATATCCTGCTTCCGTGAATCAGCCGGCACAGCACATCCGAGCCGACGTCATCCGTCCCGAGCCAGTGTTCTGTGCTCGGGGGCTGCTCGCGGGCCTTCAAATCCGTCCTGCCGTAACCATAGGGGATGGGAGCAAAGATTGCCGAGGTGGCTTTGCCCGAAGCAACCATTTGTTTGTAATCGGTGGCATCGAGCCGGCGGGGTATGAAAATGTACAGCAGGATTGTACCTGCGAGAACAGTCGAGACACTTATCATTATTTGTCGCCAGAACACAGCCCCGCGAAAAGACGGGTCAACACGCCGGCGGTTTCGTCGAATCAGCAGCAACTGCACGACGGCAACTACAGCCGCTAAGAATACGCTGTAGTCACTCGCACCCAGATTACGAAACAGCGGAAAGCACAGCCGGCCGTCGATACGTATCACAAAGGGCTTGTCGCCGGCGAGAAACGGCGCAAAAACGGCAACCAGGAACAACAGCACGATAAACCCGAGCCAGAGCGCCGTGACCCTGTTCCTGACGAACTCACTCCAGACTAACTCGCCGTACGATACGCCCCACTGGGGCTTTTTGTGTTCCTGTCCTGCCATAATTCTAAACGGCACTTTCAAAAGTTATCCGCGGGTCAACCATCGCGTATGCAATGTCACCCAACAGCAGACCCGCTAAGTTCATCACACCGCCGATTGTCGCCACCGCCATTACCACGTTGTAATCACGTGTCGTCACCGCCTCGAACGCCAGAAAACCCATACCCGGAATACTGAATATGCGCTCGATAATCACCGAGCCGCCTAACATCGCGGGCAGCAGCGTGGCCATTATCGTGATAACCGGTATAATACTGTTGCGAAATGCATGCCGGAATATCACCACCCGGTTTGAAAGACCCTTCGCCCTTGCGGTCCTTACGTAGTCGGCCTGCAGGTTATCCAGCATCCCCGCACGCACCTGCTTTGTCAGGTATGCAAAGCCGCTGTAGCTGAGGCAAATCACCGGCAGAACCAGGTGCCACAGCCGGTCCCACAGCCAGGGGAAAAACGCAAGCTCATCGGCATAATTGCTGCTCAGCCCGGCGGGCGGAAACCACTGCCTGAACGTCGGCCCGCAAAAATAACCTATCATCATCTGGCCGACCCACATAACCGGCAGCGACCACAGGACAAAAAGTACGACCGAGCTGGCCCTGTCGAAAAACCGCCGGTGACGAACCGCCGCCAACACCCCCATCGGCAGCGATACCGCATAGACTATCACAAAGGCAATAATGTTCAACGTCAGCGTTATCGGCAGCCGTTCCTTAATCAAATCAATCACCGGCCGATGATGCTTAATCGAATATCCAAAATCCAAAGCCGCCACATGACGCAGCCATATCAGGTATTGGATGGGCAGGGGCTTGTCCAGGCCGTGAAGTTTTCTCCTGGCCTCAATCACATTTGCCGCCCGCTCGGCGTCCAGCATCGCCCCGGGACCCATCGATAAGCTGAACGGGTCTCCCGGCGCCGCCCGGCTGATGGCAAAAACCATTATAGTAATGCCGAGCAGCGTCGGTATCATCAACAACAATCGTCTGATTATGTACGTAGTCATCCAATTTATCCCTGACAAGTCACGGGCGACGAGTCACGGTTCTACTTATACTTCTGTCTTGCCTTCGGGACATACCATTCAAACGGTTCCAGGCCAAGTTTGTGAATTTTCACATTCTCGAACCGCCTGTCAATCAAGGCCAGCGAAGGTCTGGTTATCAGGAAGGTGTACGGCTGCTCGGCGTGCAGCAGGCGATGAAACTGATGGTACAGCTCATACCGCTTGTCGGCGTCGAGTGTGCGTCTGGCCTGCTCGATAAGCCGGTCGGCCTGCGGGTTATTGAAGCCGATGAAGTTATTGCCTCTGCCCTTACTCTGAGACGAGTGCCATATCTGGTAGGGGTCGCTTTCAATCGTCCCGCCCCAGGATAAAGTGGCGGCCTCGAATTTACGCTCGTTGAGCCGTTCTATAAAGATTGACCATTCAAGCGGGTCGGCTGTTACTTCTATACCCACCTGTTCAGCCGAATCTTTCAGCAGCTTTGCTATACGCTCGACCGTCGTGCTGCCGGCCGGGTACGAGTATTTGAACCTGAACGCTGCGCCGTCCCTGTCTCGAATCCCGTCGCCGTCGCTATCGACCCAGCCGGCTTCATCGAGAAGCTTTTTCGCCCGTTCGGGGTCATAAGGCCACGGCTTTACATTCGGGTCGTTTTGCCGGCCGAAAATGTAAAACGGCCCTGTCACTATCCGGCCGTAACCTTTCAGCAGGTTTTTGACAATCGATTCGCGGTCGGTTATCAGCGTCATCGCTAAGCGAACCCGCCTGTCGGAAAAAAACGGCGTATTGAAATTCCACGCAATAAACGCATATCCGCCGCTCGGCTGCCAGTAGTTCAGAACGTAAAATTGTTTTTTGAAGTCCTCGTCGCCGCCAACATCGGCGAACTGCTCCGAACTCGGCTCCATAAAGTCAATTTCGCCGGAGCGAAGCGACTGAAGAGCCGCGGTACTGTTCGTAATTATTTTGAAAACAAGCTTTTTTATCTTAGGTTTTTTCCCCCAGTAGTTCTCGTTGCGCCGCAGGACTATCTGCTGGCCTACGTCCCACTTCTCAAAAATGTAAGGCCCGCTGCCGATAGGATTCGAACGCCGCCTGTTAAACTCAGCCGGGTCGGTAAACTCGTAGATATGTTTCGGCATTACCTCGAATACACCGACCGACTCGACCGTTTTCCAGTAAAGCTCGTTCAGAATGAACTTCACCGTCCGGTCGTCTATCTTTATTACCTTCCTGAAGTTTGCGTAGTAGTTGCGTATGTTGGCTGCGTCAACACCGGGATTTTTGATTGTCTCATAAGTAAATATCACGTCGTCGGCCGTAATCGGCACACCGTCGGAAAACCAGATGTTCTCTTTCAGCTTTACCGTTATCTCAAGCCCGTCCGCCGACCGGGTAGTATTCTCGGCGAGTACCGGCTCTAATTTCACGTGGTCGGCCTCAAGGTCGTAGTAGAACAGCGTCTCGAAAATATTACGCATATAGACCGTTCGTCCTTCGAGACTGCCCTCCACCGAGATGGGATTCAGCGTCCTCGGCTCGCCGTTGAGATGATAGACGAGCCAGTCGCCGTCATCGCCCGGATACTGCTGCGAAGCCGAATTGCTGCTTCGAGTTGCCTGCTGCCGTCGGGTTGTTCGCAACTGACTGTCACTTTGCCATCTGTCGATAAGAGAATTAAGCCGCTCGTTCAGCCGGTCCGCCTGAATCATCGACAAAACCTGCAGCAGGATTACACAAGCCAGAAACAAAAAAACAAAAAACGTAAATATACCCGAACGACCGTTCATATCTTATGCTCCAAATCCTGCATGCTCACGCCTGACTCAATCCGGCAAATAACAATATCCTTTTCCGTCATGCTATCTATACTTTTGCCTTTCCTTCGGCACGCACCACTCGAGGTAGTTCAGCCCGAGTTTATGAATCTTAACATTCTCGAATCGTTTATCAACCAAGCGGAACGTCGGCCTGGTGAACAAAAACGTATATGGCTGCTGTTCGTGGACAATCCTGTGAAACCGGTGGCACAGCTCGTCCCGCTCAGCCGGGTCCATCGTCCGGCGTATCTTCTCCAGAAGCTCATCGGCCTGCGCATTGTCAAAGCCGACGTAATTCGAGCCGCGATTGCCTATCTGCGACGAATGAAACAACTGGTAATCGTCCTCGACGATGTCCCCACCCCAGCCCATCACCATTGCCTCGAATTTTCTGTCGCTCAGTTTCGGCAAAAGCGCCGACCACTCCATCGGCTCGGCGACCAGCACCACGCCGAGCTTTGCAAAATCGTCTTTCAGCAGCTTCGTCAGGCGTTCGTACAGCGCTGAACCGCTCGAATAGGTAAACCTGAACCGAAACGCTGTGCCGTCCTTGTCCCTCACCCCGTCACCGTCACTATCGACCCAGCCGGCTTCATCCAGCAGCCGGGCCGCCTTACGCAAATCATATAGCCACGGCCTGATGCTCGAATCGTTCTGTGTCCCCTTGATGTAATAAGGCCCCGTAATCAGCTCGCCGTATCCCTTTAAGAGTTTCGATACTATCTCTTTGCGGTTCACTGCGCATGTCATCGCTAACCGGACACGCTTGTCGGAAAAAAAGGGCGTATCCTCATTCCAGCCAAGATAATAAAACGGCACGCCCGGATTCCAGTATGATATGCAATTGAACCTGCTCGTGAACTGCTCATCGGCAACAAGGTCTGCGAACTGCTCCGGCTCGGGTATGGCAATATCCACCTGCCCCGAGCGAAGCGCCTGAACCGCCGCCGCAGGGTTAGTGATAAACTTATAAATAACCTTTTTTATCTTCGGCTTGGGCCCCCAGTAGTGCTCGTTACGCCTCAGAACAATCTGCCGGCCGACGTCCCACTTCTCGAACACGTAAGGCCCGCTGCCGACCGGCTGTGAAACGCGCCTGTTGAACTTAGTGGCATCGGTGTATGCGTAAACGTGCTTCGGATATATACCGATGTCCCAGAACGACAGTATCTCCATCGCCTTAAAAAAGGGTTGCTTCATATAAAACTTCACCTTGCGGTCGTTAATTTTCTCGGCCCTGTCAACGTCGAGGTAGTAGTTTGAAATATCGGCCGCATCGACGTTCGGGTCCCGCAGCGTATTATACGTAAAAATCACGTCGTCGGCCGTCACGGCCAGCCCGTCCGAAAAGTATATGTCATCTCTGAGTGTGAAAGTTATTTCCAGCCCGTCGTCGGAAATCTCGTAACTTTCGGCTAACAGCGGCTTGAGCCGCACCTTGTCGAAATCATAGACCATCAGCGGCTCGAATATCTGCGGGGTTGTTATCCAGCGCGAATAGATATCGTTATCGACATTGATTTGATTGAGCGTCTTCGGCTCGACACGGAACGCCCAGATTAGCCAGTCGCCTTCATCGGGCGTATATGCCTGCCGCTTTGCCCCGCCGTCGCCGTTCTGTGCCGGCTGCTGCGGCGACACCCAGGTTCCTTCGATAATATCGTCGAGTCGATTCAGCGCCTCGTAAAACCGGTCGGACTGAACCATCGAGACAATCTGCAAAATGATAACCGTGCCGAGCAGGACAAACAGGAAGAATTTGACGATGCCTCCGCGTCCGTTCATAAAACCAAACCTCCAGTGTTTGGCGAAACAACCCTGCCCGCCGGTTCAAGAATACGCCCCCGCCTCACAATTCAGGAAAACGGCACTCCCACGGTCATATTCTACTGTTGCGCCGACCTGACCGGCGGATTCGCGAGCACACGAGGCGAGCTTTCGCTCGCACCGCCGCTCGAGTCGCCGTACCGGATACCCAGGTCACCGGCCTTTGTCCCGTTTCCGAGCAGCCGGTCATGTTCGGCCATCAGTGCGTCCGAATCATCCGCCGTAATCGCCCGCTTGACTGCCGTCTGCGGCTTGAGCAGTTCGGATATACAATTTTTTTCCGTCTCAATCAGCACAGTTAAAAGCCGCTGTTTCTGAACCTCGCTGAGATTATCCCTGCCCTTGACGTACCGCTGAAACACGAACGACAACAACTGACCGAACCTGCGTCCCGCCTCGCTTGCGCCCGCATCCGACGACTTCATCTTCGCGGCAAGCGCCCGCAGCACATCGGCGTCCAGCAGCTCATACCTTACCTTCCAGTCCTCGTATCGCGATATTCGCACGTCGGCTATCTTCAAAAGCAGCTCTTCGCCCTGGTGAATCTTCAGCTTTGATGCAAAATCAACCATCAATGCAAGCGTCTCGGCGCCGCTGTCGTTTGCTGCCCTGCCAAGCTCATCGGCAATCCGACCGGCCGTTTTCTCCCCTTCAAGACCCTCCGAATCAAGCTGCTTGTATATCGTGTCGTTCGTCACCGAATGAGCTGCCCAGTACCTGATGGCCTTGTTGTCGCTTTTCAGATACGGCAGCGCAAGCTCCACCAGCCGTACGTCGCCCAGACCGTCAACAAGAATAAGAAGGTTTGTCAGAACTTTCGCCTTACGATCCTGGTCCGAAAGACCCTCAACCTCAGCAATCGCCGAAGCAATGTGCCGCTTTGCAGACTCGCCGAACTGCTGTGAATACTGCTGCTGGCCCGATTCCTTACTTGAACAGCACGCCAAAATTATCGAACGAGCATTGGCTATTGAGCTGAAATCCTTCGTGTGTGTCAGTTCAGCCAGCGACTCGGCAACAAATCGGTCGATTATCTGCAAATCCGAGCTGTCAAGCACTCCCTTGCTGCGTACCGCTTCAATATCGCGTGTGTCAATCCCATAGCAGCACACCCCTATGCCCAGAACCGAAAATACCACCACAACCGCAGCAAACAAGCTTCTTTGACTCATTTTGCCATAACCCTATGAAAAAACGCTCTTTAAAGAATATATGCTAACTATAATACAGCCGTCTGTCAAGGTAAATCGGGCACTAATGGCCTTTCAGGCCTGTTGATTCGGCAAATCACCGCCTTTGCTTTCGTTTTTTGCCTGCTCTGCGGCTGAAATTGCTATAATACTCGAAGTTGAGCATAATAGCACCTTGCGAACAGCCGGACAAATCGTTATGAGGACTTTTTTATGACTGAGGCGCTTCCAAAGCTCGTTCGCATCGACCCGCTCCGGCTGACAATAAAACGCACCGGCCAAATGGTTACCGATGCAGCCGTCTTCGCCTCTGAAAATATCAAAATCGAGCCCGATGCCATTCGCCAGCTTTGTGACGCCGCCTGCCTGCCGCCGGCTAAAAAGGTGCTGGCAACCGCCGATATTCACGTCGGCTTCGGCGTGCCCATCGGCGCCGTGCTCGGCCTGGACAACGCCATAATGCCCCCGGCCGTCGGCTACGACATTAACTGCGGTATGCGCCTGCTCCGCTCGCCTTTCTCGAAAGGGCAGATAGATGCCGGCAAAATCGCCCAATCCATAGCCCGTGACATCCCGCTCGGCGAAGGAAAGTCCAATCTCGCTGTCGATAAAAAAACAATAGAGCCGGTCATCTATAATGGTGTTGCCGCTATCCCCACACTCGCAGAAAAAATCAAACATCGCGCCTGGGAGGCGTTCGACGCCGACGACTTCGCCGATGATATTCAGAGAATCGAAGAGAACGGCTGCATGCCCGCCGAGCCGGCAGCCGTACCGAAACTCGCCGTCCAGAAAGGCGCCGACCAGCTCGGTACCCTCGGCGGCGGAAACCATTTCATCGAAATACAATACGTCCAGAAAATTTTCGACGATTCTCTGGCAAAGTTTTTCGGCCTGTTTGAGAATCAGATTGTCGTTATGATTCACTCCGGCTCGCGCCGGTTCGGCTATGAAGTCGCCGACGAGTATATGAACGTCGCCGCTCGCCAGCCCGGAATGGCTGAACGAAAGAAAATGCTCAGCTACCTGCCGGCCGACTCGCCACAGGGGAAAAACTATATCGCCGCTATGGGCGCAGCGGCCAATTTCGCCTTCACCAACCGCCACGTTATGGCCCTGCTTGTCCGCCGATGCTTCAACAGGATGTTCGGCCCGACCCCTCTGCCGCTCGTCTATGACGTCGCCCACAATATGGCCAAGCTCGAAACTCACGCCGGCGCCACACTATGGGTCCACCGCAAGGGCGCCACACGCGCCTTCGGACCGGCCCGAATGGCGTCAACCCCCTTCGCCCGAACCGGCCAGCCCATAATAACGCCCGGCTCAATGGGAACCGCAAGCTACCTGCTCATCGGCACCGGCGAATCCGAAGAATCACTTCAATCCGTCAATCACGGCGCAGGCAGGGTTATGAGCCGAACCGCCGCCCTTGGAAAATCCCGAAGAGGCAAAACCATATCACAGCCCCTTATATCCGACGAAAAGTTCAAACGCAGTATGGAGGGCATTAAGCTCATCACTGCAAACAATCGCAGAATAAAAGAAGAAGCCCCGGACGCCTACAAAGACATCGACGAGGTCGTCCGAATCGTTACCGAATGCGGCTGGGCAAAACCAGTCGCAAGAATGGTCCCGCTCGCCGTGCTCAAAGGTTAGACCGGCTCTGACCCGGCAAAAAACCCACGTAAATCACAACCACACCTGAAAAATACGGCAAAAAACAAACAACAAAACGTTGCATTTGCCCGCCGATTATTTATCTTGGTATGGTTTGGGTATCGTATGCGTTCATAATAGTCGCGTAACCGCCGAAAGGTAAGAAATGCTTAGATACGTTGTTGTTTTCGCGGCCTCGCTCGCCGTCTTGTTTTTTATCGCCGGCTGTCCGTCAACCGGTCAGACGGCCCGGGTTGTGCAAACAAAAACTCCCCCGATTACACCACCGCCCCGGCCGGCTCAGGTCGAACTGCCCACGCCCGAGCCAAACGAAACCGCCCCGGCTGTCGTCGAATCCGTCATAACCGAACAGCAGACAGAACCCCCGGCTGCCGGGCCGGACACCAATGAACCTAATGAAATTGAACCCAATTATGCCAGAGCGTCCGAGCCGGAAGCTGAACCAAACGAAACCCAAACCACACCGGCCGAAATCGAGACTGCGCCGGCACAACCAGGAACCGCTCCGAACGAGCCGGAACCGTCGCAACTCGAGTATGAATCAGCATCCGGCTTTCATCAAAAATGTGCCGATTTGCTCAAAACTTATGTCACCGAAAAGGGCTGTGTTGACTATGCCGCCTTATCACGAAGAAAGCCCGAATTGACAAAGCTGCTGAACGAATTCAGAGACCTTGACAGGGCGGTGTACGACCGCTGGTCAGCCGAAGACAAAACCGCCTTCTGGCTCAACGCCTATAACCTGGAATTACTTAAAATAATCACCGACAATTACCCAATTCAATCGTCGCGGATACTGCGGCTTTTCTGGCCTCCGAACAGCATCAGGCATATCAAGGGCCTCTGGGACAAGCACAAATTCATCGTAATGGACGAGCAGTTCACTCTCAGGGAAATCGAGCAGCGATTCTTCCGCAAGCAGTTCCGCGACCCTCGCATCTTCTTCGCGCTGTCCTCTGCGTCCGTTTCCGGTCCGCCGCTGCGAAATGAGCCGTATTACGGCGGCAAACTCTCCGAGCAGCTCGACGACCAGGTCGGAAAATACTTATCAGGCCGATTCGGTCTCGAAATAGACACTGAAAATGCCAAAGTCCGGCTTTCAGTCATATTCAAATGGTACGCCGACCTTTTCATCGACAGGTTCGGAACAGACAAAAAATTCAAGGACCAGGGCCCCACTCTCAGGGCGGTCCTCAATTTCATTACAAATTATGTATCGCGGCAAGACAAGACTTACATAGAGACCGCCAACTACTCCGTTGGCTATCTCAGGTACGACTGGACACTGAACGAATAGCCCGTTCGGAAAACTAAAACAGGCCGTTCACGGCCGGTTACGAACAACTGACATTAAAAGGTGGCTTGAAAATGACAAAAAAATCCGTTTTAAGAGCAGAAAAATATCTTTTTACCAGCGAGTCCGTCACAATGGGACATCCCGACAAGGTGGCAGACCACATTTCGGATGCAATCCTCGACGCGATGCTTGCGCAGGATACAAACAGCAGGGTCGCCTGTGAGACAATGGTTAAGGATTCCACCGTCGTTGTCGCCGGGGAAATCACGTCAAAGGCGGTGGTCGATATCCCCGCGGTGGTTCGCGCAACAATCAAAGCAATCGGCTACGACGACCCCGCCATCGGTTTCGATTGCGAAAACTGCACCGTTTTGGTCGCCGTCGGAAAACAAAGTCCCGATATCTCGCAGGGCGTCACCGAAGGCGCCGGCCTGCACAAAGAGCAGGGCGCCGGCGACCAGGGCCTTATGTTCGGCTACGCCTGCAGAGAAACCGCTCAGCTTATGCCGATGCCGATTTACCTCGCCCAGGCGCTGACGAGACGGCTCGAAA
>CAYMYK010000074.1:0-13392 GCA_964394625.1 uncultured Pirellulales bacterium
ATCATTGCGAGCGAAGCGAAGCAATCTCAACTGTTCGAAGAAGCGAGATTGCCACGGCCCCCAGGGGGCCTCGCAATGACAGAATATAAAGGGTTATTCGGATAGGTTCTTAGTTTTTGTTTGATGGGGCGGGGTTTCGGGAGAGGATTTTTCTTTCGTTTCCTTTGAGGAGTCGGCGCAGGTTTTCGCGGTGGCGGATTAGGACGAGGACGGGTATTGCGACCGCGGCGGTCAGGAGGGGCCAGAGGTTTGAAAAGTACCAGTTCGGGTTGAGTGCGATTGCCGCTGCAAGCGTCGGCGGGAAGACGGCGGCGGCTGCGACGGAGGCGAGCGAGACATATCGCCAGATAAGGACGCAGAGAATCCAGACGGCGAATGCGACCGCCGCTGCGGTTGTGTAGTAAGGCCAGAGTCCGAGGGCGACGCCGAAGCTTGTGGCGACGCCTTTTCCGCCGCGGAACCTGACATATACGGGCAGGATGTGGCCGATTATGGCGGCGCAGCCGGTCAGCAGCGTGAGGAAGAGCTCGGCTGTCGCCGGCGGCGAAGAGCAAATTGAAACAGCCGTTACTGTCGGCAACAGGCCCTTGAGCACATCGAGAAAAAAGCAGAAATAGGCCCATTTTCTGCCCAAGGCCCTGGCCAAATTGGTGGCGCCGATGTTTCCGGAGCCGATTTTTCGCAGGTCTTTGCCGTGTGCTCTGGCGATAATAAGCCCGAATGGGATTGAGCCGAGCAGGTAGGCGCCGAGGATAAGGACGGCAAAAGTCATTATTGGCTCCGTTTTTCAAGTATGGAATCGTAAAGTGATTTTAGCTGTTCGGCGGCTCTGTTGACAGAGATTTTTTCTTTCAGATTGTCGGCGGCGATTGCCTCGGATGCTTTTTTGACGTTGGCGGTGTCTGCGAAATGGCTGATTGCCTGTGCGAGGGCGTCGATATTGTCGGGGCTGTCGATGAGCTTGCCGTGGCGATTGTCGGTGAAGAGGTCGGCGGCGCCGTTGAATCGAGTGGTTATGACGGGTTTTCCGGCGGCGAGGGCCTCGAGTATGAACCTTGAGCAGGGGTCGTAATAGGTGGGCAAGACAGCGACGTCGGTAGCAGCGAGGGCGTTTTGGATGTGGCGGATTTTGCCGAGAAAGACGAGCTTGCTGTGGACGGCGAGTTTTTTTGCCAGACGTTTGTATCGAGCCGATTTGCCCCGGCCGGCAACAACGAGGCGGGCGGGGTTGTTTTTGTTTTGTGTTTCGAGAAGGGCGAGTGCTTCTATGAGGCGGGCGAGTCCTTTGAGGCGGAAATTGTTTGCGGCGAAGAGAAAAAAGGCCGGATTGTCGGCCTCTTTGAGGTTTAGTTCGGCGAGTATTTGCGTCCGGAGGGACTCGGCCCGGGCCTGGTCGATTTGTTTGTTTATGCCGACGCCGTTTGGTATTAGGGTGATGCGGTGCGGGTCGGTGTGGTAGCGGTTAGTGAACTGCCCGGCGACGTAGCCGGAAATCGCCGCGATGACGGGACCTTCGGATTTTTTCGAGAGCTTTTTTTCCGCTCTCAGCAGTGAGGCGCGGCGGATGTTCGCAAAGGCGGTGCAGCGTTTGTAAAGTTTGACGTACCCGTTGTGGAAGGCGGCGGCGTTTCGGATGGCCGACTCGGCGTAGGCGCCGCCCCTGGGCTGATAGACGTCGGCGAAATCGAAGGGCAGCGTGCTGTGTATTATGTCGTAATGGTTTTGAGATAAGTATTTTCGCAGCGCCTTCGCGAAGGCGCGCAGGCCGGTGCGTTTGCCGTGTGTGTGCCGGCAAAGGACGCGGATGTTTTTGGCGTTTGCCTGTCCCTTCGCGGCGAGGACGTGTACCTGCATATCGAGGAGGGCCAGGGCGCCGGCCAGCTCGAAGACGGAGCGTTCGGCTCCTCCAAGGGTGATGTCGGCCCTTTCGATAATGACGGCGACTTTTAGTTTCATTGTGGGATTATCCCTGTTGCCGGCTTAATGTTCAAATGGTACGTTTCGTCCGTGTTTTCGGTTGTGTTTTGCCATTCGTATGGCCTTTTGCCCGATTTTGGCGATGAAGCGCTTGTCTGCCGGGCTGAGCCGGGTCTTTGCGGCGTAGGCAAGGTAAAAGCGGAGCCGGTCGGTTTTTGAAAAGTATCCGGCGGGGGCCGAATAGTGGAGCTGGGCGATGTCTTTGATTTGATACAGCCGGCGAAGTAACATCGGCCTGAATGTGCGGGCGAGGTCTATGAGGTAGAATTCGTCCGTGCTGCTGCGGAATATATGGCACAGATAGAGGTCGCGGTGGCGGTATCCGGTGTCGTGGAATTTTTTTACGAAGCGGGCCAGGTGTTTTATGAAGCTCCTGCTCTGCTGCAACCGCAGTTTTGTGACGGGCCTGGCGAAACAATCGGGCAGGCGCATTTCCAGCGATTTTGCATCGGGGATTTTTTCGGTAATAACGAAGCTTCGCCTCTCGAGGACAAGGCCAAGCACTTCGCCGAAGGCGACGACTTTTGGAGTTGCGATGCCTTTTTTTGCCAGATGCTGTGAGCAGACAGTGTCGCCGAAGCAGCAGCTTACCCGGCGGCGCGCCGCCAGCCAGTTTTTCAACTGGACCAGCACCGGCGGGGACTGGTATTTTTTTAGAAACAGCGTAGCGGCCGGTGTTTTTATGTCGAATCGTATTCTGCTTCGATATGCCGCGAGGTTTTTCTTGGCAAGATTTTCGCCGCCGCTGAAGTCAAAGACTCCGTCGATTGAGTCGATGCCAAGCCCTGCCAGGCCGGCTTTGTAATCGCCGTCAACAAGGAACGAGTCGGACGGTTGTGTGAATTTCTGTTCGTTCATAATTTGCGGGCTGCAGCCGGGGCCTGTATATTAGTGTTTCCGTCCCTGCATCAGGTAAAAAGTCAGGGACATTAACTGCAGGAATACGGCAAAGCCCAGAGCCACGAGAATTGCATTTGTTTGTCCGCCGGGACTAATAAGAAGCCACAGACTTATCAAAAGGCAGAACAGAGCGATAATCTGGGCGGTTCCTGCGATTAGCCGTGTTACCGAGAAATCGGAGAACATCTGCGTGCGCTGTATGGTTCTGAGCTGTTCGAGAATATCTCTCAGCAGCTCTTCGGTTTTGCCGCCGGCGTCGTGGTGGTGCTGTTCCGTCAGTTTTTCTGGATTGGCCTGAGATTGTACCGGCTGTACCGTGGTTTCAATAACTGCGTCGGTTTGCCGGGAGGAGCCGTTTTTGTCGTATTGTCCGGCGGGGCTTCGTAAATGTTTTTTTATTATGTTGACCACTTCGGTCATATTCACCGCCCTGTAATCAGGTTTTGTGCTGCCCGGCTCCAGTTTGGTTTGATGTGCCGGGTTGTCTATCATAATGGTTTTGCAGCCGGCCCGCCGGCCCGCCTCGACGTCGCGGATAGTGTCGCCGACCATCCAGGACCGGCCCAGGTCGATATCCATTTCTTTGGCGGCGGTAAGCAGCATTCCGGGTTCGGGTTTTCTCAGGTCGCTTTGCCTGCGATATTTATCGATGACGCCTTCGGCGTGGTACGGGCAGTAGTAAATTTTGTCGATATGGGCGTTTTTTTCGGCCAGGAGCTGTTTGAGCCGTTCGTGGATTTTGGCGAGCGTCTGCTCTGTAACGATGCCGCGTGCGACGGCGGATTGATTTGAGACAATCACTAACTTGTATCCCAGGACTCTGAGCTGAACCATCGCCTCGGCTGCGCCGTCCAACAGCCGGACCTGGCCGGGATCGTTTATGTAGCCCGGGTCCTCTATGATGGTGTTGTCGCGGTCGAGAAATATCGCTTTGCCGGACATAGTTCCTTCTTTATACGGGTTTTCAGTTATTTACGAAGTTTTGCTCGACGAGCTTACAGATTATGTGGTAAGCGAGCTGGTGGATTTCCTGGCTTCGCGCGGTTGACCGGCTGAGTGCGCAGAGGCAAACATCGGCCATTTTTTCGAGCGGGCTGTTTTTTAAGCCGGTGAAGGCGAGTATCCTCGCACCCTTTTTCCTTGCAAGCTCGGCGGCGGCGAGTACGTTCGGCGACGCACCGCTGGTCGAGATGGCCCAGAGGATATCGCCCTTGCCCATGAGGGCCTCGACCTGCCTGGCAAAGACGGTTTCATAGCTTAGGTCGTTGGCGACGGAGGTTATGACGGAGGTGTCGGTTGTAAGCGCGACGGCAGGGAGTGCTTTTCGGCTGGCCTCGAATTTTCCGATTAGCTCGCCGGCAATGTGCTGGGCGTCGGCGGCCGAGCCGCCGTTTCCGCAGATATAGACCGTTCCGTTTCGGCTGAGCGATTCGATAATGACATCGGCGGCGGCGAGGATTGTCTGAACCAAACCGGCCCGCAGGGCGGTGACCATTTCGATGTGCGTGTCTATGAGCCGGTTGATTAGGTTTGTTCTGTCGTCGTTCATTATAATTCACCGGTCGGCGGTTTTGTTTTTCTCAATCCGGTCGCAAGGGACTTTGGCTATGCCATCCCGGTGGGATATTTTCTCGATTACGGAAGTGGTGCTTTTGCCTTCGACCAGCGGTGCCAGGACCAGCTTGCCGCCGTATGATTCGACGAACTGTTGTCCGATGACGCCCTTTTTCGCCCAGTCCTGTCCCTTTACAATGACATCCGGCCTGAGCTTTTTGATTATGTTTAGCGGGCCGGGCTCGTCGAAGATGGTTATGTAGTCAACCGTTTCGAGGGCTGCCAGGACGGTCATCCTGTCGAACTGGTTGTGAATCGGCCGGTCGGGTCCCTTTATGGCCCTGACGGATTTGTCGCTGTTCAGCCCGACGACGACGATGTCGCCCTGCTGCCTGCAGAACTTCAGGAATTCGATGTGTCCCCTGTGGATTACGTCGAAACAGCCGTTCGTCCACACTATGGTGCGGTCCTGTTTTCTGTGCCGGTCAAGCTCGACAGCCAGTGAGTCGGGCGGGCGGACCTTGCCGCCGGCGCCCGGCTTCAGGGCGATTAGCTCGTTTATGATTTCCTCGATAGTAACCGTTGCGGCTCCGAATTTCTCGACTTCTATGCCGCCGGTGATGTTGGCGAGGCGGACGGCTGTTCTGTAATCGCAGCCGGCTGCGAGGGCAACGGCAATTGTCGCCAGGACGGTATCGCCCGCGCCGGTGACGTCATAGACGTTTCGCGGCCTCGTGGGTACGAGCTCGTCGAGGTCTTGGGTTTTCAGGTATGCCCCTTCTCTGTCGAGGGTAATCACGACTGCTTCGAGCTTTAATTTTTCGAGGAGCTCGGCGGCTGCGGCGGCGGCCTGCTCGACGGTTTTTATCTCGGAGCCGACGGCCAGTGACGCCTCGCGGCGGTTGGGGGTAATCATGGTTGCGCCGGCGTATATCGAGTAGTCGGCAGCCGGCGAGGGGTCGATGATGACTTTTTTGGCGGCGCTGCGTGCGGCCTGGAGCATTTGGCGGCAGAGCGCCGGAGTAAGAAGACCCTTGTTGTAATCCTGCAGGCAAACTATGTCGGCCCGGCTGAGCTTATCGGTGTAGATTTGCAGAACGTGCTCTTGCTGCTCACCGGCCAGCGGCCCTGTGGATTCCTCGTCCATTCTGAACAATTGCTGCTGATGGCGGTGCTGAGCCCTTCCAATGAGCCGCGTTTTTGTTACGGTGGGCCTGCCGTTTTCGGCGGCGAGCAGTCCGGCGACGTCGGCGTGGATTTGAAGCAGCTTGTCGGTGACTTTGTCGGCGTTTGGGTCTTTTCCGATGACGCCGACGCATATTGGCTGAGCCCCCAGCGCTGCGAGATTGACGGCGACCCTTCCGGCGCCGCCGCAGCTTGCATCTGTTTTGACGACTTTGAGTATCGGCACGGGCGCTTCGGGGCTTATTCTCTCTGCGTCGCCATATACATAGACGTCGAGCATAAAGTCGCCGGCCAACAGGACTTTCGGCGAACCGAGATTCGTAACCGCTTTTAGCAAGTTCTCGTACATCCGGGCCTCTTGTTTTTTCAGGACTTTAGTTTCTCTGAATTGTACCGGCCAGGGCGTTTTCAATCAACCGTGTTATTTGCTCTTGTTCTGCGACGAAGTTTAATTTGATTACCAGATAAGCGAAGGCGATGTCGCTTGTGGCGGATGCCGGCAGAGCGGTTTTGCTCCAGTCCTTTTCGGTTGTGAGTATCAAATCGGCGTTCACGAGCGTCGCCTGTGCGAAGATTTCTGTGATATCGTCGCGGGTGTAGTTGTGGTGGTCGTCGAAGATTTGCGAGCCGGCGAGGTTGAGGCGGAGCCGTTTGATTGTGGTGATGAAGGCGTCGGGATTTGCGATGCCGCAGAAGGCGAAGATGTTTTTGGCCCGCAACTGCCAGAGCGTTATTCTTTTTGCCCCGATGGTCTTTGCGCAAATCGGTTCGTGGACGGTTTCGGCGATTGGGATATCGCCGTTGCAGAGGCGCAGCTTTTTTTTGAGCTTGCTCAGCTTGTATCGAGCGGTCTGGTCGCATTTAGTGATGACGACTGCATCTGCTCTTTTCAGTTCGGCGAGGGGCTCCCTGAGGAGGCCTGCGGGCAGGAGCCGGCCGTAGCCGAAAGGCCGGGCTGCGTCGATTGTCACTATGTCGAGGTCTCTTGCCAATCGGCGGTGTTGAAATCCGTCGTCCATAATGAGCACTGCGGCGTCAAAGGACCGTACCGCTTTTATTGCCCCTGCAACGCGGTCGGGGTTGACGATTACCGCCGCTTCGGGGCAGTTCCTGGCGAGAATCGCCGGCTCATCGGCGAGCCGGCCCTTCGCGGTCTTGTAGCCGCGGGTCAGGATTGCACATTTGACGTTTTTCTCGTTGAGATAGTCGCACAGCCAGATGACTAACGGTGTCTTGCCTGTACCGCCCGTGGTCAAATTTCCTACACTTATTACAGGGACGCCGGCTTGTAGTTTATCGGACGTGGGGTTGCCGGCAGGGGTGATGCGGTATGTTCTGAACAGCCGTGTGCGGTAGCAGAAATTTCGCACCACTATAGCGGCCCGATAGAACCAGGAGCCGAGCCGCAGCAACCGCAAAACCAGTGCTGAAACGGGGTTGTTTTTGGCGCCGCTGAGAAGATTGTGGAAATCCTTTTGGTCCATTTTGAGTCCTTTTGACAAGGGCTTATTACCAGTTTTCCGGCTTGCTGTCATCATTTATTTGCCCAGTCAGGGCGTAAAAACGCCGAAATGGATTACGGATTGTTGAGATGCAACCTGAGCGCTGCCGGTGCAGAGCTCGTCGAATTTTTAACATAGTCAATCAGGAGTTACGGGCAAGCCAAGAGAGACAGAGCGGCAGAATCGATGATTTTTATACGCGATATGACAATACGATGTAAGCTCATATCCATCACAATGGCTGCGTGCATTGCATCGCTGGTTCTGGCCGGTGCGGCGTTTATCGTCTGGGACTGGTATAATGTAAGACGGAACATTGTGAGGGGTATTTCGACGCAGGCGCAGATAATAGCGGCCAACAGCACGGCTGCACTTGCGTTTGATGACGCAGAGGGCGCCGAGCAAACACTGGATGCGCTTAAGGCCGAGCCGTCCATTGTTTTCGGCTGTGTTTATGACGCAGCCGGCAGGCCCTTCGCAGGTTACTACCGTGCGGGCGTTGACGCGAATGAAGTCCGGATTTCCACGGCTCAGAAACGCGGTTACAGTTTTGACGGCGATCTTTTGACGGTCTTTGAACCGATTGTAGTGGGGGGTGAGGAAACCGGGATGGTCTGCCTGAGGTCCGACCTTGAGCCGCTGCGTGCGATGGTGAAGCAGAACGGCTTTACTATATTTATTGTTCTGCTGGCCGTGGCCGGCGTAGCGTATATCATTTCTTCGGGTCTTCAGCGCATTATATCGGAGCCGATACTGAAATTGGCTTCGGTGGCGCGGGCGGTTTCGGAAAAGAAACAATACTCCGTTCGGGCCGAAAAGCACAGCGCAGATGAGGTGGGCGTGCTCATAGATGCGTTCAATGAGATGCTGGAGCAGATTCAGCAGCGTGATGCCACACAGGTAAATGCCAACGTCGAGCTCGAAAAGAGGGTCGAGCAGCGTACCGCTGAGCTCAAGGATGAGGTGATGGTGCGGAGAAAGACCGAGGACGCACTGGCCGAGACGGTCAGCCAGCTGACCCAATCGAACAAGGAGCTTCGGGAGTTTGCCCGCATATTGGCGCACGATTTGAAAAGCCCGCTGCGGGCGATTGGGACGCTGTCGGACTGGATTGCCGAAGACTACGCGAAGAAGTCGGATGAGCGGGGAAAAGAGATTGCAGGGTTGCTTACCGGACGTGCCCGGCGGATGAGTAATCTTCTGGATGCGGTGATGTACTATACCGACATTTCCTCGGTGGAACCCGCGGAAGGGGATGTGGATTTGGGCAAGCTGGTTAAGGACGTTATTAGGGATGTGTCGCCTCGCGAGGACATTGAGATAACGTTCGACAATGAGTTTCCAGTCGTGGTGGGCGACCGAAAGCTGCTTGTCCGGGTGTTTCATAACCTGCTGGACAATGCGGTCAAATACATTGATAAGCCGAAAGGTCGCATCCAGGTCGGCTGCGTCGATAGCGGCGAGTTCTGGCAGTTTCACGTCAGCGACAACGGCCCCGGTATCGAGAAGCAGTATTTTGGAAAGATTTTCGAGATATTCCAGATACTGTCGCGTCGGGACGATACCGAGGAAGTCGGCGTCGGACTCTCGGTAGTCAAGAAGATAGTCCGGATGTATGGAGGTCGGGTTTGGTTAGCGTCGGAGCCCGGCAGGGGCAGCACGTTTTTTTTCACCTGGCCGAAGCAGTGGCACTGCAGCAGAGAGAGTGTTCTGAACGAAGCCGGCGTCCGCTCTTAATAAGGGCTTCTTTTGTCAGTGTAATCGTATCCGTGTCATTAACCTGTTACTTTGCGGCCTTGATTTTTTCGATAACGGCATCGGCCATAAGGGCGGCGACGGGCTTGTCCGCCAAGCTCGATTTTACCGCTATGATGACAAAAATGATGAAAAATGCCGCCTTCCACCAGTCTTTCCATAGCTTGCGAACAAACTTGTTCGGCTTTCGGTTCTTCATTCTCATTCCTTAATAACTGCATTATCGGTTGGAAAATGCAGTTTCTATACGTCGAAAATCAGCCAGTTGTTCGTTTATTTGTTATTCCGGCTTCTATCTTCAAACAGGAGACTGGGCAACCGGTTCTGGTGTGCTGGTTCTAATCCGCGATTTGGGCTTATTGTGGGACGACTTCGCCGGAATATAAGTACTTCTTTGCATTCCAGGAGTTTGCGAGTTTTTCAGTTTCGATAAAGAGGTCTTCGCAATTAAGCTCCTTTCTCAGTTGCGTCACAAAGGGTTTCAGCGTGTCGAAGTAGAAAGGAACTCTGAAAGACAGACTCCAATAGAGCATATTTTCGTCTGCCAATCCGTTCTCTATTGTTAGGGCGACGGTCTCAAACTGATTCAGTACTGTGATCACCGCGTTGTTCATTCTTGAGTCATCAGAGATCAGTTTGTACATCTCGGATGGGGCAATCTCTTTGAGATAGAGTTCCTTGTCAATAAGAGTCCGGACTTTGTTCAACTCGATGGTGTCTTGAATGTGAATGAGATCGAGGCTTTGCCGCAGCGCGTCCCTTTTGACCTTTATCTTCAAAGACTTGCCAACGTAGAACGCCGCATAGAGGCCTGCCATTCCGCCAAGAACGGTAGTGCCAAACTTTACTATGTCTCGATAGTCCAGGAAGAGACCGTAAATAACCGTGATCCCTATCGCGAGTACAAACAGAGTTAATGCTACCGAAAATTTGAACCTTATCTCATATTCGCCTACCAACCTTGACCGTTTGAGTTTCATCGCGCAAGTCCCTTTCTTAAATTCTCGACTACCGCCGAAATGCGCAGAGTGGCATATACCACGCATTCTCATCTATTCACTTCCCATTCTACCTGAAAGGAAGTGCGATGTCAAACTATATGTTGAATTTTTTCGATAATTGCGTCGGCCATTTGGCTTGTGCCGACGGCGGTGGGGTCGTCGCGGCTGGGCTTCATATCGTAGGTGACGCTCTTGCCCTCGGCGATAACGGCGGCGACTGCGGCTTCGAGCCGGTCTGCCTGGGTCGTTTTGCCGATGTGTCTGAGCATCATTACGCCGCTGAGGATTAGGGCGGTCGGGTTGACCTTGTTGAGACCCCTGTACTTCGGTGCGCTGCCGTGTGTGGCCTCGAAGATTGCGGTGTTGTCGCCGATGTTTGCGCCTGGCGCCACGCCGAGTCCGCCGACGAGGCCGGCGCAGAGGTCGCTGAGGATGTCGCCGTAGAGGTTCGGCAGGACAATGACGTCGTAAAGCTCCGGCTTTTGAATAAGCTGCATACACATATTATCGACGATGCGGTCCTCGAATTCTATATCGGGATTTTTTTTTGCGACCTGGCGGCTGACGTCGAGCCAGAGCCCGTCCGAGTACTTCATAATATTTGCTTTGTGGACGGAGGTGACTTTTTTTCGGCCCGTTTTTCGGGCGTAATCGAATGCGAACCGTACGATACGTTCGGTTGCGTAAGCCGAGATGGGTTTTATGGTTATTCCGGAGTCGGGCCTGATTTTCCGCCGGCTGTGCCTGTTGAGCCAGTCAATCAGCCGAGCCGTATCGTCTTTATCTTTTTCGAATTCGATGCCGGCGTAGCAGTCTTCGGTATTTTCGCGGACGAGGACGAGGTCGATGTCGGTGTATCTGCTGCGGACGCCTTTGTAGCTTTTGCAGGGCCGAAGGCACACGTACAAATCGAGCATTTGGCGCAGGTGTACGTTTATACTTCGAAAGCCGGTCCCGACCGGCGTTGTAATCGGGGCCTTGAGGGCGATACCGTTTTTCCTGATTGACTCGAGAGTTTCATCTGGCAGGGGGGTGCCCCGGCGTTTCATTATGTCGGCGCCGGCCTCTTTTATTTGCCAGTTGATTTCGGCGCCGGTGGCGTCGATACATCTGCGAGCGGCTTCGGCGATTTCCGGGCCTATGCCGTCGCCGGTTACGAGAGTAACGTTGGTCATATCTTTTCGCTCCAAAGAACGTACAGGGGCAAGCCCCCTTAGGGGCAGGTATGCTATCTCTGGATGAGGGCCTTGTCAATGGGCAGATGGAGCCGCGGATTTTGTTGTCAAAGTGATTGACAGTGAGCGAGGCAAGCTGCTATGCTACAGCCGGTAAGGGAGTGTAGCTCAGTTGGTAGAGCAACGGCCTTTTAAGCCGTAGGTCTTGGGTTCGAGTCCCAACACTCTCATTTTCTTCGGTTCGTACGGTGAGAGTATATGTTGTGAACATGCAGATGAATCTTTAAGGAGGCAACCAGTGAAGACAATTTATCCGGGGAAGGTTTCGTTTTTGTGCTGCGTGGTTTTTTCTTTTCTTTTCTTTTCAGGATTTGCCCAGGCAAAGGATGAGCAGGTCGGTATTGTTCAGGGCAGCGGCTCAACCGAGATTGCCCACAGCAGCAAGGTAATCAAACAGCTGGAAAACGAATATATGAAGGTTGTGATTTACAGCGACGCGACGGCGGATTTGTTAGATAAAAAGACAAATACGAAGTGGCGGATGGGGCCTGTGGCTTTTGAGGAGGCCGGGCCGATTGATGTGGGGCATGTCTGGCAGCGGAGCGGCCGGTCGATTTGTGAGCAGTATCCGGGCCGGTTCAGGGGCACAGCCGACGGTGATTCCATTCGGTTCACAGTTTTGGGGTACCGGCTCAAAGAGATGGGCAAGTTCACCTGCGATGTAAAACTCGATGGGCCTTGGCTTGTATTTACGCTGAGAGATATTGACGAGGGATTGCAGAGCCTGGTCTTTCCGACGCCAATACAATCCGAGAGCATGGTTTTCCCGAGGGGCGTCGGGCTGTGGCTTCGCAAGCCGATGTCGGAGCGTCGGTTCTGGACGTTTTTCAGTCATCTTAATATGCGGTGGTTCGGGGGGCTCAAGGGCGTAAACGACCCCGAAGCGGCGGGCTGGATAGCGATATTCACCGAAAGATTCGCAGATGCCGGCGTAATGGCAGCCGAGATGAGCGCATCGCCCGGCTGGCTCAAGTCGCTCGGCAAATGGTCTTATCCGCGGACGATTCGCTACCGCTTTACAAAGGGCGGCTACGTGGGCTTAGCAAAGACCTACCGGGCGTGGTTCACTGCTGCGGGACTTTTCAGGTCACTAAAGGAAAAAATGAAACAGAAACCCGCACTTGGCAACCTTCTCGGCGGCAGAATTCTGTCGATAACACAGGCATATCCTGCATATACGAGACGCTGGTTCGAGGACCGGCTGAGGCCCTTCGACGAGTCGCTCATCGACGGCAAGATGAGGATATTCGTCACACACTCACAGGCCGGGCAGGTAATCGAGCAGGCCGGGCAACTGGGGATGAAGAAGGGTCTTGCCGTTCTTCGCGGGTGGATAAAGGGCGGGTACGACTGGTCGCACCCGGACATCTGGCCTCCGGAAAGGCAGCTCGGAACCATCGAAGAATTGAAGGGCCTGTGCTCGATGGCCGGGCCGATTGCGGGTGGGCTGCACGATAATTATCAGGACATCTATGAGCAGTGCCCGAGTTTTCCGAATGGCGTGATTCGCTTAGCCGATGGTG
Organism: uncultured Pirellulales bacterium; assembly: GCA_964394625.1. GTDB lineage: Bacteria > Planctomycetota > Phycisphaerae > Sedimentisphaerales > Anaerobacaceae > JAUVYV01. The sequence continues at coordinate 12,633 of CAYMYK010000074.1, forward strand.
AGTTGCTGGCAGGCGGCTATTGGGCGGGTGGGCAGGCCTACATACTCAATTCGCGCAACGGGCTCAAATACGCCGAGAGAAACTGGGAACGTCTCAGCACATTGAAGCCGGCTGCGATGTACATTGACACGACGACCGCCGTGCAGAATTATGAATCGTTTGAACCGGGCAATACCCAGACAAGAGCGCAGGACGTTGAGCAAAGGGGCAGACTGCTCAAGTTCTTCAGCGACAAAGGGGTCGTCTTGGGCAGTGAATGGGGAGCGGATTTCGGCATTCGGTATCTGGATTATGCTTCGAGTCGTCACAGCCGGGCGGCCGGTGAATCCATACCATTGTGGCCGTTAGTGTTTCACGATGCGGTATTCTCTGTGCGGTCGGGTTCAGCCGGCAGGCAGGCAAGACCGGGCTGGCTCGAGAATATGCTCTGGGGCTACGTGGTTTCATTCCGTGTTAACGGTTTTGACGGCTGGAAAGAGCAGGCAGAGGATTTTAAATCGACATTTCACGTGGACCGCTGGAATGAGCGCATCGGCGCCGAGGAGATGACGGAGCACAAATTTCTCACCGATGACTTCGCCGTCGAACAGACGACGTTCGGCAACGGATTATCTATTATCGTTAATTTTTCCGGAGAAGACCGAACCGTTGACGGTGTTGTCGTGCCGGGCCGGGGTTATGTAATCAGGCAGTAATTTGCCTATCGGGGGACAATGTTGTTTTTTTGGCGCAAAAACGGCAATCCGGGCCGGCTGCACGG
>CAYMYK010000075.1:0-13190 GCA_964394625.1 uncultured Pirellulales bacterium
ATTCAGGGTGCATCAGGATTGTACCACCGGCCCAGATAGTCTCATCATCGGGATGCGCGACGATTATCGCACAGTTTTCATAGCTCCATTCCACTTTAAGCAGCTCCAGATGAGCAGGTTCGTGTCGTGGCTAAGGTTAATCGAAGAGGAACGTGGCTATAGCGACCGTTGTGGTCCAGAGGTTTTGTTGTCCGCGAGCGGTCTGTGTTATGTTTGAGGTTCTGATAATCAGGCCGCTTGATTTATAGACCTGCTCTTTTTCGGACCAGGCCTTATTCGGGTCAACTTCGAGCCCGAGGGTGGTGCCGAGCATGCCGGCGGCGAGGTCTTCAGCTAAGTCGGCAGCTTCCTGCTGATTCATTCCGTGGCCGTGTACTTCGCTTAGGTATCCCCAGTTATTCTTGTCCTTTGGGATTGCAATGCCCACCGAGGAGGCGACCAGCCGGCCCTGCTCGTTGGTGTCGGCCCGCGCCATAACACAGTAGCAAATCTGGCCCGGGACGAGCTGTTCGAGCCCTTTTTCCCTGCTGATGATCCTGCACTTGGGCGGCAGGATTGAGGAGACCTGGACAATATTCTGCTGTGCCAGCCCGGCGACCCGCAGGGCCTCCTCGAAGGATTTGAGCTGATACTTATGCCGGCCGATGCCTTTGGTCAGAAACACTTTAGTTGGAACGAGCATTTTCATTGTGCACTCCTGAAACTTGCATCTGGTCGGGCCCCACTTTGCGATGAATCGCAAAATGGAAACCCGTTTTGCCGTTTGAATTCCGGCCTTGTCGAATTACCGGTTCGTTTGCATCATTTGCCGGCTGTCACGCGTATTCGGCAAAGAAACATCAGCCGGGCGAGCGGATTATATAACCGGCGAGTAGATTAACAACAAAAATTCGGAAAAACGCAGAGAGTAAAATTATGGCTCATCCGCCTGTTGCAGCCCCCGCGTTACGAACGGCACGGCGGATTCGGCTTAGAACCTATTCGAATAACCCTTCAGGCACTGTCATTGGGAGGCCCTGAAAGGGCCGTGGCAATCTCGACCGCTCGATAATTCGAGATTGCTTCGCTTCGCTCGCAATGACGGGCTGTCACAAATAGTTATTCGGACAGGAACTTAATGCTGATGTTGTTTCATCGGGCCGTATTGTATGGTAACATAGGCCTATGGAAAAGCAGCCGGCAACAGACAAAGACGGTAGAGGAATGAAGATGCTGTCCTGGCTTATACCGAAGCGCTCGTTATTGACCCGGGCTTTACACAAGCGCTCGGCGCTCTGGAGAATCTGTCGAAATAACAAAAGATGCAGCCATTTACATTATTGATAAAACCGTCCGGTTCCGACTGCAATATCGATTGCAGATACTGCTTTTATAAGAACAGGGCGCCGCAGATAGGTGCCGGCAGGCAGCGAATGAGTTACGAGGTTCTGGAGAAGCTTGTCAAAGATTATTTAGGACTTGGGTTTGCAATGTCGGGTTTTTCCTGGCAGGGCGGCGAGCCGACGCTGATGGGTCTGGAGTTTTACAAAAGGACAGTCGAGCTTCAGAAAAAGTTCGGCAGGCCGGGCCAGGAAATTGGCAACGCCCTTCAGACCAACGGGCTCCTGCTGGATGAGAAGTGGTGCAGTTTTTTGCACGAGAGCAAGTTTCTCGTTGGGATAAGTATTGACGGGCCGAAAGAGCTGCACGATTACTATCGTGTGGACCACTCGGGCGGGGGCACTTTCGACAGGGTGATGCGGGGTATTGAAAACTGCAAAAAGTACAAAGTCGAGTTCAATACGCTTACGCTGCTCAACGACAAAACGGCTGCACATCCGGATGAGCTGTTCGATTTCTTTGTTGAAAACGGAATCAAGTACCTGCAGTTTATTCCCTGTGTTGAGCTTGAACCCTCAACGGGCGAGGTGGCGGAATTTTCCGTCAGCCCGCAGCAGTACGGCGAGTTTCTATGCCGGCTGTTCGACCGCTGGTATGAGTACGGGCCCCAAAGGATAAGCATTCGTGATTTCGATTCGATATTGTCGTACTATGCCACGGGCAGGCACACGATATGTACGTTCGACAGGCGGTGCAGCCAGTACATTGTCGTTGAGCATACGGGCGATTGTTTTCCGTGCGATTTTTTCGTAGAGCCGAAATGGCGGCTGGGCAATATATTTGAGACGCCGATAGCGGAGCTTGCGGCGAGCCGGAAGAAAAGGAATTTCGCACGCCGCAAACAGAATCTTTGTAACAGATGCCTCGTATGCCGGCATCTTGATATTTGCCGGGGCGGCTGTATGAAGGACCGGGCCCCTTTCGACAGGGACAATTTTGGCTCGGAGAGTTATTTTTGTGACGGCTATAAGCGGTTTTTTGATTACACTGCTGCTCGCTTTATGAAGCTGGCGGCTTCGGTTGGCGCAGTTGGAACGCCAGGGTCACAGCGTTTCTTGTAATCAGGGCGGATTTTAGCAGGCGTGCTTTCACAGGAGAATAGTACATGCACTATATTGACATTAGCATAATTGTCGGCTATCTCGTAGCAATTGTGATAGGCGGCTCGCTGCTGAGCCGGCGGGCGTCCAAGAATCTCGACTCGTATTTTTTGGGCGGCAGGAACATACCGTGGTATTTTCTCGGCATTTCAAACGCTTCGGGTATGTTTGATATTACGGGGACTATGTGGTTAGTGACCGTGCTGTTTGTCTATGGTCTCAAGGGCGCCTGGATGCCCTGGGTCTGGCCTACGTTCAATCAGGTGGTTTATATGATATTTCTCGCCATCTGGCTGAGGCGGTCGGGAGTGATGACCGGCGCCGAGTGGATTCGCACGCGATTCGGCGCCAAGCTCGGCGGGGAGCTGTCGCATCTGAGCGTGGTCGTTTTTGCAATGGTTGCGTCGGTCGGCTTCATGGCGTACGCCTTCAAGGGGATAGGCAAGTTCTCCGAGGTTTTTCTGCCCTGGGATATCTCCGCCAATATGTATGCGGTCATTCTTATGAGTATAACGACTATCTATGTCATTCTTGGCGGGATGTACAGCGTTGTTCTCACCGACGTCATTCAATTTATTATTCTGACGATAACGTCATTTTTTATAGCCGGTATTGCCATTGCCAGGACAAGCCCGGAGCAGATAACGGCAATGGTGCCGGCCGGCTGGAAGGAGCTGTTCTTCGGATGGCATCTCAACCTCGACTGGTCAACACTTATGCCGGCGGTTATGGATAAAATTCACGCAGATGGGTGGTCGCTTTTTGGCCTGTTTTTCATAATGATGCTCTTCAAGGGTATTTTGGCGAGTATGGCGGGCCCGCCGCCCAACAAGGATATGCAGCGAATGCTGTCAACGCGAACCGCGAAGGAATCCGCGTTGATGTGCGGCTGTGTGTCCGTAGTGCTCTACATACCGCGGTATCTTATGATAGCGGGGATTACCGTGCTGGGATTGGTTTTCTTCAGCGATAATCTGAATGCGATGGGGGCCGATGTGGATTTCGAGCAGATTCTGCCATACGTCGTCAACAAGTTTCTGCCTCCCGGCCTAATCGGCTTTTGTTTGGCCGGGTTGTTGGCGGCGTTTATGAGCACGTTCGATTCCACGGTCAACTCCGGCGCCGCCTATCTGACCAACGACATATACAAACGCTATATCAATCCCGACGCTTCCGACAGGAGGTATGTCTATGCCGGGTATATCAGCTCGATAGTGATAGTTGCGGTCGGTCTGGTGTTCGGTTTTATGACCGAATCGATTCACACGGTGACGCGCTGGATAGTGGGCGGCTTGTACGGCGGATACATTGCCCCTAACGTTCTCAAGTGGTACTGGTGGCGGCTGAACGGCTTCGGGTACTTTGCGGGAATGGTATCGGGCATTGCCTCGGCGCTGGCCTTTGCGAAGTTATTTCCGGATGTGCCGACCATTGTATATGGTTTTCCCGCCATCCTTTTGATAAGCGCAGTCGTCTCGGTGGCGGTGAGCTTGCTCACCCTGCCGGACGATGAAAGCGTTTTGAAGGATTTTTACAGACGGGTTCGCCCGTGGGGCTTCTGGGGGCCTATTCGCAAAATGGTTTGCGCCGAAGATGCCGCCTTCAGGCCCAATTCGGCCTTTGCCAGGGATATGGTGAACGTGGCGGTGGGAATTGTCTGGCAGTTGATGTTCACCTTGATTCCCATATATTTAGTCATCCGCGAGTTCCGCCAACTGTGGCTCTGCGCTGCTGTCCTGGCAGTAACGTCGGTTTTCCTGAAGAAAAACTGGTATGACAAGCTCGAAGAGGACTGAAAAATCGCCTTTTGGAGCACTGAAGATGGTTTTCAGTTGACAGAGGGGCGATTTGTCTATAGTATAGAAACTCTAAGGACGATTATTATAACTACTTACGGATTCGGGTGATGAATCGGGTTTGTGATTGGAGAGATGTCGATGCTTAAAGCAAGAACGTTAGCGTCAGTAGTTTTTATAGGACTTATTCTGGCCGGCTCTGCCTTTTGCCAGACGCTCGAGGACAACTGGAACGACCTTTTGCATTACACTGTGATAGGCCGGCTGGACCTCGCCAAGGGTTACGCCCAGGCGATTGTTGAAAGTGAGCCGGACGCCGTTTCGCTGCTCGAGCTCAGCAGGGAAAACCCGCAGGGATATTCGCTGCTGTTGAAGGTCAAAGACAGCGCCCCTGACGCTGAGTTAGCGGCGCTGGCGGGCAAGGTGCTTGAGATAATTGAGCGGGGCAGGTTTATGCGGCGTTCGGACCCGAAAATAATCGTTGAGGAGATAAAGCGGCTGAGCGGTACGTCCAGAGGCCGGCTCGCGGCAATAAAGCGTCTGCAGAACGCCGGCGAGTATGCAATAATGTATATGCTCGATGCCCTCGGCGACCCGGCTCGCGCCGACGAGGCGCCGAACATTGTCTGGGCGCTTTCGCGAATCGGCAAAGATTCGATAAGACCTCTCGCCGCGGCCCTGCAGACCCGCGACGTTACAGTCAAGGCCGAACTGATAAAGGCGCTGGGTAAGATTGGCTATCCCCAGTCGCTGCCGTATCTGAGGTACGTTGTTGAGAAGGACGGCTCCGCCGAGCTGCGGGATTTAGCGAAGGCAAGCATAAAGGCGATAGATGCCTCGGCGACGAGACTCCCGGCTGCACAGTTGTTCTACCGGCTTGCCGAGAGTTACTATTACCACGCCGAGTCTCTTGCACCGGCGCAGGACGCTAATTTTGCAAATATGTGGTTCTGGGACGGTTCGGACAAACGGTTAGTTCGCAAGGAAGTGGACAAAGGCTACTTCAACGAGCTGATGGCGATGCGCTGCTGTGAGTGGTCGCTGAAGGCGGACGCCGGTTTTGGCCAGGCGATAGGGCTTTGGCTGGCCGCCTTTTTCAAGGCCGAATCCACCGACATCCCGATGCCGGAGTATTTCGGCAGCGGTCACGCCGACGCGATGACTTATGCGACGACGGCGGGTACTGAATACCTTCATCAGGCCCTTGCGCGAGCGGTCAAGGACAAGGACGCCTACGTGGCGCTCGGCGTTGTGGAGGCGCTGGCGACAACGGCCGGCGAAAGCTCGCTTTTCTATCGAATCGGAACCGACCAGCCGCTGACGGCGGCACTTTCATTCGACAGCAGGGCTGTAAGGTACAGTGCAGCGATAGCCATAGCCGAGGCAGGTCCGAAGCAGAGGTTCGCGGAAAGCCGATTAGTGGTTGATATTCTCGCCGATGCGCTCGGCCAAAGCGCCGGACAACCCGGCACAGAAACCGGTTTGTGGAATGCCGAAACGGCGGATACTTACGCCCTTCGCGCCGTCAGGGCCATGCTCAAACTTGGAATAACGAGAAATACCGTTCTTGACCTGTCCGTTGCGCAGGATGCCTTGATTGCCGGTACTAAGGATAAGCGAACCAACATACAGACACTGAGCAGCCAGGTGCTGGCTTATCTCAACACTCCCGCGGCCCAGCGTGCAATAGCGGCGACGGCCCTTGACGAGAATAACCCAGCCGATGTTCGCATAAGTGCGTTCAATTCGCTGGCTGTCTCGGCAAAAATCAATGGTGATTTGCTGGACGAAGCCGCAATTGACGCCATCTACTCGCTGGTCGGCTCCGAGGATAGTGCTGCGGAACTGCGTTCGGCGGCGGCAGCGGCTTACGGGGCGCTTAATCTGCCCAGTCAAAAGGTCAAGAACCTGATACTGGACCAGGCACGCAGTTAATCGAACAACGGGTCTTAATCGTCCGGCGATGTGCTCACGCTCGGAGACTCCGGATGGGAATCCAAGGGGGCTGTTTCCCGGGGCATTTGCCCTGCTTCGGATTCCTCAACGTAGTTTGGCTCGCCCGCGGCATTGACATCGAGAGGTTGCACCGGCCTCGCGTGACGGCCCTTCCTGGCGGGCGCTTTAAGCATATCGCTGACTGCCTGCTCGGTGCAGTTGCGGTTGTCGCCGGGCGCAACGAACCCGTCGAGAAGGTTGCTCCACCAAACGAGGTAAGACTGCATTTTGGCCTCCCTGAAACCCTGGCGGTCAAGGCCGATGGTTCGGACAACTGCGTTTTTCCCGATTGGCCCGGTGCAGATTACAAGGCAGACAAAGCTCCAGATAAGGAAACCCGTCAGAAAGCCCAAAAAGGCGGCGCCGATAGTATCAAGTACTTTCGGGAAGGTCACATTGAACTGGCTCAGCAGAAAGACGTATGCGAACCCGTGCAAAATCAGGAAAATCGCCGCCGACGTAACAAGCATACACAGCGTTTTGCTGATTTCGGTGCTTCCGGCGGCGGGGATTATCTCTGCAATCAGAGGACTGAGGTGTATCGCCAAATAAACGGCAATCAGGACGTTGAAAAGCGTGGTCCATATCTGGTAGAAGCCCGCCTTGAAACCCACCCACGCCAGCAGGGCTGCGAACAATATGCCCATATAAAATATCATTGGCTCTACCCCAGAACTCTGGACAGCTCCTCGATACTTGTTATCCCGGAGACCACCCTGAGCAGTCCCTGTTTTTGCAGATTGGATTTACCTCTCTGGTCGCCTTCCCTGCGCAGGCGCGTAATCGAGAGGGTGCTATTGGCGATGTTGGCCTTAATGTCGTCGTCGAGGACGAGTATGTCATAGATAGCGGTTCTTCCATAGTATCCGGTTTCCAGGCAGTAATCACATCCCACGGCCTGTTTCATGTTTGCGTAGTTGATATTGCGTTTTTTAAAATCACGAATCTGCCTGCTGCTCAATTGGGCGGGGGCCTTGCAGAATTTGCACAAACGCCGAACAAGCCGTTGGGAGACAACCACGCTCAGTCCGGACGAAAGCAGAAGCGGACTCACACCCAAATCGAGCAGTCGAATGAACGCCGATGCCGTGCTGCTGCTGTGTATCGTAGCCAGTACAAGATGACCTGTCTGCGATGCCTGAAGAGCAATCTTGGCGGTCTCCTCGTCACGAATTTCACCGACGCATATCACATCCGGGTCCTGCCTGAGGATGCTTCGAAGCGACTTGGCAAATGTGATGTCCGCCCTGGGATTGACCTCAATTTGACTTGTATTGGCAAGCACGTATTCAATCGGGTCTTCAACGGTTATTACGTTGCGGGTATAGAAATCTATGCTGTTGAGCATGGCATAGAGCGTGGTCGTTTTACCGCTGCCGGTGGGCCCGCACAGGAGAATCATTCCCGACGGTTTGCTTACTACGTTCTTTATGATGTTCCTTTGCTTTTCTGTCAGGCCGATGTTGTCCAGCTTGAACATGCCGGCATTCTGATTAAGGACACGTATCGACAGTTTTTCACCGTTGAGAACACCTGCGCTTGCCACTCTGAATGATGCAGAGTCCTCGTTCATTTTGGCCAGAAAAGCGCCGTCCTGCGGCCGGCGTTTTTCTGCGATGTCCATACTGGAAACGGCCTTGATGCTGTTGACAACGGCCTGGCACGTAGTTGTGTTCATCTGCCTGACCTCTCGCAGAACGCCGTCTATGCGGTACCTGATTGTGTAAATGGAGTCTGTCTTGGGGTCGATGAGAATATCACTTGCCCGGCCCTGCAGGGCCTCGGAGATGATTTCCTTTGTCAGTTTGAGTATGTGACTGTCCTGGTGTGTTGACTTGCCGTGACCGTAGATTTGCCTGAGCTCTGCGCCCGAGGAATCGAGCAGCTTTATTGTTGGATGGCCTGAGCCCACCAGGCCGGCGGAACGGACTCTGTCGCTCATCTTTCGCAGGCGTTCCGTAATCATAATAAAGATTCCGCCGCGTTCGTCGGCAGGAGTTTTGTATATGTCGAGCACAAGCAGGACGAGCAGCACAATCGGACCGAGCAAAAGTGTCGCAAGATTGGTCAGGCCTTTTCTGCTCTTTGGTACCAGGGGGGTCAGTTGCACCCGCTGGACGCAGTACAGGCACAGATAGACCCACGCCGTCAGAACAACGAGCTTTACCGGGCTAAACGGCAGCGATAAGGCCTGTGTACCTGAATAAGCAGCCGCCACACCGCCAAAGCCGGGGCACAGACCCGACGGGTGTGCGGCTGTGAGCCACTTTATAACAGCTAATATCTGCATTCAATCCCCTCAAACTGCAAATATCAAGAAGCGAGCACACACTTGAAGTAAAATAACATATTTGCCGTCTGTCCGCAAGCAAAAATCCCACATTTGCAGAAATCTTCGCCTCCTCCGGCAAAAAAAACGAGGCATAAAAAGATGTTGACAGGGCCCTTTGGTCGAGCTAAAATCACTTCAGTTTGGTCTGGTTCTGAACAGAGTACAAGGAGTACCGGATATACCTATGGCGAGAATAAAACTGCCTGACGGCAGCACATTAGAAGCCGCCGACGGCATCACGGGCAGAGAACTTGCAGAGAGAATTGGTCCCGGCCTTGCAAAGGCAGCCGTGGCGGCACGGATAAACGGTCGGCTTGTAGATTTATCCACCCCGATTGCCGGTGATACGGAAGTCCAAATCGTTACCGGCAGGGAACCCGATGGACTCGAAGTGATGCGGCATAGCTGTGCGCACGTAATGGCCGAGGCGATATGCAGCATCTGGCCCGAGGCGAAGCTGGTTTACGGGCCAACCGTCGAAGACGGATTTTATTACGACATCGACCTCGATGAACCGGTTCGCCCGGCGGATTTCGAGCGAATAGAACAAAAGATGTCCGAAATAGTCAGGGCCGACAGGCCTTTTGTACGCAGGGAAATGACCAGAGCGCAGGCCCTGGAAAAGCTGGCCGGCGACAAGTACAAAACGGACAACGTCAATCATGCCGAAGGCGACGTAATCAGTTTCTATTCCTCTGGATATGATTTTGAGGATTTGTGCAGAGGCCCGCACGTGCCAAGTACTTCCAGCGTGGGCAGTTTCAAGATTATGTCGGTCGCCGGCGCTTACTGGCACGGCGACGCCACACAGAAAATGCTGCAAAGGGTTTACGGTACCGCCTGGCCGACAAAAAAACAGCTCGACGAATACCTGAATCGCCTGGTCGAGGCGAAGAAGCGCGACCATCGCGTTCTCGGCAGACAGCTGGATTTATTCAGCTTCAACGACGCCGGACCCGGCTTTGCGTTTATGCACCCAAAAGGAATGGTCATCTGGAATGCAATCGAGCGGTTTTTGCGAAGCGTTCAGAATAAGTACGGCTATGAAGAGATTAAGACGCCAATTATCCTCAACGAAAAGCTGTGGCATCTCAGCGGGCACTGGGACAACTACAAGGAGAACATGTACTTTACGAGTTTCGACGATAGGGCTTATGCCATCAAGCCGATGAATTGTCCGGGCGGGTGCCTGGTTTACAAGACCCGCAAGCATTCTTACCGTGAGTTTCCGATGCGTCTTGCCGAGTTCGGCCTGGTGCACCGGCACGAGGCCAGCGGGGTTATGCACGGGCTTTTCAGGGCCCGGCAGTTCACGCAGGACGATGCTCATATCTTTTGCACACCCGAGCAGATTGAATCCGAGATTATAGCGGTAATTGACCTTGTATTTGAGGTTTACAGGGGATTCGGTTTCGAGGATTTCCTCATAGAGCTTTCCACCAAACCCGAAAAACACATCGGCTCCGACGAAATCTGGCAGGTCTCTACGGATGCGCTCAAAAATGCCCTGGAGCACGGTGGAATTGATTACCGGCTCAATCCGGGCGACGGCGCTTTCTACGGACCGAAGATAGATTTTCATATAAAGGACTGCCTGAAAAGGTCGTGGCAGCTTGGTACGATTCAGCTCGATTTTTCGATGCCGCAGCGTTTTGGGATGGTCTATACCGACAGAGACAATACTGAAAAGACTCCCGTAATGATTCACAGGGCCGTGCTGGGTTCGTTTGAACGTTTCATAGGTATCTTAATAGAGCATTACGCCGGCGAGATGCCTCTCTGGCTTTGCCCCGAGCAGGTTCGAGTGCTGCCCATCAGCGAGAAGACGAATGATTACGCCCTTCAGGTGCAGGCGAGATTAAGGGCCGGGCAACTGCGATGCGGCTGTGATTTGTCGGATGAAAAAATCGGAGCCAAGATTGCCAAGGCACACGGACAGAAACTGCCCCTTATGCTCGTAGTGGGGCCTAAAGAGGCCGCTTCTGATACGGTCAACATCCGGATGCGGGCGCACAAAGAAACTCAGACCGTTGGGATTGAGCGGTTTATCACTGTCGCAAAGGGCAAAATTGCCGATAAAGAGACAGATTTAACGTTTTAGAATATCGGCTCGGACACACGGTGTGTTCGGCAGACGAGATTACTTGTTTTTTTAGAAAGGTAAGGTGAGGCACAATCAAGGCGAAATCCTTAAAGGTAAACGGAGGGGTGCGGGCCCCTAAGGTTCGCTTAATTGATGAATCGAACAATCAGGTGGGGATAGTGGAAACGCGGAACGCCCTGGCCAAGGCGCGCGATGTCGGGCTGGACCTTGTGGAGGTCGCACCGGCGAGCGACCCGCCCGTGTGCAGGATAATGGATTACGGCAAATGGCTCTATGAGCAGAAGCGCAAGGCCCGCGAGTCCCGAAAGAAAGGTCAGCTCTCCACCGGTACACTCAAAGAAATACGCCTCAGGCCGGAGACGGACTCTCACGACCTTGACATCAAGCTGAATCACGCACGCGAGTTTCTGGAGAAGGGCCACAAGGTGCAGTTTTGCATGTTTTTCCGCGGCCGCCAGATGCTGCACCAGGATAGGGGCCGTGTTGTACTCGGCCAAATCGCCGAGTCGATGGAGGATTTGGCAAAGGTCGAAAGGCCGAGCAGAATGACAGGGCGGCGTATGACCCTGCTGCTTGTGCCAAAGTAGTATTTGTCGGCTCCTCTCGCCACAGCGGCCCCGTTGCCGGCCAACCGGTGCTGAGTGCTGTTTTGCCCTTTCTCACATCTTTCCGCCGGAAATCCTTGACCGGCCTTCGGCAATCGGGTAAACTGCCGGTTCGTTGTAACCCGGGGCTGGCCTGCGGGTCCTGGTGCAGTGCAGCCTGTTTTTAGAAGGAATGAAAGATGCCAAAACAGAAAACCCATAAGGGCTTAGCCAAAAGGTGTAAGCTGACGGCCACCGGTAAGGTCAAGTACAAACACTCCTGCGGCAGTCATCTTATGCGGAGCAAAAACGCAAAACGCCGCAGAAGAATAGCCGGTCTGGATATTCTGGGCGGCGGCCTTGCCAAAAAGTGCGCGATGTTTCTTGGGAAATAACAAATGTTTGTGACTGTACGTTTTACGTCGGTCCTGGGATAATAACTGTTGCGGGTTTGCTTCTCGGCTTCGAATCAGCTGCCGCCAGCAGCCCCCGAGAGAAATTTGTAAAGGAAAGCTGATATGCCAAGGGTAAGAAAAGGTGCCGCCAGGCGCCGGTCAAAGAAACGAATCCTCAGGGCAGTGAAGGGCCATCGCGGCTCAGCGGGTCGGCTTTACCGGCTGGCCAAAGAGGCCGTCGTCAGGGCCGGAGTCAATGCCCGCGTCGGCCGAAAGCTTCGCAAGAGGGATTTCAGAAGTCTGTGGATAACTCGCTTGAGCGCCGCCTGCCGACAGAGGCAAATCAGCTACAGCCGGTTTATCGACGGCTGCAAGAAGGCCAATATTCAGCTCAATCGCAAGATGCTGAGTGAAATTGCAATTGCAGACGCCGGCTGCTTTGACGCCATTGTCGATGCCGCCAAGGCCGCCCTCGGCTGATGGCAGGTTAGTGCCGGACCGGACGGACACAACGCAAATGCTCGAGCAGTTCGATAAAACAGGTAAAGATGCCCTTGCAGAGCTTCGGCAGGTCGCTGACGGTTCTGCGCTGGAGCAGTACCGGATAAAGTACCTTGGTCGAAAGGGGCTTGTTACCCGGATGCTCGGCCAAATCGGGCGGTTTCCGTCCGAGCAGAGGCGAGAAGCGGGCCGGCTCGCGAATAAGGTCAAAAAGGATGTCACCGAGGCATTCGAACGGTTGAAAAGCACCCTGCAGCAGGCCGAGCAGCAGAAAACACGGCAGCTTGTGGATGTTACGCTGCCGGGCATTGTCCCCGTCACAGGCAAGGCACACGTCATTACCCAGACAATAAGCGAGCTGCTGGAGATATTCGGGCGGATGGGTTTTGCGGTTGCCTATGGGCCCGAAGTGGAAGACGAATGGCACAACTTCGTTGCGCTGAACATCGGCCCCGAGCATCCCGCCAGAGACCCGCTGGACAACTTCTATATCGATGACGGTACTCTTCTTCGGACTCAGACTTCAACGATTCAGATTCGCGTGATGGAGAAGACAAGGCCGCCTATTCGCGTTGTCGCGCCCGGGCGGGTGTACAGGCCCGATACGGTCGATGCCACACATATGTTTATGTTCCATCAGCTTGAAGCGCTCGTCGTGGATGAAGGTGTCAGTATGGTGGATATGAAAACGGCTATCGACCAGTTCATTCACGCTTTTCTCGGTAAAGATACCCGGTGGCGGTTCAGGCCGAGCTTCTTCCCTTTTACCGAGCCAAGCGCCGAGGTTGACCTGCTGCTGGCGGACAAGACGGGCAAAGAGACCTGGGTGGAAATGGGCGGATGCGGTATGGTTGACCCGAACGTCTTTGATGCGGTCGGAATCGACAACGAGAAATATACCGGCTGGGCGTTCGGTTTCGGGATAGAACGGCTTGCTATGAGAAAGTACGGCATCACCGATATTCGCCTGTTGTTCGAGAACGACCTGAGGTTCCTTGAGCAG
>CAYMYK010000076.1:0-7189 GCA_964394625.1 uncultured Pirellulales bacterium
AGATGGACACAGGCCGATTCCCCGGCGAGGACGAAGGGCTTCTCGAGCTGCTTGCCGAGCCGACGGATGTGATCGGCTGGGACCCCTCCGGCTACCTCGACACCACGGAGATACCGAAGGACAGCTGGGGTTACGATTTTCTCTACCAGCTCTACCCGGAAAGCGGAAAGCCCTTTGTGATTATCAGCTATGGAGCCGACGGCGAGGAAGGCGGCGAGGGCTACGATACCGACCTTTACAGCACAGACGCAAACTAAAGAGAGTCTTCTGTTCTTATGGCTGGCACGAATCGTCCATCATATTTGCCGCCAGGCCCGCAGCCAGGCCCTGCCCGTGCATACCGGCCGGCTCGCGGATACCCGGCCTTTACACTGGCCGAGTCTATGGTGGTGCTCGTCGTGCTCTCGCTGTTCGTGGCGCTGGCCGCCGGAAATCTGAAGACCACACTGTTGAGAAATTCATTCAAAGCAAAAATCCATAATTTTGTATCTGCAATGGAAATGGCCGTCACCGCAGCGGCACAGACCGGCCGGCGATACGAAGTCATCATAGACCCCGTCGAGCAGACATACCTGCTGCGCGAGATTACGACACCCGATTTGTCGCAGGTACTGGAAGAGGAAATAATCGCTGAAGGCGACTTCGGCGAGAACTGCCGGGTCTCATACGTGCTGTTCGACGACGGTGAGTTCAGCGACCAGTTCAGGGTCAAGTTCCGGGCAGGCCGGACCGGCTGGAATTTCGGCGGTGTGATTGTCCTGCTCGATGCCGATGAGCAGCCGTACTCAATAGTGGTGAACCGGCTGAGCAACATCGTCCGGCTTCAGCCGGGCGAGGCCGAGATTTTAGCGCCGAAAACCAGCGAGGAAATGCCGTTCTAAGCGTAACGACAGGGCTGAGCTATGAAAAAAAGAAGATGCGCCTTTACTCTCGTTGAGACGATGGCCGCGGTGCTGATACTTGCATTTGTCACTGCAAGCGTCTGGGTGGTACTCGAACGATGTATGTTCTCTGCGGCCGATTCGGCTCAACGCATGCGCGCATTCAATATCGCACGTGAGAATATGGAAAAGCTGCTCGCCTCCGATACGGTCGAAGAAAAAACCGAGTACGGCATCAGCGACAAATATCCCGACATCCAGTGGCAGACGACTGTCGAGAGTTTCTCTGAGCCGCTGACCTCCGGTATGTGGGCCCGCGCCCTCTGCTCGGCTGAGTACACCGACGCCGCCGGCGAGGCCCAGACCATCGAGCTGACCGACTGGCTTACGAACCTGAGCAAAGAACAAACCAAGCAGCTAAAGCAGCGAGATGAGCAGTTGGCTGAGCATATTGTCGAAACAGAACAACAGGCGGCTGAATATGCGGGCGTTGACGTCGGGAATATCGCAAATTGGGTCGCCAATGGTATGCCGACAACGGCAGACGGCGGCTACCTCAAGCCCTGGCTTGATTTGTATGTCGGTACGGACGGCAATCCGACCGAACAGGACAAACAGACACTGCTGGAAAACTATCCCGAGCTTCGCGGCGTCTCGACACCCGGCGGCAAAAAAACAGCCGGCCCCGGCAGTGTGCCGCAGGGCCCGGGCGCAGGGGCCGACTCTGTTCCTCCTATCCCTGATGATATGGATATTCCTCCCGAGATACTTAAAGATATCGGCCGCGAGTAACCGGATTGGCGGTGTAAAATTATGAGAAAATCAGCAAATATACCAAATGAGCGTTTCGGTTTTACGTTAGCCGAGATACTCGCAGCGCTTGTCGTGGGTTCTATGATTCTCATCGTCGTCCTCGCCATCTACAGCAGGGCTCAGGACAGCGCCGCCGCCCTTACCGAGCGGATGAACGGCTCCCGGCTGCCCGCCGAACTCCTGCAACGCATCGCCGAAGACCTCGATAAGACAACTGCATCCGGCTCGGATACCAAGATTACCCTCGAGAGAAAGTTCCAGAGCGGTTTCAGCGTCCTACGCCTCGAAATCATCGGGACGGTCACCGACAATAAGGGCAGCGGCGAGCAGCTAAGCAAAATCACCTGGCAGAGCAATCTTGACCCCGTGACGGGCACACTCATTATCTATCGCAGCCACAGCGGCCTTGCGATGGAAGATAAACTCCTCGGCGAGCAGAAGCAGCCCTGGCAGCGCGACGTATTTGTGCCGGTTTGCGACGGCGCTACCCTGTTCAAAATACGGATTCCCAAAGACGATGATTACCTCGACAGATGGACAAGCGACGCCCTGCCGAAAGCTATAGTCGTGACTATCTCCTTTGCCGAACCCTATAAGGCCGTCGATGGAACCTGGGATGTCCCCGCCGAAGAAGCAATTACGCGAACCATAGCCATCGACAGAACCAGAAAGATAAAGTTCACAGTTGCCAAACCCGAAAGCCCGACAAAAACACAGCAGGCCGAGGACCAAAATGAGCCGCAGCAGCAGGATTTGCCGGCGGAAGGCGGAGCGAAAGAACCAAATGAACGGTAGCGGAAAGTGTAACAACGGCTGTTACAGCCGAAACAGCGTGTGCAAGGTTTGTGACGGCAAGCCCGGCATTGTGCTTTTGGTGACACTTGTCGTGCTCGTGGTGCTTGCGATGCTCGGCTATACACTGAGCAGCCGAGTAGCCGCACAACGCCACCGCGACAACTTCATTATTGATTATCAAAAGGCGCAATACGCCTGCGACTCGGCCGTTAAATATGCCCTTGCGACCCTGGAGGACATTAACGTTCCGCCCGTGGTTGCCCGTCCGAATGAGCCGGACTTCTCCGATTTGTTCGCGCTCAGCGAGGAGGAATATCAACAGCTTCTGCAGCAGTGGGGCTACGAGGAAAATAATAACCGCCCGGCAATGTCAACCGAGACACCCGCCGAGACACGAGGTGAAATCAACAATGTCAATGACATCAACCGTTACGGCAGTGCGGCGGATTTGAATGAAGCTAACGACATTAACGCTATAAAAATACGCGGCCCATACGGCCCTGTGTGGCCCTATATCAGGCCCGTTGATGAGCTTGAGATTGGCTCGGCAACTGTTCGTATCGAAATAGAAGATGAAAATGCCAAGTATCCCATCGGCTGGGCGCTGCTCGACGACAGCGAGATCTCCCGTGAGGCCCGGGCCGGCTTCGAGACCTTCTGTGAGTGGATGGGACTGACTCTCGAGGACATCGACTCGCTCGAAGCTCAACTGGCCCAGCTCGGCGAAATAAAACCGTTCAAGGTCGAATTCAAACCCATAACCAAGAGAACACCCGTAAAAACGAAAACGTCCGGAGCAAACCGCCGCACTCGAAGCAAAAGAACAAGGCGAACACGCTACAAGACCGAGACCACAACCGCCGACCAGCAGCGGCTCAGCCAGACAAAAGACTTCGCCAAGCTCCTTCACAGCTCGCTGCTCGACACCGAGCTTCTCGCCAGACCGACGATAATCAGCGAGAGCAGAAAGGAATCGGCCCTCAAATATGCGGCGATGTGGGGCTCGGCAAAGGTCAACATAAACACCGCCCCCCGTCAGGTGCTGGAGGCGGCCTTCACGTTCGGCGGCGACGCCGAAGAAATCGCCGAAGAAATTATACAGACCAGAAGAATAAAACCCTTCGAGAGCATAGAAGATTTAAAGAAAGAGCTTCTGCGGTATTCGACGTCTATAGACAAATGTGAAAAATTCATCACGACAACAAGCGATTTCTTTACTATCAAAGTAACCGCACAAAGCGGCGTCGCCGAGGCGTCCGCGGTCATAGCAATAACCAAACAAGGCAATAAAATTCAACGGGTAGCCGTGCTGTCGGGTTAAAAACCGTCACTCGTGACTCGTGACTCGTAACTCGAGCGACTATTTTCGAGGGTTTTTGAATGCAGGGCCGGAATTTACTGGGAATATACATAACAGCAGACAGCGCAACCGTTGTCTGTACGGCACCGCAGGCGGGCGGCGCGAACGTGCTGGGCTGCTTTTGCGTTTCTGTCGATTCGCCCGAGCAGCAGACTATGCAGACGCTGGCGACTCTTATAAGCCGCCGATGCGCCGAGAAGGGCCTCGATTTCGGCGATGTCGCCGTAGCCCTGGATTGCGCAATGTATATGCAGCACAGCGTCCACAGCGAGTTCACCGATATAAAAAAAATAAGCCAGACCGTAAGATTCGATGTGGAGGAGGCCCTTGCCACCGACATAAGCGGCGTCGCAATCGCCTTCTCGCTGTACTCGACCGACCAGACCGGCTCGAAACTGACCGTCTTTACCGCGGAAAAGAACATTCTTGCCGAGCTTCTCGCCGCCTTCCAGAGCAATAATATCGACCCGGTGGTGGTCGAGCCGGACGCCAATTGTCTGGCGCGATTCATCTGCCAAAATATATCCTTAGACAGCCAAAAACGTCCGTTCTTCGGGCTGCTCTCGCACAAAAAAGGTTATTTTATCGTCCCAAAAACCCCGTCGTGGCAGAAGGTCTCACCCGTGCCGCCGGGTTACGTCCGAACGTTCCTGCTCGGCCCTGCACATAACAGAACCGATCTGCTCGCCCGTGAAATACCCGTAACGAACGCGTTGGTCGAGACCGATGAGCCGGTCAACTACGCCGCCGTCTTTGACGCCTGCGATTCCCTGGACCATCAACGGCTCACCGAGCGGCTCGGTATCGAAACCGGACGCCTGCCTCTTGTTCAATCGGCCCGGCTTACCGACGAACAAATGGCCGATTGCCCCGACCCCGTTGATTTTGCAATCGCCTGCGGGGCGGCTCTGACGCATCTTGAAAAACCCAAAACTGTCAACTTTCGCTCCGACTTTATGCCGTACCAGGGCAGAAAAGCCCGGCTCGAAAGGTCGGTGAAATTCCTCAGCGCCGCGCTGGCGGTCCTGATGCTCGCCGCCGGGATACACGGCTCGATGCGCTTGATGCAGGTCAACAAGTATCGCAGCCGTCTGCGAGAAATGCTCAAAGAAGACTATTCAGCCGCGATGTACGGCCGAAAACTCGCCGGCAAAACCAACCCAGTCGGCGAGCTTAAAAGAGCAAAGAGAAAGGTCGAAGAAATCAACAAAGGCATCCTGAGCGCTACCGGCGCCCAATCGGTCTCGGCAAAGCTGACACGCGTGCTCGAAGCGTTTAATAAATGTGCCGCCTCAACCAACCTGGCCATAGAATCGGTGAGCATAACCAGCAGGGCCATTACTATCGCCGGAGATACTTCAAACAGCAGGAATACACTGAAGGTCTTCGACACCGTCCGAAAAACCGGTATGAACATACTCCAGCAGCGTATGAGCGCCAAGGGCGGACGCCATACCTTCCAGATAACGGTCGAGCCCAAAAAACAAACAAGGTAGAGCATTTATGCGGGACGTTTTAAAAAATCCTCGTCTTTACTACATTGCGGCACTGACCGCCGCTGTTCTCTGGGCGGCCCTCGTCTGGGGACTGCAGCTTCCAAATTCCGAAAAGAAGCTGAACACCGAAATTGCACAGTACAAGCAGGCCAAAAAGCTAATCACCGAAATCCTCCCGCTTGATTCGGCGCGGCTGAATTACGCCGACCCCGAAACCGCCTCCGCCGATTTCGACTATGCCTCCGCCGTACAGAATGCCGCCGCCGCGTGCGCTATATCAGCGGCCAAATACAAGCTTTCCTCGGGCACGATTACAACCTCATCCGGCCAGAAAAGCCAGAGTGCAAACGTCTCGTTAGACAAAGTCGATATAAAGACCTTTGCCAAATTCCTTTCCGCCATTCAGCTTCGCTGGGCAAACCTTCAATGCACCAAAGTAACACTCAAAAAGAAAAAAGGGCTGCCGGATACCTGGGACGTGGACCTGCGGTTCAACTATTACTATTGAGCGAGACCAACAATTCATCTGTAACCATGTAGAAAACTACTGATATTTTAGTGCCACAAGGGTTCTCGGTCCTATCTTTGCAAAATCAATTCTGTCGCCCGTCTGTGAGAATTCCATGAGCCCGTCGCCCGGCAGCACCAGCGCCTTTTGGGCTTTGCCGCAACCCGAAAGCCGCAGCGCTGCAGTCACCGGCTCGTCGTTGAAATTCTCTATCACCACCAAATCGCCGCCGAACAGGTACATCGCAACCTTATTCGGTGCGTCGAACTCAACGCCGAAAGGCGCAAGCATCGTATCCCTTATTGGCTTGAGCTGTTCGCGGGTGAGCTTGTGCAGGTTGTACGGCTCGCCGTTAACTTTGAGAACGTGCAGGCTCTCTCTGCCAAAATCGAAGCCGTCAAGCCGCTTGGCCAGCCCGTCGGTAATCAGTACCGGCTTTTTGCCGGCTAACATCGTGCTTATCTTATCGCGTATGTCGGGGTCCCGGAGGGTCTGCACGGGCAAAAAGGCCGCCTTTACATCCGTACGAACCTTTGCAGTCGGCACCAAAGGCAGACCCATCATCCCCACAAAATCGTAGATATACTGCTCCGCGTAATGCTCGCTGTTGGGCGGCTTGGGTGCGGCAATACCCCTGATTGGTTTCCCGTGTACGAGCTTAGAAAGAGTCAGGAGACCGGGCATTTCGCTTCGCAGCGCCTCTACGTCGGCCGGGCCCTGCCCTTCGTGCAGCGAGCCGTAGCTGAACAGCATCATCTCTTTTGCCCCGCCGAGGACCGTCTGCCTTGCCTGTTCAAGATATGTTTTCGGCGAGGTATCGTAGCGGTCGAACCAGCCGCCGCCGCACTTGCCGGCGCCTATCTCGCCCAGCCACCGCATTATGTAGTAGGCCTCGTACTGATTCTTTTTGCCGAATCGCTCGCTGTCGGGGTCGCGCGTCTCCGTCCCCACCCAGATGCGGTCGAAAATAGCGCTTTCGCGCACGACCTCGTAGCCGCGTTTGTGGAATCGGTCGTACCACTGCGGGTATTTGATGATGATTTTGACGTTGGGATTGACCGCCGCCTTGGCCGGGCCTAAAATCCGCTCTTTGCTTATCTCGACCATCAGGTCACAGCGGTAGTCGGCCCAGCTTAATGAATCGGCGTGAAATCTCTTATATTTGTCGGAGCTGCGCCGCTGCTCGCACTCGCTGCACTGACAATCGGTGTAAAGAAAATCGTCAATCATTATTTCGTCGAAAATTGAAGCAGCGTATTCGAATATCTTTTGAAGCTGCTCTTGAGTTTGTTTGCTTGTGTAGCAGCAAAGATGCGGCAGGCCCGTTGAGCGCTTG
>CAYMYK010000076.1:7199-13085 GCA_964394625.1 uncultured Pirellulales bacterium
GGTGACACCGCCCGAAACCAGCAAGTTGGCCTTTCTGAATCGGCCTCTGGCGTGCTCTAAGGTCTTTCGGTCAACCCAGTATCCGCCGCGATAGCTTTCGACATATACCTTACTTACACCGGTTTTTTTGCACCAATCGATGGCCTCATCTATCCCGCTATCGCTTGACAAATGCCGCAGCACATGCGGCGCCGTAACCAGCGTTGAAACCCGCAGAGGAGGCGGGGAGGTTGGCTGTGTGTGATTTTCAGCGGCCGGATTTGCGGCTGCTGTGAGCAAAAGCAGGCAGACAACGAACTTTTCCATTATCGAGTCTCCAATTGTGACAAGCAGGATTTAGCTCGCTGATTTTACGTTTTTGACGCGGAATTGAAAAGCATAAAACGTTTTTTGGCAAAATCGCTTGTCGCAGAGTAACCGAATGGCTAAAATAGGCGCCTGTTAGAGCCAATAGAAAATCTAAACAGTTTTCGCGGAGGAACAGCAATGGAATATACATGTCACGATATCGCAAAGATGATTGACCACTCGCTTCTAAAACCCCAGCTTACCGAGGATGAAATCATCGCCGGCTGCGAAGTTGCCAAAAAGTACGACACAGCCACCGTGTGCTGTCCGCCGGCGGCGCTGGCTATGGTTGTCAAACAGCTTGCCGGCTCCGACGTCAAGCCCACAACCGTCATCGGCTTTCCGCACGGCTACAACAAGACCGAGACAAAACTCTTCGAGGCCGAGCAGGCGCTGTTAGATGGCGCTGCCGAGCTGGATATGGTTATCAACATCAGCAAGCTGAAGAGCGGCGATTTCGATTACGTCGGAAACGAGGTCAGGGCGATGGTTGCTCTTGCTCACAAAAACAATTGCCTCGTCAAGGTAATACTCGAAAACTTCTACCTTACCGATGAGCAGAAGCAAAAGGCCTGCCGGCTCTGCGAAGATGCCGGCGCCGACTTCGTCAAGACATCGACCGGCTTTGCCGGCGGCGGCGCAACCATCGAGGATTTGAAGCTCATGCGAAAGACCGTCTCCGACAAAGTCCAGGTCAAGGCCGCCGGCGGCGTCCGAACCCTCGATAAGGCGCTCGAGGTCCGCGAAATCGGATGCACCCGCTTCGGTGCTACCGCAACCGAGACGATTATGGAAGAATGCTACAAACGAAAAGGCAAAAAATAATTCGCCGCACCCGCTATAGTGTAAGAGGAGAAAGATATGGCCGGCAATCGTTTCCCGCATCTGTTCAGTCCCATCCAAATCGGCAACTTTACTGTCCCCAACCGAATCGCTATGGTGCCGACCGATATCAGCTCGGCCAACGCCGATGGTTCGGTTAATCAAAGGGTCATCACATACCACGAACAAGTTGCAAAAGGCGGCTGTGGCTTTATCATCGCAGGCGCTACGGCCCCCGACAAGGCAACCGGCAGACCTACCGTCACCTGCCTTGCCGCCGACGCAGACCCGCTGATACCGGGTCTTGCAAACCTTGCAGAGGCAATCCACCGCCACGGCGCCAAATGCGCAGTCCAGATTCAGCACCCCGGCAGGCAGGCGGCCTGGCCACGCAAAGGCCTGATGAGCGCATCCGACAGCGTCGTTGACCTGCCCGGCTCGGCAGGCCACGAGGTCGTCTATGCCGAGCAGGTCGCAGCAGGCAAATCGATTCGCGCTATGACCATCGAGGAAATCTACGACCTGGTCGAAAAGTTCGCCGAGGCCGCCTGGCGCATCCGGCAGGCCGGCTTCGATTCGGTCGAGCTGCACGCCGCTCACGGCTACCTGCTCGCTCAGTTTATGAGTCCATACGTCAACAAAAGACACGACCGCTTCGGCGGAAGCTTCATCAACCGAATGCGCTTCCCGCTCGAAATCATCAGCAGGATAAAAATAAAGTGCGGCCGAGATTTCCCGGTAGGCATCCGCTATTCAGGCGATGAGTTCATCGAAGGCGGCAGGGAGCTGGCGGAGAGCGTAAAGGTCGCAAAGCTCATGGCCCAGCACGGCTGTGCTTACCTCGATATCACCGCCGGTATCTTCGAGGTGCCCGGACCTATTATGGACCCGATGTATTATCCGCAGGGCTGGAACACTTATTCCGCCGACGAAGTCAAAAAAAATGTCAATATCCCCGTCATCACCAGCCACAGCTTGAGAGACCCGGCCGTCTGCGAAAAGATTCTCGCAGAAGGCAGAGCGGATATGGTGGGCTTCTCCCGGCAGATGATTGCCGACCCGTACTGGGCCGACAAGGCCAGAGCAGGGAAACCAGAGGAAATCAGAAAGTGCATCTCCTGCCTGGTCGGCTGCTGGCAGGAATCGCTGATGATAAAAAGAGATTTGCGATGTGCCATCAACCCCGCTGTAGGCGATGAGAGATTCATTCACCTGACACCTGCCAAAAAGGCCTGCAACATCGCTGTCGTCGGCGGAGGGCCTGCGGGTATGGAGGCCGCTCGAATTGCCACGCTGCGGGGACATAACGTGACAATCTTCGAGAAAACAGGCGAATTAGGCGGCGCAATTCTCTATTGCTGCACGGTTGCGTGCAAAAACAAGATGCGGTGGTACGCCGACTGGATACGACGCCAGGCCAAAAAGCTCGGTATCAACGTTAAATACAATACCGAGCCGAAAATGGCCGATTTGAAAAAATTCGACGTAGTAGCCCTGGCGACCGGCGGCACGGTTGTACGACCCGACATACCCGGAATCGACCTGCCACGAGTTGTTAGCTTTGAAGATGTCCTTCGATGCGAGAACAAAAACTGTAAGTTCTATCCGAAGGGCAAAGCTAAGCCCGTCAAGTGCGGCGGCACCGTGCTCATCTGGGGCGACCACTTCGGAGCGGCGGATACGGCCGAGAAGCTCGGCATCGACGGCAAAAAGGTTTACATAGTCACCGAGAACGCTCAGTTTGCGAGCTGGATGGAGCCGTGCCACTACGATGTGATGGTAAAGAGATTCGCAGGCGGCAACGGCGAAGGGCTCAAAGGCAAAAAGTTCAAACACCCGGTAACTGTCATTCCGAACTCTACGGTTTTGGAAATCAAAAGAGACGGCCGGGTGTCATTGATGAACAACGAATTCAAAAAAAGCACGGTCAAGGTGGATAACGTTGTGCTGGCAAAGGTTGAGTCGGACAACAGCTTCTATGAGAAACTCCTCGCTGCCGGCCTCACAGTCGAGAGAATCGGCGACCTGAAACAGGTTCGTAACCTGAGGGCCGCCGTCACCGATGGCGCCAACATCGGCCTGACACTCGACGAAAAGCCCATGCTTAACGCAAACAATACCGTGATTTCTAATTTGCCGACGGGTGTCGATATTTAACAAATAAACTGATTCGATTTTGAGGGTATAACCAATGAGCAAGCTCAGAGTTGGTGTCATAGGGACGGGCTTCATCGGCCCGGCGCATATTGAGGCCCTGCGCCGGCTCGGTAATATCGATGTTGTCGCCCTGGCGGATGTCGATGACGAGACCGCCAAAACCAAAGCTCAAATGCTGAACGTCGAAAATTACTACGGCGACTACAGAAAACTCTTAGCCGACAGTAACATCGCATCGGTGCAT
This sequence comes from uncultured Pirellulales bacterium, assembly GCA_964394625.1. Classification (GTDB taxonomy): domain Bacteria; phylum Planctomycetota; class Phycisphaerae; order Sedimentisphaerales; family Anaerobacaceae; genus JAUVYV01. Next base: position 10,771 of record CAYMYK010000076.1, read on the forward strand.
ATCTGTACGCCGAACAATCTTCATTACAGGATGTCCAAAGAGGCGCTTGTTGCCGGAAAGCACGTTATTTGCGAAAAGCCGCTGGCTATATCCTCGGCCGAGGCCGACGAGCTTGTCAAATTAGCGGCTAAGAAAAAACTCGCCAACGCCGTACATTTCAACATCCGCTATTACCCGCTGATGCGCCAGGTAAAGCTGATGGTCGAGAAAGGCGAGTTCGGTAAGCTCTTCGCCGTCCACGGCTCGTATCTGCAGGACTGGCTGTTTTACCCGACCGACTACAACTGGCGGCTCGAACCCGAACTCTCGGGCAAATCACGCGCCATAGCCGACATCGGTTCGCACTGGCTCGACCTCATCGAATACGTAACCGGGCTGAAAATCGTCGAGGTCCTCGCCGACTTCGCCACCTTCCACAAGACAAGAAAAAAACCGCTCAAACCCCTCGAAACCTACGCCGGCAAGCTCCTGAAACCGGAAGATTATAAGGACATAAAGATAACTACCGAGGATTACGCCACCGTTCTTCTTTCCTTCAATAACGGCGCCCGGGGCGTTCTGACCGTAAGCCAGGTCGCCGCCGGCAGAAAAAACCGCCTGTATTTCGAGATGGACGGCTCGAAAAAAGCCGTCGCCTGGAATTCGGAAAAACCCAACCATATCTGGCTCGGCAGACGCGACGGAAGCAACGAAGAAATGATGAAAGACCCGTCGCTGGTCTATCCGGAAGTCAGAAACCTGATTGGTTTCCCAGGCGGACATAACGAAGGATTCCCCGACACGTCCAAACAACTGTTCAAAGAATTCTACGCCCGCGTTGCCGCCGGCGATACGGAAACGACGCCTGCGTTCCCGACCTTCAAAGCCGGCCTGCGAGAGCTTGTCCTCTGCGAAAAAATAATGGAAAGCAATGAACAAAGAAAATGGGTAAGCGTTGCTTAAATTAAGGAGTGTGAGAAATGATGAAACTGGGATTTCTAAGTGTCATACTGCCCGAGCTTTCGTTCGAGCAGGTTCTGGACTTTGCCGCTGATAATGGCTTCTCCTGCGTCGAGGTGCCCTGCTGGCCCACCGGAAAGGCGGAGCGAAAATACGCGGGAGTTACCCACATAGACGTCGCAAAGCTCAGCGACGCGAAGGCCGCCTCGCTCAAAAAACTGCTCAAAAAAAAGAATGTGACAATCTCCGGCCTGGGTTACTATCCCAACCCGCTCGACCCGGACAAAAAAACGGCCAACGCGGCAATCGAACATATAACCAGGGTCATCGCCGCCGCGGCAAAGCTCTCCGTCCCTGTCGTCAATACCTTCATCGGGCGCGACCCCGCAAAAAACCTGGAAGAAAACTTCAGCCAATTCAAAAAAGTCTGGCCCGCGATTATCAGGTTCGCAGAAAAGCACAAAGTCAAAGTAGCCATCGAAAACTGCCCGATGTACTTCACGCAGGACGAATGGCCCAGCGGCAAGAACCTTGCACACAGCCCCGCTATATGGCGCCGAATGTTCAAAGAGATTCCATCGAAGAGCTTCGGCCTGAACTTCGACCCGTCACACTTCGTCTGGCAGCTTATGAACCCGGTCAAGGCCATATACGAATTCAAAAATCGCATATTCCACGTGCATCTAAAGGACGCAAAAATCCTCTGGGAAAAACTCGACGACGTCGGGATACTCGCCCTGCCACTCCAACTGCACAAGCCCAAGATACCGGGGCTCGGTGACGTGGACTGGGCCGGCTTCCTGTCGGCCCTGACAGATATAAACTACACCGGCTGTGCCGTTATAGAGGTCGAGGACAGCTCCTTCGAGGGCTCACTTGCCGCAAGAAAGGCATCGCTCATACAGAGCCGGAACTTCCTCAGACAGTTCTTCGCCGTCTAAATGCGCCGGATTAGCCGCCGCAAAGGTGCCGCAGGAATCGTTACTCCCCTGCCGGCTGCAAGCCGCAGGCCATCATCGAGCTTATCGTCCGCGCCGGTCTGTCCCGATAAAAAACCCGCCGGCCCGGCCGTAAGCCCCCCACAGTCCTGTAATATATGACCTTCAAGCTCTCCCAGCCGGAACACAATATGTAGTATATTGCCTGTTTTATTAAATACGTTCTCCGCGGTTCCCTGGCGCCTTATTAGCGGCTAAAATCACTAATTCCTGGTGTCTTTTTTTGGCATTGATAGCCGCAATTTGTCCAGGAAATAACCTAATCCAAGCTTTGAACAGTAGTTAAGTGCGCGGCAAACTTTTCTAAAGTTTTGTTGTTGCCCTTGTCGATAACAACACTGTAATGTGGATATTGGCCTTGAAAAGAAAAATAAGGCC
>CAYMYK010000077.1:0-13011 GCA_964394625.1 uncultured Pirellulales bacterium
CGAGGAATAATTATGTGGCGTACTTGACAAACGACACGCTTTCAGAGATGACAGTCTATGACAAATAGTTATTCGGATAGGCATTAAGCCGGGGCGGCGACAATGAAAATAGTCCAGATTACGCCGGGGACGGGTGACAGCTTTTACTGTGAGAATTGTCTGCGCGATATCGCGCTGGTTAAGGCATTGCAGGGGCTGGGGCACGAGGTTCTTATGGTTCCGCTGTACCTGCCGGTGCAGGTTGAAAACGACCTGAGCGATGTGAAGGCGCCGATTTTTTTTGGCGGGATAAATGTCTTTCTCGAGCAGAAATTAGCGATATTCCGCAGGACGCCGAGGTGGATAGACCGGCTTTTCGAGTCGCCGCGGCTTTTGAGATGGGTCTCGCGGTTTGCGTCTATGACGAGTGCAAGGGCGCTTGGCGAAACGATGATTTCAATGCTTCAGGGTGAGCACGGGCGACAGGCAAAGGAGCTTGACCGATTAGTGAAGTGGCTCGGCATCAGGCGAAACAGGCCCGACGTTGTATGCCTGTCGAATGTGCTGCTTTGCGGGCTGGCGAAACGCATCAGGGACGAACTGGCCGTGCCGGTTGTCTCGATGCTCGAGGACGAGGACGGCTTTCTGGATTCCCTGGCGGAACCATATAAAAGCCGGGCCTGGCGGATAGCTTCGCAGCGGGCGGGTGACATTGACCGGTTTATTTGCATCAGCAGGTATTTTGCCGGTGTTATGCAGAACCGGCTGGGTATTAATTCGGATAAAATCGATGTGGCTTACAGCGGTATTCCAGCCGGGGACTATCAGCCGGCCAAAGCGAATCCTGCTGCGCCGACGATAGGATTTCTGTCGCGTTTGTGCGAGGATAAAGGGCTTGATACACTAATTGACGCCTTTATTGCACTGAAGGCAAGGGCGGGTTTTGAGAATTTACGGCTTCGGGCGGCCGGTGGTATGACAGCCGGCGACAGGCGGTTTATCAATCAGTTAATGCGTAAGCTCACAGCAGCAGGGGCAGCCGGCGAGGTCGAGTTTCTGCGGGATTTTGACGGCTCGTCGAGGGCTGCTTTTCTCAAAACGCTGTCGGTTCTTTCGGTGCCGGAGAAAAAGCCGGTCTCAGCAGGTATGTATGTGTTTGAGGCCTGGGCGTCGGGCGTGCCGGTTGTGCAGCCGGCGAGTGGCATATTCCCTGAGATTTTAGAGCAGGCCGGCGGAGGGCTGCTCTACGAGCCGGGTGATGTCGATGCGCTTACGGCGGCACTGGAGAAGGTGTTGACGGATACCGATTACGCCGCCGGGCTGGCAAGGCGCGGCCGGCAGGCGGTTCTGGACAGATTCGGTATTGAACAAACTGCAAGGCAGATAGAGCGTACATATGATAAACTAATCACAAATGGCAATGGGCAAAGAGATGCTTGAGCTTATAGATATACGCAAGGATTACGAATCGCCGGCGGGTACCGGCAGTGTCACGGTGCTCAGGGACATCGGTCTTAAGGTTGGAAAGGGCGAGTCGGTGGCGGTTGTCGGGCCTTCGGGCAGCGGCAAAAGTACGCTTTTGAACATAATAGGCGCTCTCGACAGGCCGAGCTCGGGCAGGGTGCTGCTCGAAGGCACTGACATTTCCGCCTTGAGTGAAACGGTTCTGGCGGGGCTTCGGAACAGGAAGCTCGGTTTTGTATTTCAACTGCACCATTTGCTCAGCCAGTGCACGGTAATCGAGAACGTACTTCTGCCGACGATACCGGCCGGAGGTGGTTTATCGAAAGAGCGGGCGCACAAAAGGGCGTTCGAGCTGCTGGAGAAGGTTGGTCTCGGGGAGTATTCGATGCACCGGCCGGGCGAGCTTTCCGGCGGGCAGAGGCAGCGCGTGGCGGTTGTGCGAGCACTAATCAACTCCCCGGCCCTGCTTCTTGCGGACGAGCCCACCGGCTCACTTGATAAGGCAGCTTCCGATAATATCACCGAGCTGCTCGTCGAGTTGAACAAGGCCGAGGGGGTAACTTTGATAGTGGTGACACATTCGGCCCGGCTTGCCGGCCGGCTGGACAGGGTGTTCGAGCTTGAGGATGGCAGCTTAAAGGATGGGGCGGGTCGGATATGAGCATATTCAAACTCGTCCTGAGAAGTCTGTGTTTTTACCGGCGGACAAACGTTGGTGTTCTGCTTGCGGTGGTTTTGGGTGCGGCTGTACTGGCCGGTGCGCTGGCGGTGGGCGATTCGGTACGCTACAGTTTGCTCAAGTCGGTTGAGCTTCGGCTGGGGAAAACGAAGTTTGCCCTTTTCAGCCGGCAAAGATTTTTCACCGAGAAGTTAGCCGAAGAGGTTGGCGGCCGGATGGATTCGCAAACAGCCGGTGTGTTGGATGTCAGGGGGATGATTTCGACGGGCGACGGCAGCCGGCGTGCGAACCGGGTCGATGTTCTTGGTGTTGACGATAATTTTTATCGCCTTGCCGGGGCGGGCAGTCCGTTCGGCGCCGGCAGTGAGTGCGTGGTTATAAATAAGCCGCTTGCCGACAAGCTGCGGGTCAGGGCCGGCGACGAGGTGGTTGTACGAATAGCCAGGCCGGGCGTTATGTCGAGAAATATCGCTCTTACGCCGCAGACGGGGCTTTCGACGGCGTTTCGGCTGAGGGTCGAGTGCATAGCCGGCGAGTCGGGATTCGGTCGATTCGGCTTGCAGGCGAACCAGCTTGCCGCGATGAATGTTTTTGTTCCGTTGGGCTGGCTGCAAAGCAAGCTGTCGAGGTCCGGCCGGGTCAATATGCTGCTTGCGGCGGACAGGATGGGTAAAGAGCTGACGCTTGCCGAGGCGAATGAGGCGCTCGAAAGCTGCTGGCGGTTGGCCGATGCCGGTATCGAGTTTCGCAGGGTAAGGCACGGCCGATGGTTGGAGCTGCGAAGCGAGGCGGTCTTTATCGCCGAGCCGGCTGCCGAGGCGGCAGTGAAGGCCGGCAAGGGGGTGGTGGGGATACTGACTTATTTTGTGAACGGGCTGCGTGTCGGCAAAAGGACAGCGCCCTATTCTATGGTGGCGGCGATGTCGAAATCGCAGGACCGCTCGGCAAGCATTAACCCTGAGGATATGAACGACGACGAGATTATCGTCAACGAATGGCTTGCGAATGATTTGGACGCCAGGCCGGGCGATACCGTAGAGTTGAGCTATTTTATCGCGGGGCCGGGGGACATACTGAACGAACGCAGCCGGCGATTCCACATCAGGCGGATTGTGCCGATTGAAGGGCCGGCGGCGGATGTGAATTTGATGCCGGAGTTTCCCGGCCTGGCAAAGGTCGATAACTGCAGGGACTGGGAGCCGGGGATTGCGATTGACCTCGATAAGATTCGGCCCAAAGACCAGGCGTACTGGGACAGTTACCGGGGGACGCCGAAGGCGTTTGTAACTCTTGAAGCGGGCCGGAGTATGTGGAAAAACCGCTATGGCGGCCTGACGGCGGTGCGCTATCCTGCGGGCGGTGACGAGAAAAGAATAGCCGAAAATATACGCAGGGCCATAAGGCCTGAATCGATGGGGCTGTTTTTTGAGCCGGTCAGGCGGCGGCAGCTCGAGGCGTCCAGCCAGGCGACCGATTTCGGCCAGCTCTTTTTGGGCTTCAGCTTCTTTTTGATTGCCTCGGCGGTTGTGCTGATGGGGCTTATCTTTGTGTTCGGTGTCGAGAGCCGGGCGCAGCAGATTGGGATGCTGATGGCTATTGGATTTCGCCGACGCACGGTAAGAGAGATACTTTTGCTCGAGGGGCTGTGTCTGGCCGTTGTGGGCGCCGTCGTTGGAACGGCGGCGGGGCTTTTCTATACCAGGGCGATGATTTTCGGCCTGGCGACGATATGGCGGACGGCGGTGAGCGGCAGGGCGATACTCTTCCACGTCGAAGGCCGGACACTGCTGATTGCGGCGGGAACGGCGGTTGTCATTTCGTTTGCCGCGATATGGCTGAGCGTCCGGGGGCAGGTTCGCCGAGGCGTGCACGAGCTTCTCGCGGGAGATGTTGCCGGTCAGTATTTCGGAGCCGGCAGGGCGTCAATGCCGCGGGCGTCACTGGCGGTCTCGACGGCGGCTTTGATAGGCGCCGCAGGGCTGGCTGTGTTTATGCTGACCGGCGGCGGCAGGGGCCAAGCGGGTGCGTTTTTCGGTGTCGGCAGCTTGCTGCTGATAGCGGGGCTCGGATTAGGTCACTATAACCTGGCGACGATGGCAGTAGGTATCAGCGAGCTGGCCGGGACTGTGGCGGGGTTGAGTTTGCGGAACGTGACTAAGCGCAGGGGTCGCAGCTTAGCGGTTGTATGGATGCTGGCCTGCGGCATTTTTTTGGTAATCGCCATAGGCGCCAACAGGAAGAACCCGCTGGCAAATGCCGGCAGGAGAGATTCAGGAACGGGCGGCTTTGCACTGTACGGCGAGTCGGCCATAGGGGTCTTGCGCGACCTGAACAGCGACGACGGGCACAGGGCGTTGGGGCTTGACGGCAATGAACTTGCCGGTGTTGATGTTGTCCGGCTTAAGGTGCACGACGGGGACGATGCGAGCTGTTTTAACCTGAACCGGGCGCAGAAGCCGCGTCTTCTCGGGGTTAGGCCGGAGCAGCTTGAGGTTCGGTCGGCGTTTTCTTTTGTAAAGGTGACGAAGGGCCGACGGGTTGAGGACGGCTGGAAACTGCTCGATGAGGATTTCGGCGTGGACGTAGTACCGGCGATTGGAGACTCGGCGACAGTTACCTGGGCGCTCGGCAAAGGCGTCGGCGACGATATAGAATTCACGGACGAGCAGGGAAGGAGTTTTAAGATTCGGATTGTCGCCCTGCTGAACGACTCGATACTGCAGGGGGCCGTCGTTATTTCCCAGAGCGCTTTTGAGGAGCATTTTCCCGGCGAAGAGGGCTACAGGGTGTTTCTGATTGACGCACCGGCCGGCAAACGGCAGCTTGCCCCTGAGGGGCGAGTTGCAGATTTGCTGTCGAACAGATTGAGCAACTACGGTATGGATGTGACGCCGGCGGTAAGACGGCTTGCGGAGTTCACTGCGGTTGAGAATACGTACCTGTCGATATTCCAGATGTTAGGCGGCTTAGGTCTTATTCTGGGCAGTATCGGGCTGGGCGTGGTGGTTCTTCGCAATGTGCTCGACCGCAGGGGCGAGCTTGCGATGCTGTGGGCTGTGGGATTTGATAAACGGTCGCTGAAGCGGATGGTATTGTACGAACACAGCGGCCTGATGATAGGCGGGCTGGCTGTGGGGTTAGTCGCCGCACTTGCCGCCGTCGGCCCGGTGCTCATATCGGGGGCCGGCGATGTTCCCTATCTGTCACTGATTGCCACCGCCGGCGCCATATTATTGAGCGGAATTGTCTGGATATGGTTGGCGGTGGTTATTGCACTTGCCGGTGATATTCTGCAGGCACTGCGCAACGAATGAGCCCTGCTCGAGCGGCTTTAATTTATGAAATACTCACATATTAAAGGGTTGATTCCGATACTGCTGGCAATTGCGGCGGCGGTTGTGCTTTATCTCTGGACGAATGAGCGGCCTGGAGCGCAGTTGAGCTACCGTCTGCCCGGGGCGGATAACGCTCCGCCGGCCAAAGCGCGTACGGCCGAGGCGCAGCCGTTGCGGGGCAAGCTGGTGGTCTCGGACGGCGTGGCTTCGCAATTGCCGGGCAGTTGGCCTCGTTTCAGGGGCGTGAATTTCGATAATATCGCAAAAGTTGATGTCGAGCTTGCAAAAAGCTGGCCGAAAGCAGGCCCGCCGGTCCTATGGTCGATTGACGTTGGGGAGGGCTACGCCGGTGCGGTTGTACTGAACGGCAGGGTCTATCTCATTGACTACGACAAGGCCAATGCCGCCGACGCCGTCAGGTGTTTGTCGTTAGCTGACGGCAGGGAAATCTGGCGATATTCCTACCCGGTGAAGGTCAAACGCAACCACGGGATGAGCCGGACGGTCCCGGCCGTGACGGAAAAACACCTTGTCACAATAGGGCCTAAATGCCAGGTAACCTGTCTCGATGCGGCCACGGGCGAGTTTCACTGGATGCTGGATTTGGTCAATCAGTTTGGCTCGACTGTGCCGCCCTGGTATGCGGGGCAGTGTCCGCTTATTGACAATGGCAGGGTAATCCTTGCGCCCGGGGGGGATGCGCTTTTGGTAGCCGTCGATTGCAACAGCGGCGGGGTTATATGGAAAGGCGCGAATCCGCGGGGCTGGAAGATGACGCATTCGTCGATTGTGCCGGCTGAGTTTGCGGGCAAAAAGATGTACGTCTATTGCGGCAGCGGCGGCGTGGCGGGTGTCTCGGCCGGTGACGGCAGCATCCTCTGGGATACTGCCGAATGGAAGATACGCATTGCCAATATACCGTCGCCTCTGGTCGCAGGCGAAGGTCTTATTTTTTTGTCGGGCGGATACAACTCGGGAAGTATGATGCTGCAACTGCATAAGCAGAGCGAGGATATAACGGCTGAGACGGCGTTCAAACTTGCGCCCGAGGTATTCGGCTCGCCCCAGCATACGCCGATACTGTACGAGGGGTATATTTACGGCGTCAGGCCCGACGGGCAGTTGTGCTGTCTCGACAGAACAGGCAAAATCATCTGGACGAGCGGCAGTGCGCACAAGTTCGGGCTTGGGCCTTATATGATTATCAACGGGCTGATTTACCTGCTGAACGATACCGGTACTCTGACGCTGACAAGGGCGACGCCCGACGGCTACGAGCAGCTTGCCCGGGCGAAGGTTCTCGACGGGCCTGAGTCCTGGGGGCCTATGGCCGTCGCCGAAGGCAGGTTGATAGTGCGCGATTTGAACCGGATGATTTGCCTGGATATTGCCGCAAGGTAGAACAATCGAGTGAGATTTACTATGTTTCAGGGTGATAATTATGAGAGTGACGTTGACTGTTTTCGCGTTATTGTTGTCTGTTTCAGCGGGGTATGCCAGAGGCGTGGGCGATTCGGCGCGTGCTGCGGCGGTGAAGGTTGAGGTTCGGCAGGAAGGTGGGCGGTATCAGTTTTATCAAGGTGGAAGGCCTTATGAGGTGCGGGGGGCGGTTCTGTACTGGCGGGACGGTGACACGAAATTGCTTGATGAGTTTGCGGCATGCGGAGGCAACTCGCTCCGCAGAAGCGGACGGGACATAGGCGCTATCCTTGACGAGGCGCATAAACGGGGCATTACCGTAGCTGTGAACCTGCCCTTTAATGGAGAGTTCACAAGGGGCTTCGACTATAACGATAATGAAGCGGTTCGGCTTCAGCATGAGCGGGTTGTGGAGATTGTGCGGGAATATAAGAATCATCCGGCGGTTCTGACGTGGAATATGGGCAACGAATGGTCTTATAGGCATGTGAATAAGAAGGTGTTTGAGGCGCTTGGTGAGGCGGTGAAGGCGGTGAAGGCGATTGATGCGAATCATCCGGTGCTGACGGTGTGCGGTGACAATCCGTTCGACAAGGAGTTCTTTGATGAGCTGAAAGAAAAGGTGCCGGATCTGGATTTGCTGGGTGTGAATGTATATGGCGGCCTTTTGACGTTGGGTGAGAGGTTGCGCGAGTGCGGCTGGTACAAGCCGTATTGCATTATGGAGTGGGGGCCTACGGGGTATTGGCAGGTCGAAGATACCGAGTGGGACTCGGCGATTGAGGAGACGAGCACGGAGAAGGCGGATATCTATCAGAAGCGTTATGAGGAGGGTATCAAGAAAGACCCGATGTGCGTCGGTTCGTATGTGTTTTACTGGGGACAGAGGCAGGAGCATACGCATACGTGGTTCAATATGTTTATGGAGACCGGCGAGCGAACCGAGGCGGTGAACGTGATGCAGTACGAGTGGACGGGCGAATGGCCCGCGAATCGGGCGCCGCGGATTGATGGGCTGACTATCGACGGCAAGGCGGCGATTGAAAATATCTATCTGAAGCCGGGGACATCGCACGTTGCAGAAGTTGCGGTGAGCGAGCCGGATGGGGATGCGATGCGGATAGAGTGGGAACTTATAGCTGAGCCAAAGAAGTTCGGCGACTATGCGGGCCGAGGTGAAAAGAGAGGGAAGGCGATAGAGGAATTGATTGAAAAAGAAGATGGGGACAGTATAACTTTCAGGGCGCCGGAGCAGGAGGGTGTGTACCGGGTGTTTGTGTGTGTTTATGACGGCAAGGGTAACGCGGGGACGGCGAATGTGCCGTTCAAGGTCCAGCGGTAGTCAGGTCATGTCTGTATTCCAGGGCAGAGGTCTTATCGACCGATGAGATTGAGCAGGATTTGTTCGGCGACGGGGTCGTATCGTTTGCTGCTTCGGTCGAGTCGGCGTTTTAGATGTAGCTGGCAGAGGATGATTTCGCCGCGGCCTTTCTTTAAGCTTGCGGCAAACGTGAATTTTGGGTTGTCGCCCCAGAGGAGGCGCTGGGCGGTTTTGAGGGCGCTGCCGTAGATGGGATAGTCGGCGATAGCGCCGGGCAGGCCGTTGAATCGTTTGAGGTACTCGGGGTCGATACCGGCCAGGAGGAAGTGCTCTGTGGCTTTGGGAAACGGGAAGAGGCGTGAGGCGCCGGCCGCGCCCCTGGGGACATCGGGAATAGATTTCCAGATGCCGGTCTGGAGATTAAGCAGCTCGTTCCAGTCCCATTTGGGGTGGTCCAGCACAACCAGGCGGCCTCCCTGTTCAATGTAGTCGAGAATATCGGCGGCTCGATTTCGGTCGATGTGACCAATTTTAGTCGCGTCCCAAATGACTAAGATATCGGTTTTGATTTTGCCTTTTGGCAAAGTGGTGGTGAATGAGATTCTGTTTTCCATGAGCCATTTTTCGGCGATGTGGTCGGCGCCGAGGACTGTGATGCGTCGGCTTTTCAAGCTTTTTGGTTTTTTGATATCGAATGACCGTACGGTGCGCTGTGAGACGACGGGTCGGTGACCATCACGTCGGAGGACTGCGGCGAGGTAATAGACGCCGGGCTCAGCGGGGACTGGGATGGTAATCCGCTCTACCGTATGAGAATCGGCTTTGAGTATCTCGCTGTCGGCGTCATGATAGACAGCAGCGGCGAGTGCATCGTCATCCGGCACGAACAGCGGGTCCTTAGGCGTGATATACAGGTCTAATTTAACACGCACCTCGTCGTGGGTATCGTTGATGAGGTGAAGCGGGATGGCGATTTTGGCGCCGGCGAGGAAGTTGCGGTCGAACAGGTCGAGGGATGCGAAGACGGGCGCCATTGTGCTGTAGAGAGCGGCGGCGACGGGGGTTGGGAAGTCGTCTCGCCAGTTGTTGCCGCGGAATCTTGGCCAGCCGGCGTACATATAGGGCAGTATGATGTCGAAATCGGTTCGTCGCATTACTTCGGTGTGCTCTGCGGCGAATTCTGCGAAGATTTTGTGGAAGCCGGCTTCGGAGGGACGGCCGAGCCAGCGAGTTGTGATTTTTTCGTCGGGGCCGAAGACGTTCATATACTCGGTGTTGCCGAGTGTGCGTGCCGGGTCTTTGTGAGCGGCGGCTTTTGTCATTGAGAGGATGAAGCGTCCTTCAGGGCCGACGAAGAAGTTGCTCGTCGGATGGAGGTCAACGGTTTCTGCGGTCTCTTCGCCGGAGCGGAGAGTTGGACGAGTGGGGTCAAGGGCGAGGACGTAGTCGCGGAGTTCGTTCATTTCCCAGTGGTCGTCGTTGGATTCATTGGTGAGGACCCATATCATTATCGAAGGGTGGTTCCATAACTTGGTGACCCAGGCGGTGACATCATCAAGGGCGTTTTTGTGGAATATGTCCCATTGGTCGGGTGTGAACTGTGGGTCTTTGTAGTTGTAGAGGATGGGGAACTCGGCGAGGAACATCGCACCGTTTTCGTCTGCGATGTCGAGCCAGCTTGTTGGTGGGGGGAGCGTGTGTGTTCGGAAGGAGTTTAAATTCATATTTTTTGCTTCGTCAATTATGTATCGTTTTGTTTGGCGGTTGAATTCGCTTTCGTAGCCGCCCCAGTTCCATTCGTTGACGAGGTTGGAGCCGTGGAATCGGAGGCGTTTTCCGTTCAAGTTGTAATGGCCTTCGACAACTGCAGTTTTTCTCATTCCGAAGTTAAAGGAGACGTGGTCGCAGGTTCTGCCTTTGTGCACGAGGGTAATATCTGCACGATAGAGCGTGGGGGTCTGCGGCGTCCAGGTTTTGACATCGCTGACCGGGACGGTTATGTCGATGGGGCTTTTGGATGTGTGAATCTTTGTGTTCCCTGAACCAACAGGATTGTCGTCCAGTAGGACTTTTATAGTCGAGCTAAGTGCTTCCGGCAGCGTGTTAATGCTGTCGAGCGAGATTCGGAATGTGACGGTTTTGGCGAGCGGGTCTGGGATTGCGAGGATGTATTTGGCGTAGGCAGTGTCGTAAAACTCGAGCCAGATGTCGTCGTAAACGGCGGTGGTTTTAGCGCCCCAGCCCTCGGGTCCTGAGCCGGTAGGGACGAGCGGGAAGTCGGCTTTTGATTTTTCAAGTCCGGCCCAGCCGGTGATTTTGAGGGTGATGTAGTTTTGGCCCGGTTTTAGAGTGCCGGGCGGGAGCAGAACGGTGTGCGGGCCGATGTTTGGGTAAGAATCGATGAGTTTTTCGTTAATCCAGACAGCGGCTCCGAAGCGGATGCCGTTGAATTTAAGAACCGCGTCGCGAGAGGCCTGTGAGTCGGTGACATTGAAGGAGCGTCGGAGCCAGACACATTGCGGTCTTGTCTTTACCTGCCAGGTGTCACCCGGGATTTGCCCCTTTGGGATTTCGACGTCTTTCCATTTGGTGAGAGGGTCGGCGACTTGCGGCAGGAAGAGGTCTTCGGATTCGTGGTTGAGCAGCGACTGCCAGGAGCCGTGGAGTGAGAGGGCATCTCTTTCGAAATCCATGCTGAGGGGGATTGGTTGGGCGAACGCGAGTGAGAAAGAGGCGAGGGAGAGAAGAGTGAGGATTAGCAGCGAATTGAGGTTGTTTGTTGATTTGCCGGTCATGGGAATTTCCTTCCGGTTTTGCCGTTTTTTTAGCGGAGCTGGTTCCAGCCGGCGTCCATAAGGTCGATTTTGCGGATTTCGAGACGGGTAAAGAGCCATTTTTGTCCTGTTTTATCGAGGTTAGCTTCGAGTCCAAAGACCATTTGCTGTCTGAATTCATAGACGTAGCTATCCGGCTCGAAGAGGACCCTTACGGTAAACGGGACAGATGCGGTGTCGTTTTGGATGTCGATTTGCCCGATTCGCAGGACGGTTTTCAGGATGACGGGTTCAGAGAGGTGTGAGGTGCAGTGGGTCAACAGCGTGCGTTTGCTTTTGTGCAGCGAGTCGCGGTAGTCGGGCGAGATAAACGGTCCGATTGCGGGGCAGTTTTCGTTTTCGGCTGCTTTGACAACCGTTTTAATTACGTCTCTTATCATCTCGGGGTCCGTCCGGACGAGATAATCAAGGCCAAAAGCAATACCTGCGATAAGAAAGGGCAGCAGCCACAGATACATCAGCTTTCTCGACGGTCTTGCGATGAGGATAATGAGTAAGGTGACAACGGCGACGGCGGTAAGCGTCCATGGCTGTTCTAAGAAGTCGAACATTTCAGTTATGGTCCCGTTTTAAGATGTTTGATTTTTCGACAGCTAAAAATCGATTTTACAGGTGAAGAATTGCCCGCCGGTATCGGGGACGACGAGGATGCGATTTCCGTCGGGGCCGATTAAGCCGGAGCGGGCATTGACTTTATCTTTTGGGTTGGCGACTGCGTTTACTTCGAGAATATGGATATCGAGGGCCTTGGCCCATAGTTCGGCGCTGGATTCGTGAAAGGCGCGATATTTCTGGTTTGAGCCGGAGTTGATATGGTGGAAGATTAGCTGAGCGCCCATCTGCTTTAGTTTCCAGGCGAGATATGGATTTGGCATTGTGGTGTATCCGGGCGTAGCCCAGAGGTCATTGCAGATGAGGATGCCGAAACGGATGCCTTTGTAATCGAAGGTTCTTAGTTTGCCTTCGACGTAGTCAAGCATTTCACCTGAGCCGGGATGGTCGAGTGGACTGCATCGCAGGATTTTGTTGTAGCAGCCGAGGTATTCGCCTTGCGGGCTATAGGCGCGAACCTGGTTGTAGCAGCACTCTTTTTTGTCTTCGATTTGTTTGTAGCAGGTAGCGAGGAGCAGGCCGAGCTTTGCCTTTTTAGCGTCGGCGGCAAGGCGTTCGACGGCGGCTGCGACTTTTTCGCGGTCGAAGCCGGGACTGTAGCCGGAGAGCGAGCCCTCGGGGGTGATGAGGAAATCGGCGTGCTGGTCGGCGGCTTTTTTTATCGCGGCGAGGATGCGTTTTTCGTTTGCAGCGACATCGTCTGTGACGAGCATCTGTAGAGCCGAGATTGTCAGCGTAGCCATTATTACCACCAGGACACCAAGTCACAAAAGGTACAAAAGAATAACATTGGAGAGCCACGAATGGACACGAATAGAGAATTGTGTTCTGTAAATTCGTGCTTTGGTTCGCCGTAAGGTGTCCTGCGGAGTGTTAATTCGTGGTTAAGTTTTTCGTGCCTTTGTGACTTCGTAGTAAAAAAATGCGTCATAATGTGGATTTGTGTATTTTGTTTTTTGGTTCGGCGAGTTCCCTGCTCAGTCATTTTGTTTGTCCCGAAGGTTTTTTTTGAGCGGCGAAGCTCCACTTTATTTTTCCAAGCCGGCGCGTTTTCTTGTGGTCGGTCATATCGGGCGCAAGGGCGGTGACGCTAATGTAGCCCCGGATGAGAGCGGCGGTATCGGTGGGTGAGTTTTCGGAGATGTCCGGCGAGCCGGCTAACTGGAAGGTGGTCCTGCCGGTTTCGTCGAGCCGGGGGATATAGTATTCGTCAAAGCCCTTGTTCGACTGCGGGACGACTTTGATGCCTTTCGGCTCGCCCTGCGAGAGCAGGGGGACATTGATATTTATGACGCAGCCGGCCTTTAAGGGCAGTAGTTTCCTGAGAATTTTCATGCAGTACAGGGCGGCTGTATCGTAGTCCATATC
>CAYMYK010000078.1:0-12998 GCA_964394625.1 uncultured Pirellulales bacterium
CGAGCCGGGCAGTGCGGAGGTGGAGGTTGGTATCTTTGCGATTAAGAACGATGTGGTGACTTCAGAGCTGGAACATTTTGCGAGGGAGAGTATTAAGGTAGGTTACGTACAAATGGCGCCGATGGCGTTGTATAACTACCTGCTTTACGACAGGGCGGATTTGACGAGTTCGGACAGTCAGGCGGTGGTAGTGCTGAATATCGGAGCGGAGAATACGGATTTGGTGGTGTGTACGAGACAGACGGTGTGGCAGCGGACGATACCTATGGGGGGCAATGCGTTTACTCGCGCGATAGCGGATACGTTCAAGCTTAATTTTGAGAAGGCCGAGAAGCTGAAGCGAACGGCACCGATGAGCAAGTACGCCAGGCAGATACTTCAGGCGATGAAGCCGGTATTTACGGATTTGGCGTCGGAGATACAGCGTTCGATAGGTTTTTACAACAACTCGAATCCGAACGTCAAGATTGGGAGGATAGTTGCGCTGGGAGGCGGCACGAAGATGCGAGGTCTGCTGCAGTATCTTCAGCAGAGTCTTCAGATACCGATAGAGAGGCCTGATTCGTTCAAGCAGCTTGGTATAAGCGCGGGGGTATCGGCGGCGAAGTTTCACGAGAGCGTGTGCGATTTCGCAGTGGTATATGGCTTGGGCATTCAGGCGCTCGGTCTGGGCAGGATAGAGAGCAATCTGCTGCCGAAGAGTGTGGCGCGGTCGATGGCCTGGGCGGCGAAATCGAAATGGTTTGCAGCGGCGGCGGCTCTATTTTTGCTGATTTCGGTACTTGCCTTCGCCAGGGCGCTCGTTGACCGGACGAGCTATGCCGGCAAGAGCGGTGTGAGAAGGCAGGTGAGCCAGCTTATCGGCACCGCCAGGCGGGCGGAACAGGAACTGGGCCGTATCAAGAGTGAATCGACAAAGTATGAGGCGGCAATACAGAAGCAGCTTGATTTGTTCAGGTATCGTGATGTAATCCCGACCTTACAGCAGGCGTTGCTGTCGGTGCTTCCGGACGAGCGGAACACGCCTGAGCAGAGGGATTTGTACAGGGCGTTTAAGGACGGGGACGTGGGGACGGTGATAAAGACGTCTCGTGAGCAGCGCAAGCAGGTATTCGTGACGTCGATGTCGGTTCGATACACGACAGACGTTGAGAGGGCGAGTTTTACGGCCTCTGGTTTTGAACATGGTATGGATGTAACCAGCGGCGGTTCGGGCGGAGGGGTTCCGTATGACCAGCAGGCGATGATGCAGTTGCTTTACGGGCAGGCGGCAGGCGGCTCGAAATACGCCATACCGCCGAGTGCGATGCGGTCGGGAGCTGCCGCAGCGGAGGCTACCGAGGCGCCGGCGGAGGGTTTTGTCGTGACGGTAGCGGGTTACAGTCCATACAAGGACTTAGGCGGATTGATGGACCCGGCGGGTACGGGAGACGACAAGAGCAGATGGGGGGTTATCACCCGGCTTATGCGTTTGGATGAGGCACTGGGCAGGGACGTGCCTTTTGAGCTTTATAAGAAGACGGAAATTACCCATTTTGAATTGAAGACGGGAGAGGTTGACCTTGGTTCTGATATGCCGAAGGGCATTGGAGAGAAGGTTAAGAGGGGCCAATCGGGCGAGGAAGTATTGATTGACCCGATGACGAAGGAGGTTGTCAGCAAGGTAGCGGTTCTGGACGAATACGGTAAAAGCAAGCTTGACAGGTCTGGAAAGCCCGAGGAGAAGGTGAACGACCACTGGTTTGTTCTGAATGCGAAGTTCAAATGGAAAAAGGACGGCAAGGCCGAAGAGCAGAAGGAGTCCAAGCAGCCGGGCGCTGTTTCGGCCGGGAGCAAGAAGTCGAGTCTGGCGAAGAAGGATATCACAGCCGGTAAGAGAGTTGTCAGAGCAGCCGGTTATGGCGGACAGGATTTATCGGTTGGAAAACAGGGATATGACAAATAATTCGGTGAGCAAGAGAGATGGCTAAAGTCGATTTGTCGCAGTTGAAGGATATTCTGGGGAAGTTTGGGGTTTTGAAGTCATATTCGTCCCTGGTAATACCGCTGGTGATACTCGTGGCCGGCTTTGTGGTTTTTGGGGTGGCGCTTTTGATGGGGAGCAGCTTCAGGAAGACGGTGGAGAAAGAAAGCGTACCATTAGCAAGGAACGTGAGGAATCTCGCGGCGAGCGCAGTTCCGCTGAGTCAGGTAGAGATAGAGAAGGCGTACGAACAGGCGTGGCATCGGGATGCAAATCAGGTGGCGTTTCTTGCAAGACGGACGACGCAGCGTGAGCTTCTAAGCTACGAGATGTTTCCGGAGCCGAAGGACAAATCGATGCTTATCTTCGACGCGTTCGGGCGGTCGTATCGAACCCGAATCGAGGGTTTGATTGAAAAGGTCAACGGGCGGGACTGTCCGACGAATGCGGAGATAGAGAGGGCTCTTCCCCACACGAGGAGGACAAAGCTGGGCAGGGGCGGCGCCAGGAGGATGTTTTCGAGACTGCAGGGGGTCGAAGCGACAATAACGGATGAATTATGTCGGGAAAAGGCGGCCTCGGCGGCGGTTTACGTAAATGCGTCGGACATACCGGGCTACGATTTGTGGAAGGATTACAAGTACAAGACGCGGGACGATGCGATTAAAGACTGCTGGTACTGGCAGGTCGGCTACTGGATTATCGAAGATGCTTTTGGCACGATAGAGGCGATGAACGGAGACTCGCAGAGTGTTTACACATCGGGTGCGAAGCGGCTGCTCTGGGTGAGTTTTACGAGCACGGAAAATACATTCGGCAGGAAGAGCGTGAGCAAAACGTCCTCTTCGGGCGAAGGGCCCTATTACGTTTATGAGGCACAGGACGGATTGAGCGAGTCGTTTACGGGAAGACTGACAGACAACGAAATCGACGTTGTTCACTTTGAGCTGATGGCGGTGGTGAGCGCGAAGTCGGTGGTGGAGTTTATGAGGGAGCTGTGCAGCGGCAAGGAGCACATCTTCAGGGGATACGACGGTACGGAGCCGGCAAAGCGTTTTGTGCACAATCAGATTACGATTTTAGAGAGCAATATCAGTCCGGTAGACAAGGATTCCGATGAGCACTATCTTTACCGATACGGGGACGATGCGGTGGTGGAGGTTGATGTGATATGCGAATACATTTTCAACAGGGCCGGGTGCGATGTTCTCAAACCGGAGTCGGTTAAGAAAGCTCTTGAGGCGGACAAAGAGAAGAAAGGCAGATAGGTTTTATCGATAAGCCGACCGACCGTCGGTTTGAGAGTGTGAAAATCAAAACTAAAAAGGCAAATTGTGGCCGAGCCGTCATAAATCGGTCAGTTTGAGTCGTTGGTTTTTTGGGAATAAGACGATGAGAAAATTGGGCGGCAGCTTTTTTGAGCAGCACATAGAAAAAATTGTATTTGCAGTTGCGCTGGTCCTGTGCGGATGGATAGGGTGGACGCAGATTTTTTTCTGTCCGAACACAATAACCGTTGACGACAGGCAGTTCAAGCCCGGCCAGGTTGACATATACATAAGCGACAAAGCGCGCGCGGTTCAGGCGAGACTGAATTCGAAGGCGGTGGTGAAAAAAACATACGAATCAAAGGCACAGGATTTTCTGGCGTTGATGAAGTCGCCGCTGGCACAGATAGACACAAATATCACTTTGTTACAGCCGGTCTCTACACAGAATAGTATTCATCCTAAATATCGTATGCCTCAAATTGGAGAAGTTGCCGGCGTAGATGCCGAGCACATAAGGGCGGCGGCGTATATACCGATTCATCAGATTAACCTTGAGAACGTCGACGACCAGGCGGCATACGCACCGAACGACCTGGACCTTGTTACGGTTGAGGGCAAGTTTGATGTTTCGTCATTGTACGAGAGTTTTCACGAGAGTTTTGCGGGGACGGAAGTGCCGGAGCAATGGCGTGCCCCGCGCCTTGCGAAGCCGGTTTTTGCGGCGGTACAGCTACAGAGACAGGGACTTTTGGACGATGTCGGCTGGAGCAAATGGGAGGATGTGCCGCGGGTGCGGATTGACGCACGCAGGGATATGTTTTCGATAGTCGAGCAGGTAGTGGAGCTTTCGGCGGGCGGCGTTAAGGTAAAGCGGCTGAAGTTTGACGACCCGGTTGTTCAGTCGGATTTGTTGCAGCCGGCGGCTTATCGGATTGCGTCATCGGACGAAGAATGGTTTCCACCGGCGATACACAAAAAATATGTTGCCAACCAGAGTCAGATAGACTTGCAGAAAAAGCGAGAGGCGCGTGAAGAGGCGGCGGCAAAGAAGAAAGAGGAGCGTGAACAGGCACGCGAAAAGGCAAAACAGGAGCGCCGGACAACGAGGCCGGCTACTGCAACTTCGCCGGGCTCCGGCGGCGGGCCGCAGAACGAACAGGCGTTCATGCAACTGATGTACGGAGGCAGCCCGATGGGTACATCTACATCAAGACGGACGCGAACTACGGTGAAGAAGCCGCGAGCCGGTTCAGAGACGGCGGCGGACAAGTCCAAAAAACTGCAGCGTACAATGTTTAATGTTAATGAGTTTTACAGCGAACTTAAGGATATATCGCTCACGGGCAAGAATTTGGCGAAGATGGCAGAGCCGCTTGTTTTTTGGGCATACGATGACACCGTTCAGGCGGGCCAGACGTACCGGTACAGGATTCGGCTGGGGGTTTTCAATCCGGTAGCGGGGACGGAGGAGTTTGCCCAGAGTGATTTGTCATACAAGGACAAGGTGATTTTGTGGAGCGGTTTTTCGGATGTAACTGAGCCGGTTTCGATTCCGGCGATGTTGTATTTTTTCCCGGTCAATATGCAGGAGGCATCGAAGGCGGTGGAGGTGCAGGTGTCGAAGTACGCACTGGGTTACTGGTATAACGAGCAGTTTATGGTCAAGCGTGGGGAGACGATAGGAACGGTAGCCGATACAAAAGTTGAACAGAGCAGTCAGGATTTGATGCTTCCGGAAAGAATAGACTACGACACCGGAGCAATTCTGGTCGATGTGGTGCCGGTAAACGATTTGTCGGGCAGAAGTCTTCATTCGCGGAGATATTTCGATATGCTTTACAGCTATGACGGCAAGGTTATCGAGCGAGTTCCGGTCAAGCTTGTGAACTGGCCTAACGAGCTGCGATTGAAGTTCGGAAAGGTAAGGTTGCTCGCGAAAAAGACAAAGGAGCCGCTGCGGGCGTGGGGCGGCAAGGGCGTCCGGCGTATTAGTCCGATACCGACCATGCCGGGGATGATGCCGCCCGGCGCAGGCGGACAGATGACACCGGACCAGTTGTTTATGCAATTATTGATGGAGCGTGGCGGGCCGCCGCAGTAAATGCGGTTTGGCGAGGGGGGGGACTATCTACCCTGGAGAGAATGCAACTGAGCGGAAGCGGACGGCCGGCTGGGTGTGACCGTCGGCCTGTTCGGCGGTGATGATTACATCGGTGGTGGCCGGGGGGATGAGGTCGAGGAAGTTATCGCTTAGCCGACAGGGGGGCTTCGTAATGATTTGCAGGTCCTTTGCGAGCACATCCGAGCCAAGGCGCAGACGCCAGCGGTTGGCGCTTTGCTGCTGGACGTCGGCGGTTATGCGTGGTTCGGGCCAGTGTATGTACTTGTCGGGAAGATAGAGATAGAGGTTTTGGGCAATCGTCCGGGCGTGGCTGCTTACGACTATGTGCAGGCAGGAGTGTTCGGGCCGGTCGGGATTGACGAAAGCTTTCGGCAGCTTTATCGCCGGCGAGGTAGAAAAAGGTGCGACGGAAACCGGAAACTCGACCTGGTCGAGCGACTTTCCGGACAGGTCGATGACTCGACAGCTCAACGTTGCGGTTACGGGGCTGTCAGAGTCGTTGACCACGACGGCTGAAAGTGATTCGAGGGCGGGTTCTGTATTTGCCTTGGGTGGACGGAATAGGCCGACAGCGGTTACAAGGACATTCCGGAAGAATCGTTTTGCGTAGTAGCAGGCGGCTTTGGGTCTTTGAAAGTAATCCACGACGGACCAGCTTATGGCGGGCCAGGCGTCGTTGAACTGCCAGAACAGCACGCCGCTGTTTCTGAAGCTGTGTGCTCGCAGATGTTCGACGTATTTTTTCAGCGCCCTTGCCTGGGTAAGCTGTGAGAAATATACGAATTGCTCGATTGACTGCGGCGGCGTGAACAGCTCGGTCAGGTATCGGAAGAGGCGACAGTTTCCGTCGAGCTGGTAGTTTTGCTTTTCGATTTGCCGGCTGCCGATGCGCAACTGTTCGGCGTCGCAGAGCTGTTCGAGTGTTTCAAGAGCTGGCAGCGACTGCAGGCCGAATTCGGCGACGAATCGGGGAATGTTGTCCGGCGGGCAGATGTATTGTCTGGTCGGGGCATAGAAGGCCCAGACATCCCATTTATGGACGGTGCCGCAGTGTGGTGCGTTGGGGGCGCCGTTTTCGCTGAAAGGCGTCGTTGGAATGTAGTCGCGGTCCGGGTCGAGGTCGCGGACGAGACGAGGCAGAATTTTGTGGTAAATTGCTTTCCCGTGGAACTTTTTGCCTTTACCTAAGATTCGGTTGTGATGGCCCCAGTCGATTTCGTTGTTTCCACACCACAGGACAAGAGACGGGTGATTTCGGAGCATTTTGACAACGGTCGCGCCCTCTCTTTCGACTTCATCGAGGAACCATTTCCGGTCGGGGTAATATGCGCAGGTGAACATAAAATCCTGCCAGAGCATAATACCGAGCCGGTCGCACAGGTCGTAGAATCGGCTGTCTTCGTAGTAGCCGCCGCCCCAGACTCGCAGCATATTCATATTCGCATCGGCGGCGGCATTCAAGAGGCGGTCGTAGTCTTCGTCTGTTGTTGAGCCAGGCAAAAGAGTCGGAGGGATCCAGTTGGCGCCTTTTACAAAAACGGTTCGGTCGTTCACTTCGATGGCGAATTTCCTGCCCCGGCTGTCTTCGGAACGGTTCAGCTTGACCGTTCTTATACCGAACCGGCGAGCTGCTCGGTCTATGATGCGGTCTTTAGCGTTCAGCTCGAGCTCAAGCCGATAGAGGTTTTGTTCTCCATAGCCGCGAGGCCACCACAGGGCGGGGTTCTTTAGTCGAATTACGGTGGAATTAAAGACCTCGCCGGTTTTGAATGGCATTTGATATTCGCCGGCCGGGCCGGGGCCGGTGAGTCGCAGCCGGCAGGCGAGCTCTTCGGTCGGGCGCGGTTCGAGCTTTACTGCAAGCATCAAATCGGCGTAGCGGTCATTGCAGTCGATGGTTCGGATGTGAACGTCATCGAACCGGGTAATATTAGTGCCTTCGAGGCGCACGGGCCGCCAGATGCCGCAGCCGGGCAGGGACGGACACCAATCCCAGCCGAACTGATACTGGGCCTTTCGTATGTAAGAGCGATAGGGCTTTATTACGGCGGACGAATCGAAGGATGTGTACCGTCTCATCAGCCGTTTGGCGTGGGCCGCCGGCGGGTCGAACTTTACCAACAGCCGGTTGCCGGCGGGCCTCAGCAGGCCGGTTACGTCGAACCGGTGCGGGATGAACATATTGGCGGTCCTGGCGATGAGCTTTTCGTTGAGCCAGATGCTTGCGATAGTATCGAGACCCTCGAAAACAAGATGTTTGTGTTTGCAGCCGGCCAGGGCGGTATCGATATCGAATTCCTTTCGGAATACCCAGTTGGTATCGCTTACCCAGGCGAATTTTTCGGGGTCGGCGTACAGGTCTTTCGGGTCTATTCGGCCTGCGTCAATCAGGCACTCGAAGATAGAGCTTGGGACAGTCGTTTTGCTCCAGTGTGAGCAATCGAGGTCACGCATGCGCCGGGCGGAGGCGGGATATTCCTTGAACTCCCACGTACCCGTCAAATCGAGCATTTTTAGCGGCATCGAAACCAACTCCATCAGCGTAAGAAGCGAACAGCCAATTATATTTGCACATCGGGTACTTACAACGAATTTTATTGAATTTTAGTCCGGCGACAGCATTTGAGAGACATCAAGCCCAAGGATGCTGGGGCTGCAGGGTGGCCGAAGCATTTTTACGCGCAACGGGTGCGGTTTGAGTTAAAGCTTTTGCCGGGTTTTTTATCTGCAGTAGCGAGCTAACGTTTTGTTTGTATTTATAAGGTCAAACTCCTCCGGGTCAAACTCTCCACCCAGCCAATCAAGCATTTCTTCGTACTCGGGATGTGAAGGATTGCGAATGACCTCGGTAAGGTCCTGATAGCCCCAGACGCCTCCGCAATCTTCCGGCGGGCAAGCGCGTTTGCCTTTAATGCAGCTTGGCAGAACAACATCGCTGTTTGCGGGAAGTATTTTTTCGAGGACTATCCGGTGTTCCCAACTGTCGCCAAAGTCATATTCATATATTATGGAGTCTTTTTCTTTTTTCAGCAGTTGAGACAACTTATATTTGCGTTCATCCATCGTTTCCAATCCGAAAGCAAAGTCGTCGTACGGAATGCTGTAAAATGTTTCTCCTAAAATGAACTGGTGAAGATGGCTGTCTGTCCAGCCCATGACTGTTTGCAGCACATCGTGAAACCTGTCCAGACGGATGGTGCCGGGCACCAGCATTCGCCGCCAGACAGGTGGTTTGGTGCCGTTTAGGGTTATTTTTATCCGATAGACAGGTCGAGACTTTTTTGCCGACATTCTTTTGCTCCACAATTTTATAAAGCTGCGATCTTCAATTTCTCCGGGTACATCAGCTCCAGCGATAGATAACTTAAGCCGGACGATACCATTTCAGGGCGGAATGTCAACCTTCAAGTGCACGACTCAGGTGGAAGGGCTGCGCTATCCCCCGTCGCTGCGCGAGGAAGGACGACGGCTGTCGGCAGCGGCTTGGGCATAGTGAGATAACGCTGCAGGCGCCGGGAATCCGAAACAAATTCAAATCACCAAAATCCCAGAAATATCAGGAGCTCATAGTGAGCTCGGGGTGTGTCATTTTGTGCTATAGTGGGGCACTTTCTGGGGATGAAATCAGGTATGCTACGAGGTAGTAGATTATTTTGTATTCATCGCGGTTGATTGAGAATCGGCCGAGTTCGGGCAATTCGATTTTGTCTTCGTTACCCTGTATTGCGATATTCGTTGGGCAGTCTATAATCTAATCCCGTGGACAATCTAACGGCTAAAGAAGGAGACGTGACAGAATGTCTGAGCAGGTGCCGGATTTTGTGCAGAAGGCGATAAAGGTCAGTTCCGACATGTGGGACAAGGGCTGGATTGAGGCGAACGGCGGTAATATCAGCCTGCGTTTGACCGATGAGGATGTCGACGAGATCAGGCCCCTGAAGAGTACGGATGACTGGATATCTATGGAGATGGTACTGGGCGAGTTAGCGGGGGACATGGTTCTTGTCAGCGGTACCGGAAGGTACTTGCGGAATATTATGCTCGAACCGCTGGTGAATGTCGGAGTGATAGAGATTGACCAGGCCGGGGGCAGCTACCGTATTATATATGGATTCGAGTCGGATACCCGGCCTACTTCGGAGCTGGAGTCTCACCTGCGGACCCAGGCGGCAATCAAGAGAGTATCGAACGGCCTCAAGCGGGCTGTGATTCACACCCACGCACCGAACCTGGTTACCTTGTCATATGCGCTTGATCTTGATACGGCGCGGTTGTCGAAGCTGCTTTGGCAGATGCATGTTGAGTGTGCGCCCAATTTTCCGGAGGGGATAGAGTTTGTTTCGTGGATAATGTCTGGCTGTCCGGAGGTTGGTATTGCGACGGCAACGGCTCTTGAGAAGCGGCCTATGGCGTTGTGGCAGTTTCACGGTGTCCTGGCACGCGGCCGAAATCTCGACGAGGCATTCGGTCTGGTCGATATGGCTGAGAAGGCGGCAGGGATATATCTAAAGGCAGCCGCTGCCGGCGGGGTAGTGAGCAAGCTATCTGTCGAGCAGCTCCGGGCCACTAACGAACACTTCGATATTCCTCTGGACGAGGAATGTCTCAATGCCGACACCGAGCCGTATTTTCAGCGTTAATGTCAGATGAGGGATTAGTTGTATTGCAACTGGTAGTAGATTGTTTTGTATTTTGCTCCGTTGATTGAGAAGGTTCCATCGATGATTGGAATGGTGGTGTTGGTTTTTCGGCCGTCGTTGTCGAGGGGGTAGACGGTGGGGGTTCCATCCTTTTCGATTGTGATATCGGCGTCGATTGATTCGAGGAGAATGGGTGATTGGCCTACCTCGAGCAATTCTGTGTGGTCATCGTTGTATTTCATATCGGTGTTATAGGCACGGCCTACGGCGTTTATCAGAATCTGTCTGCTGTCGGCGATGGTTTTATCTTTTTCCATAGCGGTGATGAAGATGACGGCGAAGTCGGTTTGGGGGGTGATGGTGACATTGCCAAGTTTGAGGGTTTTGCCGGCGGCGAAACCGACGACGGCTTTAGTGGCGGGGGTATCCACGGTGAAGTATCCCTTGTCGTCGTAGTTCCATTTGAGCTGGCCGGTATTGGAGATGACGGTTTTTCCTTTGACAAGGCCTTCGAGCTTTGGGGGTTGTGTGGGTTCGAATTGGTCGGTGAAATCGACGACGACTCTTCCGGCAACGAGGGCGAGGGCTTCGTTGGGAGTGGATCCCTTGAAGACTTTATGGTCTCCGGACTGGGCGACCTTGTCGGTGAAGCCGAGCCGGCCTTCGAGGAGGGAGGGGATGTGGACTTTCTTGGCGTAGGAGATTTTGCCTTGTGTTACATCGCCTCGATAGACCATTCGCGCGAGGGAGGGGTAAAGTCCTATCTGCGTGGGGACGTCGATGTTATAGACGTTCGGTGTGGCGATTTTGTCGGTGAATTTTCCGCGTGAGGCGAACTCGCACGAGCCATCCCAGCCATTGAGGCCTAGGCCATAGACAGCGATGATTGGCGGGCCTTCCGCGATCCATTCGTTCGGCAGCTTGCTGAGCCATTCGGAGATTTGGAATGGCCGATTGGCGACCTGCTGAAAACCGGTACTGAGCAGTCCCGAGCCGGGCTGCGAGACCATTGTCTGGTTATTTACTTTTCCGGGTTTTAAGCCGTGGCCTGTGCCTCCGCCGAAGTAGTTGTGTCTGTCAATGATGCCGACGAGTGCGTCGGAGTGCAGATTGTAGTAATGCGGGATACCCGAGCCGGCCTGCCAGCAGGAGCCGACGATGGGGCCTTTGTAGCCGGTGCCGCGGATGGCCTTTGCGAACTTGGAGTAGAACCTATTTTGAGTCTCGTACAGGAATCGTGCGGTGTCGAGCAGGCGTTTGCCCGTGCCTTTATTTTTTTGTTCCTGTTGGAGCCCTTCGCCGAGGTACCAGGCGTGGGCGATGGGGTATATGTTTCGCTTGTCGAGCGATTCGTCGGTTTGGAATTTGGGATAGGCGTTGAGGGCGCGCTGTCCCCAGGCGGCGACGAGTTTTTCGTGTGAGCCGTATTTTCTTTTTAGCCAGTCGCTGAACAGCTCACAGAAGAGTTTTTTGTATGTGGGGCACTGCATTACCATTTGGTTGGTGGTTGGGAAAAAGATGTCGTCTTCATTCTGCAGTTCGATAAATGCCAGGGCCGGGTCGTCGGCATACCGCTTATGGGTGTAGGGATTTGTGTGGTTTAGCATATTTACGGTGAGCTGGATATTGAGTGCCTGGAGGTCGTCGGCGAACATAACGAGACCTATCGAGGAGCCCTTCAGGTGGGCGGAGCCGGCATTGACGACTTCGTCATAAGCGAGGACTTTGTTGCGGTCGCCGGGCCGGAGGCGATGGCCATAGATGTGAGACCAGGAGCAGTAGATGCCTTTATCGCGTAGCCGGGTGCAGTAGTAGTCGAGGCGATCCTGTCCCGCGGGTTCGGTTTTTGTTGAGTCGTCTTTGTGGCCTATGCCGGCCCGGTTGCCGTGCCAGGTGAACTTGTGGAGTCGGATGAGGTTCAGGCCGTACTTGGCGTATCGGGCGGCGCGGAAGTCGGCGGTTTCTTTGTCTGGTGCGCAGCCCTTGTTGCCGTGGTTTGTACCCCAGAACTTTATGGGCGTTCCGTCCTCGAAGAGCAAACGGTCGTTGTCGATTTTCAAAAAGCCGTGACAGCCGGCGGGTTTGTCGAGCCAGCCGGTCATATCGATTGCGCTCGGGCCTGTGTCGTCGGCTGGCCGCCAGGGCCACCAATTCGATTCGGCAAGCGTCTGATTAGTGATGACGACGAGTGATATTACGATTGACGTAAGGAGGATTCTTGCGTTTTTCATTTTCAAACCATCCATTCGAGATTGATGTAACAGTGCTTCACTCAGCAATATAGGGTGTGGGGGATTAGTGCCCTGATAACCTATGTGAGCGGCAAATGCAAGAACTTTTCGTGCCTGCGACTTGTCAGCGGACTTTGCAGGATTTTCGGCAGTCGTTTTATATTCTTTGCCTCTTGAAGGTATGTACGTCTTGGATGCGTGGGTCGTTCGCTGGTGTTGTGTTTTTGGTGGGCATGCACCTGCCGTGCCGTGCGGAAAAAAGCACAGCGTGACAGGTGCACGAACTGCAATGGGCGCGGGCGGTGCTTAGAATCCCAGAAGCCACTGCTGCGTCCACATTGTTACATCGAGCAAATCGACGAAACCGTCTTCGTCGCGGTCGGCGCCGTTACAGTAACCATTGCCGGCATCGCAATCGGTCCGGTCGTACTCATCGGCGAAATCGGAGAAGTCTGCAAAGTCATAGCCTTCGACAGGGCCGACGGCTACTGTTCTAAATCTCCAGAGGTCACCTGTCGTGATACCGCCGACGTTCTTTTCGTCTATTCGCCAGTAGTAGGTAGTATCATTTGCGAGCGAGCCGGGGTTGTAGCTTGGCGAGGTACGATTATCGATGAATGTCGGCACGGGATTTGTGCCGAAGTATATGTCGTGCGAGTCGGCGCTGTAACCGGCGGACCATGTCAGTGTTGGTGTTGTGTTAATGTTCTTAGAGGCGTTTGCGGGATTCGGCGAGGTTGCTTTTGCGGGTGGCGGAGTGCTGCCATAGAG
>CAYMYK010000079.1:0-12960 GCA_964394625.1 uncultured Pirellulales bacterium
CGAGGAATAATTATGTGGCGTACTTGACAAACGACACGCTTTCAGAGATGACGGGAAAGAATAGATTTCTCGGCTGCGCTCGAAATGACGGTCTATGTACACGAAGATTACAAGGGCAAAAGAGCAAAAGGGTCAAAGGGAGCCACGAGTTTTCACCCCGTTTGCTATTCAATGTAAGCCCCTTGGGGGCAAGCTCACCCTGGGGGCAGGCGAATAGACACGAAGATTAAAAGGGTGAAAGGGCATAGAGGACTCACCACGAAGGCACGAAGAAATTAGACACTGATTAACGCAGATTAACACGGTTTTTTGAATTGGTTTTGGGCAAAGAGGAGTACTCACCACGAAGACACGAAGGTACGAAAAGGCAAAAGTGCATAAGGGGAGCAGGGGAGGGTTTTGGGAAGCGGGTTGCGTTTTGTGGGCGCGCGGAGTAGAATATGGGGCGAAGATTACAGGCAGTAATGGGATTGAATATTGAATATTGAATATTGGAGATTGAAGATTTTTTGATTGGGTCTTAGCTCGCCAAGGGAACCCGCCAAACGAATGGCGGGCAAGTGGCGGGCAAGCGGGGACAAGGAATCCGGTATTGAATTCGAGGGTTGTGGGGATATTATGGCAAAGGATGCGTTTGATAAGTATCTTGGTGAGATAAATGAGGCGTGGGTTCGGGGGGATGCTACGGAGCATACGCATCGGCTGGCGTTGAAGGGGCTGATTGAGGCATTGGGGGATAAGGTTACGGCGACAAATGAGCCGCGGCAGATTGGGGTGGGATACGAGAGAAGAATACGCGCAGGAATTCCGTGGGAGCGCCGGCAACGATTGGAAAAGGAATTGCCAGGAGTCTGGCAAAGTGGTATAGAAACTGTGTGAACAATGAGTGTCGGAACTCTTAGGAATTAAGGAAAATGGCAATTCCTGGGCATAAGCTGGATAGAGACATCTACGTTAACGAGGAAGGTGCATTACCGCTTTTCAGAAATATTATTGAGGAGTGTGATTCGGAGAGTCGCCTTGGAGACTGGGACACGTCGGCCCCAGAGGAGTCATACATAGGGCAAGCTCCAGATTGGCATCGAAAGAAATACGGTCAGTTCTTCACACCAGGGCCGATAGCGGAGTTCATGTGCAGGTGGGTTCTTGAGAAGAACCCGCGGACCGTGTTAGACCCAGGGTGTGGTACTGGAGTTTTCATCCGAGAAATCCTGCGGCGGGCACCTGGATGTAACATCACCGGGGTCGATGCAGATCCGTTTATTCTTAGCGCGGCCAGAAATAGCATTGAGGAGGCGGATGGGGTCAATTTCATCAAGGGAGATTTTCTCACGTGGGAGGCAAGGCATACATTTGATGCAATAGTTGCAAATCCCCCCTATTTGAAGCACCACAATTTCCACTACGGATGCGATATTTTCAAGGATATTGGTGCTAAGAACGGAGTAAAAGTAAGTCGTTTGGCAAACATCTATGTGCTATTCATATTGGAAATAAGCAGGCGGCTTGCAGACGACGGGAGAGCTGCGATCATTGTTCCGGGGGAGTGGGTGAACGCCAATTTTGGGAAAGTTATAAAGGAATTTCTACTTGATCGAGGGCTTCTCAGAGCTTTGGTTTATTTCTCCTACTCGGGCTGTTTATTCGCTGATGCGCTGACGACGGCGTCGATAATGCTTATTGAGAAAGGGAGGCATGGGCGGGCTGTTGAATCTGTGTTGACGGCGTATGTGGAACATGACGTTGAAGTAGAAGAACTGTATCCTATCCTGAGGATGGAAGATGTTCATTGCCCCAAGATAGTCTGCCAGAGATTTGCGCTCGAGGAGCTTCGTGACGAGAAAAAGTGGGACTCACTATTAAAAGCCCGCCACGGGGGAGTACCGAAGGGGTACGTGCGGCTTTCCGAACTGGCCGACACGCGTCGAGGCATCGCCACGGGGGCGAATAGTTTCTTCCACATTTCGGAGGAGAGGGTGAGGGCGCTTGGGATCGGTGCGCGGTCTGTGGTTGCGTGCGTTGGGAAGGCACGAGATGTTGGATCAGTGATTTTCCGAAAGAGAGACTATGACTTGCTGCGAGAGAAACAGAGACGCGCTTGGCTTCTCGACTTCAAGGAGCCTTTGACAGAAGAAGAGGCGGAATATCTGCGCGAAGGCGAGAAGGCAGGACTGCCGAGAAGGTATCTTCTCTCGAAACGAACGCCGTGGTACAGTATGGAGAAGCGTGATCCGGCACCTATATGGGCTGGTGTATTTGTCCGCAGGGGTCTAAGATTCATTTTCAATGAGGCAGGTGTACGATCTCTTACGGCTTTCCATTGCATTTACCCGAAGGACGAGAGGAGGTCTTTCTGCAAGGCGCTGACTGCGGTGCTCAATAGCAGAAAGGTACGGGAGTATGCTGCTCGCGAGCGCAGGGTATATGGGGGCGGGCTGGCCAAATTTGAGCCAGCCGATCTCCTCGACATCTGTGTCCCAGATATCAGATCAGCGAAGGAAGCGACGCTGTGTGAGTTAGGCGATACGCTAGATATGCTGGATGCTGAAATCCGGAATAGTGATAATGGTTCGGAAGACATACTTGCGAGACTTGCCGCTATTGTTGACAAGGCACAGCAAGAAGCAGCAGAGTCAGGGAATAACGACTGATCTAAGAGCATCTGGATCGAGGGTGACTTGGCCGCCTGTAGGCACAACGTATGCATCGTGGCGGCCCAGTGTTGTGACTCGCTGTGCTACTCCAAAAGCAGGCAGTTCGGTGAATTCTCCCACGCAGACTCCCTGAGTAATCGGAATCATTATTGTCGCTTTTTGCTGGCTCTTTGCAGGGGTCGCGATATTAATGTTCTCACCTTTGCCAATAAGTCTAAGCACGTCTAAGAAGTTGATGCAGTATATGCGGTCAAAAAAAACCTGGCAGTAGCTCTGGCAAACTTGATATCGCTCCATCCACCTGTAGACTATTTTCAAATCTTCGACTTTCACAGTGAAGCTTGGGGTAAGCCTCTGGGGCTTCTTGCCAGCGCGAAGTTGTTTCTGGCGTACTTCCATGTATGTAAGAGCCTCAAACTTGCTTGATCTGACTTCGATGGCTGCGATCGCGTGTGACAGAAACAATTCACATTCTTCGTAGGACTTCATGGAGATATCTTCAGGGACATCGCAGTCAGCTTCAAAAAGAAGGAGGTCTGGGCGTTTACCATATCTCCTAACGTCTTCCAGGGCGGCAAGATAGAACTCGCGAAATCCCTCATCGCCCGCTGCAATACTGGCGCGGCTACCATAGTGTGTGGCCTTCCATTGGGGGAATGAACGGCGAATTGCAGATGCCAGTATATCTTCTGCCCAGTCTCCCATTGCCCGATTACCGAGGAATTCTGATCCTGCAGCATTTGGAACTCTGGGTTTCTTTTCGGGCGCAGGACCTTCACCGCCGAAGCGCAGGTACCGCTTGTCAATGCCCTTTTCCGACAGAACATGCACAACTTCATCTTTGGCCGAGGCCAAATCGGAGAAATAGCTCATTTGGTCCCCCCGTGCTTTTCAAGTAGCTCTTGGGGGGTGCAATGAAGGGCCACAGCAATTTTTTGAAGGGTACTCAGCGTAAGATTTGTTTCCGCACGTTCAATGGAACCAATGTAAGTCCGGTGAAGCCCGGACTTGGCTCCGAGCTCTTCCTGAGACCAGGCGTTTGCTCTGCGAAGGCGTCTGATATTCCCTCCGGCTATTATTGCAAGGGATTCCGATTTCATACGGGCCAATATGCGCGAGTGGAGACGAAACATCTACAGAGTATATGTAGCATTTAGTGGCAGGATTCTGAGCGGGAAAGGAGGCCATATTTGAGAAGGTTTCGAGGGTGTTCGGCCTGAGGTTTGGGAGTTTCATATTGGGGGTTATCAGGTTTGCGAGAAGTGGATGAGCAGGTTGTGCGGGTGGCTGAGAGTGTGACGGTAATGAAGAAGGCGGTTTCGGATTTTGAGGCGGATGTTAGGGGAATGCGGGATAGAGTTTATACGGCGTTTATGGAGAAGAGCGGTAGGGCATCGGATAATATGGCGAGGCGGGTTTGTGAAGAGTTTTGGCAGGCGGATTTGGGTTGAGGTTTTACCACCAAGACACGAAGGTTCAAAGGGCAAAAGGGAACCAGGAATCCGTTCGACGGTTCGACGTAGCTCACCGCAGGCAAGCTGAGGACAGGTTTTCACCCCGTTTGCTATTCAATGTAAGCCCCTTGGGGGCAAGCTCACCCTGGGGGCAGGCGAATAGACGCGAAGATTACAAGGGCAGAAGGGAATGAGGACCAAAGGGGATAAGCAGAGCAGGACAGGATTGACAGGTTTTTTGTGAGGATTTATATTGTCGCTGGCGGCAAAGGGCGATGATATTGAAACTTGCTACCAAGAAAAAGCGAAAAAAGATGCGAAGAAGTTAAAATAGGGAACAAAAAATGTGACTGTGGGGCCGTTGGAAAAGTGGCGTAATGAGAATTTTAGCCCTGATTCCGGTCTGAAATCGCAGGTTGTTTTTGGTTTTGGATGTTTGGCAAAGAATGGAAGATGAAGAATTATCTTTTGATACGACGGCGTTCGTGCTGTACTGTGTTTTTCGTTTCAGCGTGTTGATACAGCAGGGCAGGTATTCGGACCCGGTGAAGCTTATTCTTCGGGATTTACCGTTCCAGGTCGGGTTCTTTCTTTGGGCTTTGTCGTGCGTTTTGATTATTTATGCGGGCAAGTAGCACCCCCGGCATAAAGCCGGGGGCTTTCGAGGGGTGTGTTTTGATTTGGCGTGGTGTCGTTAGCGGGCGGTGGGCGGATTTTGGCCGGGGTTGTATTTGAAGGATTTTCGGTGGCGGGCCAGAGGTTACAAAAGGTGTTGGCGGCGGCGGGAGTGGCGTCTCGTCGCAAGTGCGAGGAGCTGATATTAGAGGGGGCGGTGCGCGTCAATGGGAAGGTGGCGGATACGCTGCCGGTTTTCGTGGATACAGACAACGACGTGGTGACTGTGCAGGGCCGGCGGATTCGGGCGGAGCGGAAGGTATATTTTCTTTTGAACAAGCCGAAGGGTGTTATCTGTACGAATTCGGACCCGCAGGGGAGAAAGAAGGCGATAGATATTGTCGAGTGTCGCGAGCGGATTTTCTGCGTCGGGCGGTTGGACGCCGATACGACCGGTTTGATAATTCTGACCAACGACAGCGAGCTGGCGAACCGGCTGACGCATCCGCGGTACGGGCTGAAGAAGACGTACGTTGCGAGCGTGCGGGGCCAGGTTAGCGGTGAAGAGGTTGCGAAGCTAAAGAAGGGGGTATGGCTTGGCGGCGGCAGGGCAGGGCCTTCGGCTGTGCGCAGTCACAGGGACTCGTTTCGCAGGACCGGCAGGGCGGCGGTGAAGATACTGAGGCGTGGTCGCATCGAGTCTCTGGTGGAGATGACGATAAGCGAGGGGCGCAACCGGCAGGTGAGGCGGATGTTAGCGAAATTAGGGCTGAAGGCGCGGTCGCTAAAGCGGACGAGAATCGGCAAGATAGACGGCAGGGGCGTCGGCGTGGGGAAGTTCCGGGCGCTGACGAGGGCGGAGGTGGCATATCTACAAAAAGTCACCGCAAAGTAGTTCTCGTCAATACCAGGTTGCCTGCCAGAGCCAGGAGTTTGCGAAATAGGCGTAGTCGTTGAGATTGACGGTGCCGTCGGCGTTTATGTCGAAATGGTCGCGGTCCTGGCCGGATTCGTGGATGATGGTACAGTAGGCACAATCGCAGCCGCCCTGGAAGATGACGGTACCGCCTTTGAGGTGGATGGCGCCGTTGCAAGTGGTATGTCCTGTGATGAGGGTCTGGCCGTCGCTAATTTCGAGGGTAGCGTCGGCGGGGATATTGACGTCGCCGACGATGTTGGTCGGACCGGTCAGCTTGATGGTGGCGTTGGGGTCGATTTGTACATCGCCGGTAATCCCGCCAAAACCTGCAAAATTCGCACCGGCCATCTGGGTGATCGTTGTGGCTGCAAGGGTGCCGCCAAGGAGTTCTATTGTCCCATTCGGCTCATTAACCAGATTGCAGTCAAAAGCAACGCCCCCGCCGGCATTGACTTCTATTGTGCCGAGATTATTTGCATTGTCGGTCGGGCCAGGAAAACCGGCAACGTTCAGAGACGTTAAGGCAGCGTTCCCGATTATCCCGCTGTTAAGAAACGTGCCTTGACCAGTAGCAAGTACCAGGTCGCCACCAGTTGCGAAAATCCTACCATTATTTACCAACGCCTGCCCGCCAACGATTACACCAAGACCGGTAATTACAGCGTTAGCGTCGTTATCTAAAATGCCACCAACGCCAAGGCTGCCGGTGCAAATTTTGACCTGTCCGGTATTGTGCATGTTTTGTCTGATATTCAGTTCGTGGTCTGCAATTACGACCAGACCGGCGTTTACTAAATTACCGTCCCAGAGGTCGACTTCTCCGTTGGCCTCTATGGTTGCCTCTATCTGATTGGTGAGATCCCCCTCAATTTCTGCGCCCCACAAATCAAGCAGTGCTCCACTCGTATTTGTTACATTGCCCTGTATTTTGCAGAATTCCAGACCCCAGGAGTGGATTCCCAGGACGCCATGATTTGTTAAGCCGCTCGCGTCCACCAAGGCAAGCTGAGTCCACTCCCACAGAGGTCCGCGCAATACAACATCGCCGTAACAGTCTAATCGGTCTATGGTGTGCTCATATTCCCAAACGACTTCTATCTCACCGCTGTCGCTGTCTATCGTTACAGCAAAGGTGTTGGATACATTATTTTCCGGCACAGTATTTGGGTCCCAGTTGTATGGGTCTTCCCACGAACGTCCGTCACCGCCGCCATCCCAGGATACGGGAATTTGTTCGGCTTGCAGGTTTGAAGCTGCAAATGCTAATATGACGGCCGTTAAGATTAATACTTTTCTCAACATAATACACCTTCCTTTTGTGGTTTTGGTTACAATTTTTGGCTATGGGGTAGACCAGGCGGTCTGCCAGAGCCAGGTATCAGCGAAATCTGCAAAGTCTTTGAAATCAACCTGACCATCAAGATTGAAGTCGGCGATGTTGTTGTAGAGGCCGGGTTCCCAGAGGATATTGCAGTTGTTGTTTGTCAGGCCGCTCTGGGGGATGAGCCAGCCGCCCTTTAGATGGATGGTTCCGTTGTCGCAGGTGCAGTGGCCTTTAATCAGGGTTGTCCCGTCATTTATATCGAGGATGGCGTTTGCGTCGATTTGGACGTCGCCATAGATTTCGGTGGGGCCGGTCAGGGCAGCGCGGGAATTCTCCTGAAGTAGGAGGTTGCCGCTGATTTTGCCGTCGCCTTCGAGTGTTGCGCCGGCTTTTTGGGTAATCTTCGTCGCCCCCAGCGTCCCGCCGAGAAGCCTAATTACTCCATTCGGCTCGTTAATCAGATTGCAGTCAAACGTCACGCCGCCGCCGGCATTGACTTCAATTGTGCCGGGATTGTTAAAGTCCCCGCCCTGGGCGATGACATATGTGATGTGGAGTGAAGCCGAGGGCTTGTTAGCTAACAGGCCTGAATTTATTATAGGTCCAAAACTACCAATAGCAAGTGAGCCGCCAAAAGCGTAAATGTTACCCTTGTTGCGGAACAAGTCGGCGCCGCCGTGAAGCGTTCCGTAACCAGTGATAGTACCGGTACTGTTATTGTCAAAGATCTCGTCGGCTCCGCAATCGCCGCCATAAATGTTGAGCTGTCCGGAATTGAGCAGTGTATATTCAGTCACCAACAGGCTGCCTGGTATAAGCATTATAACCCCTGCATTATCAATGTTACCGTCCTCGAGATTAACTTCGTCTCCGATTTCTATCATTGCCCCTGCCTGGTTGTACAAATTCCCATCGTGAATAAATTTATCCTCATGTAAGCCAAGCGTCGCCCCGGTAGTGTTTGTTATATTGCCACGAATGTTAATCTCATCAATGTCCAACTCACTGTGGTTTGTCAGGCCATTGTAGATGGTAAGTTCAACCCGGCTACTCGTCCACTTTTCAAGGTCAACTTCGCCATAGCAATCCAGTTGGTCGATTGTTCGGTCCTGTTGCAAGCCAACGTCAATTAGCTCATTCGGACAGCTACTGGCGTCAATGGTTACGATGAAGGCATTTCCGCCTCCGTTGTCCGGGACCATACCGCAGCTCCAATTTGTTGGGTCACTCCATAGGCCATCGTTACAGCCGACCCAACTGCATGAAATTTGCGCAGCTTGCAGGTTTGAAGCCGCAAATGCTAATATGACGGCCATTAGGACTAATTCTTTTCTTAGCATAATTTACCTTCCTTTTTTGCTTTTGTAGAACATTCTTTTTAAGCAGGAACAAATTGTCCGATTACTGCTTGATATTTCGGTAATCATCGACACCAGCTTGCTGTCCAGAGCCAGGAGTTTGCGAAGTAGGCGTAGTCGTCGAGGTTGACGATGCCGTCGGCGTTTATGTCAAAATGGTCGCGGTCGGTTCCGGCTTCGTTAATTATTGTGCAGTCGGTACAGTCGCAGCCACCCTGGAAGATGACGGTGCCGCCCTTTAGGTGTATGGTTCCGTCGCAGGTTGTGTGGCCTGTGATTAGGGTCTGGCCATCGCTAATTTCGAGGGTAGCATCGATAGGGATGTTCACATCGCCCACGATATTAGTCGGGCCGGTCAGCTTAATCTCTGCTCCAGATTCAATCAATATCTCGGTGGGTGTGCTGATTACACCGAATCCTTGAAGAACGGCGTCTTCTTGTTGTACAATTTTTTGCGCTCCCAGGTTTCCGCCAAGCAACTGAATTACTCCGTTGCTCTGATTGACCAGGTTGGAGTCAATGCCAATACCACCACCAGCATGGACTTGAATCGTTCCTATGTTGTTAAAATCGTCAGTCTGCTTAATGTGCAGCGAGGAAGGTGGCAAGTTACTCAAAACACCTTCGTTTATTAAGTTGCCGTCGGCGGCGATGGTCAGGGAGCCGCCATAGGCGTAAATGGTTCCGGTGTTGCGGATTAGACTGCCTGCTTGGATGAGGCCGAAGCCCTTGATGAGTCCGGTGCTGTTGTTGTCGAGGATGCCGGGACCGTTTTCTTCATCCCAGTAGAGCAGTGAGCCGTCTTTCATGAGTATCTGCCCCGTATTGTCGAAATGATTCTCGAACATCATCTGGCCAAGAGGGAATATCTCTATGACACCAGAATTTTCAACGTCGCCCTGCTTAATTTCTGCGTACGCTTGCACTTTGGTTGTGCCGCCAGTGAGGTTGTGCAGATGGCCGTTGATCTCGGCTCCGGGGAACTGAAATTCGAGTGTGGCGCCGGCCATATTTGTTACGTTGCCTTCCATATCTGTTTGGTCGAGCTCGATGTAGTCGTAGTTTGTTATGTTTCCGGTCATGTCCATTCCGCTGATCTCAGCGTGAGCATGATTTATGATATTTCCGTCGATGACGAGAGGCAGGTTTCCGATTTCAAGTTCGCCGTAATTTGTGAGGGCATTTTCAAGGGTCAATGTAATATCGAGGTCCTCGACGATTGCGAGGGCGATGTCGGCGACGTCTTCATATACGTAGCTTTCGAGGTCGGTGTCGCCATAGATGGTGAGGTCGCTGACTGTTCGGTTTTGTCGTATCCTGACTTCTATCTCGCCAGCGCAAGCTTGTGTATCAATCGTAACGTTGAAGGAATCGGTCGCGTTGTTGTGGGGGACGGTGCTGGGGTTCCAGTTGTTTGGGTCCGACCAGAAACCATTATCGCAACTTGTCCAATTCACGTCGATGATGGCCGCATGGGCTGTGGCGGCATAGACCAGGAGTATTAGTATCAGAGATGTTGAAAGGGCTATTTTTCTGAACATAATTCACCTTCCTTTCTTGGTTGAGGGGTGGGGCGGCGTAAAACGCCGGGTTAAATATGAACGAAAGAACCGCGTTTGCGATTGCATTACCAGATGCTCCTCCAAATGGTTTCAATAGGTAATGTATGGGGTTCGGGCGGTAATGTCAAGGGAATTTTCGATTTTTGGTCTTTTTTCGGGGACGAATGTGTGGTGCGGCGCAGGATATGCGGGCGACGGTGGAATCAGGGTCGGGTGGTGTGTTGGGGTGTTCGGCTACTGCTCTCGCCAGTGTGTGGGTACGAAGCGGATGAAATCGTCTCCTAAGCCAACGTCTCTGAGTGAGGCGTCGTAGTAGAATGTGGCGGAGTTTCTCTGGATGTAGCTGTCGGCGACGACGGCGCCGTAGATTTCGGCTCCGTTGTGCATATCCACGGTGGCGGTGGGGGCGTAGATTATGCCGTAAAATTTGGCGCTGTTTTTTATAATAATGCTGTTACAGGTTTCGAGGCCGTAGAGTTTCAGCCGTGGCGGCTGCTGAGTGGAGTTGTTGAATCCGGATGAGTTTTTGCCGTCGAGGCTTCCTGCGAGGTAAATGGTAAGATGGGCGTTGGGGTCTATATCGATTCTGGCGGAGTTGTCGAGTGTGACGTCTCCGGTGACATAGAGCTCGACGTCGCCCTCGATGGTAAGGGCTTCGCCGTTGAGCAAGCGGATGTTATCGTATTTTCCGGATGTTGTGAGGGTGGTCGGGATTTGTATGCTTCCGCTGCTGTCGGCGGAGGCGAGCGGGTCGGGTACCTGTGGGAGCATAACATCATTGTCGGCGGCGCCGGGATAGACGATTCCGTTTATGGTTGCGCCCTGGTCGTCAATGACGTCGATTGGTTTTGCGCCTTCACCGACGACGAAGTCGCCGTTGATAGTGACGCCGGACTTGAGTACGACGCTGTCGGGCGCCGAGCTGGTGGTGCCGATTTTGAGACTGTCGTCGTCTTCGTCATAATTGAACCAATCGACGATGCTGTTATTGATTAGGACCATAGAGCTTCGTGTGAGTATGGCATTTTCAAACGGTCCTCTTATACGGAAGTTACAGTTGATGGTCCTGTGTGCGGAGCCGCAGGTTCCGGTGGCGCGGGCGGAGTAACCGTTCCACATATCGCCGTTAACGACGTATCCGTAGGATGCGTCTGCGCCCGGGAGGGGTGTATTTGCCTGCGCGGGCAGGTTCGTATCGCTCCAGGAGCCGAGCCGGAGCTTTTTGTTCATTCCATAGACGGCTTTTGTCAGGCCGTAGTCTGCGGCGTCTCTTGCAGCAAGCTGTCGATTTGCGCGTATGGCGGCCATATGCCGATTGAAGCCGATGCAGAGCAGGCCGACGCCGATGACGAAGAGGAAAATGGCGGCGATCATTGCCATTGGTATGATGAAGCCGCGTTTTTTTGCCGGTGGCATTTTTTTATGAGATTTCAATCGCATTTGACTTCGCCGATAAAGGTTATTGGTTTTGCGGGGTTGCCGAGGCGAGCAGCGTGGTGGAGCGTCCGTTTTTAGAAAGAGTCAGGGACATTCGAATGCATCTTCCCGCGCCAGAGAAAGAGCAGGCGGTGACGTTTTCGCAGACAGGCAGGATGCCGAGCGTTTCTTTTGGGTTGAGCTTGCCGTAGTCGAGGTAGAAAGTGCCGTCGGACGCGTAGAGGCGGGCGTAACGGTCGGCCTTTGTGGAGGTATCGGCTGCGAAATAGTACACTTCGACCCAGTGGCCATTGTCATCGAGCATGTACCTGTCGCAGACGGCCCTTCGAATGGTGGCCTCGAAGGCCTTTCGAGCGATATGGCTTTCGATGACGACGCTGGAGTACGCCCTCTGGTAGGTGGCGTTCCAGGACTTTTGACTATCGCTGAAAACGGCGCTGATGGCGAGCATGCTAATCGTCGCCATAGCGGCGGCTATTACAAGCTCGACAATAGTAAAGCCGGAATTGTTGATATTTTTTTTACGTTTAATCATTATGAGCCGCCGGTATGGAATTCAAGCCATCGAATGACAGATGAGGTTAAGCTTAAGGTTTTGTCTGTTATTACGAGGTTATCTCCGGAGCCGTCTCGTTGACTCCAGGCCGTTTTGACGTTGAGTGCCCGCAGGCCGTTATCGATGTCGTAATATGACATAGTGACATAGAAGCTGTGATTTTGTGAGACGACTTCATATTTTTCGTTTCGGAGCACGGCAAATCCGGGCGGTGGTTCTGGGCCGGTGCTGTGCGATGCTATGGTGAGTCCGAGGCCGGAGTCGGCGGTGGGGTCGTAGTTTTGGTCGCCGCGGACACCGCGCCAGCTTTCGCAGAGCAGTTGGGCCACGTTCCCGGCTGTCATGCCGAGAGCCGATTTACGAATTTCAATGGAGGAGAAGTAGCGGTACGCCGAGGTTCCGATGATGGCGATAGAGATTACGGCGGCAAAGACCATCACACCTATCATTGACATCCCGGCCCGAACGGGACATTTGCCGATACGAGTTTTGCTGCGTCGGTGCACAACGGACATACTATTGGCTCCTTACATAGATAGCTCTATGGTAAAGTATAGTAACTATTTTGGTTTGAGGCGCAAATGTAGTGAGATATGCCGGAGAGGATATTTGGTTATGGGACGATGTTCTTTGGAAATAGGAGGGAAGTGTTGTTTTTGCGTATTTTATCCGGGCGCAGGGCAGGCAGGGGGCGGGAGCGGTTTTTTTTGAAACTTGATATTATAGGAATTTGTATTTTAGACAGGATTTACAGGATAATGCAGGATAAATAAAAAAGTATCTTGTCAATCCTGTACTACTTTGCAAAGCAGCGAGCTGTTTTGCTGCGAAGCACGAGTTATCCTGTCTAAAAAAGTCCCGCGAACGCTAAAGGGCTTGATTATTGACCTTTGAGAAAGTAAAGGAACGAGCATTGGGTAGGCGATAATATTATGTATGAGGCCAAAAGGGGGACAGCAAAGGGACTTCAGAAGGGGACTTCGGCGGCGTCGAGAGCGGGCAATAGCTCTGCTGAAAGATGGCTACGGAATCCGCGAGGTTGCCGGGATGGTCGGCTCTTCCGGCAGTTCGGTGGTGCGAT
>CAYMYK010000080.1:0-11759 GCA_964394625.1 uncultured Pirellulales bacterium
CGTATGATAGGGCTGAGGAACCTTAAGAACGCGCGGCGCCGTGGCAAGAGCGACGGCCTCGGCGCTCGACCAGTCAGTCATATTGTTCAGCGTGGATTTGTCGCGGGTCCTGAAGCGGAAGGTGTAGGTGTTGGGCACGGATACGCCCGATGTTACGTTGAACGTATCGTCGTCCTGCCAGCCGCTGTTGATATTATTTGTGTCTTCTATGCACTCAAAGTAATATTGCACGCCGCTCTCGTCGGTAGCGGTTTTAGCCCGCATACGTATCGCCGGCGGAGTCAGCCGATGGACCTTGGGCTTGATATACCACCTGCTCGGATTCGGAGCAGGGGGGAGATTATCCTGACCGACGGCCGTTGTGGCATACAGTGTCGTGGACCAGCCGGTCTCGTTCGAGGCGAGAGATTCATCCCTGGCCTTTACCCTGAAGCCGTAAGTGGTATTTGGCTCCAACACTGTCGCAACATACAAAGTGCCGTTCTGCCAGCCGCTGTTGATATTGACGTCGTTCACACATTCAAAGTAGTATTGCACCTCTGAGCGGTCGGTTGCTTTGCCCGCTTCCATCGCAATCGTGTGCAGGCCTGTCGCCTGCGGCGGCATATCCCAGAGTATTGGGTTTGGCGTCGGAGCGGTTTTGTCAATCGCGGCCTCGGCTACGGCCTCGTAAAGGTTAAGCCGCCCGCCGGAGACACACAGGCCCGGCAGAACAGGGTCAACCGTGTTCATAATTATGCTCTTGACATCGGTATAGCTCAGCGACGAATCTACAGAAAGAAGAAGCGCACAGGCGCCGGCAACATGAGGAGAGGCCATCGACGTACCCTGCAAAAACTCATACCCTCCGTATCGCCAGGTGCTGAGAATACCCCCCGGGTCATCCGGAACCGTCATATCGCCGCCCGGAGCACCAAGGTCAACCGTCGTGCTGCCGTAGTTGGAATAGTTGGCGCTCTGGTCATTGTTATTTGTGGCCATTATGGAAATGATGTTATCGAGATCGTAACTGGCTGGATAAAACGGAATGGAATCATTGTTGTTCTTGTCATTTCCCGCACCTGCCACAAAGAGTATGCCCGCATCGCGAGCGGCGGCAATTACATTGTAAAGTGCCTGTGAAAAGTAATAGCCGCCCCAAGAGGCGTTCATCACATGTGCGTCCTTGTCAATGGCGTACTGAATACCGGCAATCGCTGCACTGGTCCATAAAACCCCGTTGGCGTCGGCGATTTTCACGGCCATTATGCTCACGTCCCAGCACACGCCGACAACGCCGCGATTATTGTTTCCCAGCGCACCGATTGTTCCGGCAACGTGCGTGCCGTGCCCGCCGCCCAGAGCATCGTCCATCGGGTCGCCGTCGTTTGAGCCCGTGTCAGCACCGTATATGTCGTCGATGTATCCGTTGCCGTCGTCATCAATACCGGCCTGGCCGTTTAGCTCGATGCTGTTAATCCACATATTGCCGGCAAGGTCGGGATGTGTATAATCGACACCGGTATCCGTCACGGCAACAATGATGCTGCTCTTGCCGGTCTCGATATCCCAGGCCTCGGGTGCATTGATGTCAGCGTCGGCTTGACCGCCTGCCTGACCGGTGTTGTCCAAGCCCCACATTTCAGCGAATCTCGTATCGTTCGGTATGAGACTCGGGTAAATGCGGTAATCCGGCTCTGCGTATAGAATGGAAGACGATTGATTCAATGTTACCCTTGCGCTTTCAACCGTCACTCCCGCCGGAAGCCGCACCAGCGTAAGCCCGGAAACACTGCTGTATTCCTTTTCCAGCGATGCACACGTGCATCCAAACAGCGAATCAAGAATACTTTGCTTTTGCTGTGTACTAAGAGGCTGGCCTGCAGAATCGGCGAAACGCACGAGCATATAGCCCGGCCTGTAATCCAAATCCTCCGCGTTTGCCAATCCCCCTGCAACCAATACGGCCACCAGGATAATAAGGATTTTCCGCTTCATATCTTTTAAAACTCCAAACAACACTTCATATTTCCCACGAATGTACTATCAGAATGTGCCCTCCATAGCCGCTATGGCCTCGGCGTCGGCCTCCTCCTGGAGTATTATCGTCGGCTTGACCAAAATCAGCAAGACCCTCTGGTCGTTTACCTTGCTGCGGTTCGTGAACAACCTGCCGAGAAGCGGTACCTTGCTCAGTATCGGAACGCCGGCTTCCCTATTCTCTTTTTCGGCCTTCTTCAGACCGCCTAACAGCAGCGTCCCCCTGTCTGGGACACTCACTCGCGTCTTGACCCTCGACCTTTCCGTCTGGGGAAGCGATATGTCGTATTCCAGCACCTCCGCCGGTGCACCACCCACACTTCCGGGTATCGGCACCTCGACCGTCTGAGTTTCAAATCCGAGAAGGTCCCACAGCTCGGCCACGATGTTGAGCACGACGTGCTTTTTGTCGTGAGTAATCGTGGGAGTGATATTCAGCGTCGGTCCTGTCGGTACATACCAGATACTCTGAGTCAAGCTCTGGCTGCCTCCGCCGAAGCCGCCGGCGAGGCCGCCGGCGCCGCCGGTACTTGTCCCGCCGTAGCCGCCGCTGCCCAGAATGTTGGGCGGTATCGCATATCGAACCGTTCTTCTTACCTGAAGTGTCGCCGATTCGCCGCTCAGAACCGTCACCTTCGGTGCCACCAGCGACTCGGCATCCCGGTGTACCTGCGTCGCTCTTATAAGAAAACTGGCCTGCAGCATGTCAAGGATATAACTATTACCGGTACTGAACGTCCCTAACAAAGACCCGCCGCGAATCGTGTCCCCGGAGCCGAGCGGAAATTCAACGTCGCCAAAATCCCAGCTCCCGGGAAGACCCGACGACTGGGGTGTAACCGCCTCGAACGAACCCATACGAAATTCTGCCGGGGTCCAGTGCTCGCCGAGGTCGAGGCGAGCATCGACATCAATACCAATCTCCTCCAGGAAATTTTCATCGACCAGCAAAAACCTCGCTTCAATCGCCACCTGATTTCCGAGCGATTTGCGCATATCCTTGAGCAGCTTCACTATCTGGCGGTGATTTTCGGATGTCTGGTAAACAATAAGCTTCTTATTTTCATAAGGGGTAATCGTTGCTTCTCCCCCGTAAGTATCCCAACTGTTGCGGTCAACGTTGTCCTGAACAATCTGAATCAGACTGTCCATTCTGTCCTGCGCTTCCTGTCGCAGCGTATCTCTGTCGAGTTCTTCCTCCTGCTCGTAGAAGTACTCCATAACGTAGCCGCCCATTTGACCGCCTCCGCCTCCGCCTCCGCCGCCCATGCCTCCTCCGCCCATACCGCCTCCGCCTCCGCCCATACCTCCGCCGCCCATACCTCCGCCGCCTCCGCCCATACCTCCGCCGCCGCCGCCCATGCCTCCGCCTCCGCCTCCGCCGGCGCCGCCGGAAGCACTGACGTAGTAATCAGCCGGCCGACCAACCAGAATGGTCACATCATAAACGCGAAGCTCATAGTT
This sequence comes from uncultured Pirellulales bacterium, assembly GCA_964394625.1. Lineage (GTDB taxonomy): Bacteria > Planctomycetota > Phycisphaerae > Sedimentisphaerales > Anaerobacaceae > JAUVYV01. The sequence goes on from CAYMYK010000080.1 coordinate 3,484, forward strand.
ACTCGGCAGCGACGCCTTCGTCGCCACAACAACCACGCCGCTTCTGATAACATAACCAAGCTCCACTATCCCCCCCGAGACGGCATCCAGAAGAAGCTCCAGTGCAACCCGCAGAGGTCTGTCCCTCACAGCGTCCATATTGATGGACGTTGTCTGGTCAATATCCGCATTATTCTGCAGGTCGCCCCAGTTGACCTGTATCTCCAGAGGCGGGTCAACCGAATTTTCCAGTATCCCTACCGCCTCGCTGAGAGGCATCTCAGGGAACAAATCCGACAAATCGACTATCTGGTCCAACTGCTTCTCAACAGCGGCGTCAAGTGGGTCCTCGCCTATCGCCTCCTCCGCCTGACGCGTCGGCTTGGCAATTATCTCCTTCCAGTTCTTCGGATGTGTCATCTCTTCTGCGTACGGAATGCCGGACTCCTCGGTCTTGAGCATTATGTTCACGTGCTCTTTGCCCTTTTCCCGCTTCAGCTCCAGTTGCTTGCGAAAACTGATTGTATCCTCAAGCGTCTGCTTCTGTATCAGCGCCCGATTGTTCCGAGGGTCGAGTGAAAGCAGTATCTCCAGCTGCCCCAGCGCCTCCTCGTATCTCTGCTGCCTCTGGAAATTCAAGGCATTCTCCATCAAATCGGCTACGCGTTTTTTTCTCTCCGCCGCCATTTGCTCCTTGTGCTGCTTCTGTGCCTTAGTCGCCTCGCTGCGCTTGTCCCGCTCCATCTTGCCGGCCTGCAGGGCCTGACCCTCCGCTATCCTTTGCGATACCTGCCTCAACTGACCGCTGTACTGGTTGAACAGGTAATCCCCGAGATGCAGATTATTCTCGTAAACCACCTGCTGCGCCTTTTGAACCACGTCGCCTGCCTTGTCGTATTCGCCAAGGTCGATATAGTTTTGGGCCTTGGCAAGGGCATCCGTCACGACCGCCTTGGTCATTCCTCGTATGACATTTCTCCTGCGCTCTATCTCGCCGATATAACCCGTGTCCCCGGATACGGGCGGGGCAAGCTCCTTTTCAGCAATAACACGCGCCGGCACAACCGGCCGGGCAGCGACCTCTGCCGCCTTTGATTGGCCCGTTACCGCAGTCGGCCCCGTCGGTGCAGGCACGCCTGTCCCTGCGGCAAGCTCGTTGTCTATCTTCACAAGGTAATCCTGCGGTGACTGTCCCGCCGGCGTCACTAACAAGTCACCGCGTGCAATTTTCAGAAAACCTTCCCTCGCCTTGTCCAGCTCCCCGGCCTCGAACTGCTTTACGCTGCGACGGTAAAGCTCGCCCGTCTGTTGCTTCTGTTGGCTGAACTGCGAATCAATCTTTTCGAGTTTTGTCTTGACAAGCTGACGCTCCTCGTCGGTCAAAAACTCACTGGCCGCAACCGTCGCAAGACGCTCGCGGGCCTCCGTGAATTTCTGCTGCTCAATAGCGGCGTCTGCGGAGTTCATCAGCTCCAGGGCCGCCCTGCGCTCGAGTGCCGCCTTATGCGCCTTCGACAGTATCTCCTGCAGCGTCGTCCGCTCCGAAGCAGTCAAATAACTATCGTAATCCTTCGCCCGAAGCAGCGACTTCTCCGCCGCCGAATAGAATCGGCGGTTGTATTGTTCCGTCCCTATCTGAATCCAGTTCAGAGCCACCTGGCGCACCACCTTCGTCTTACTGTCCTCAGACGAGTCGGCTCCGCTCAGAAGGCCTGTCACCAGAAACAGTGACGTCAAAACAACCAGCAGGGTTCTTAAACGTAAGTGTTTTTCAGAAAGTCCATGCGCATCCAACTCTAACCTCCTCCAAATAAAACTACTTTTTCAAAGGAAACTTTTCAAAATAAACCAAATACTATACCTGTCTATACAACCCGCCACTTTGAGGAAAGGTTATACCTCTGATAACCCAGTCTATAAAGAAACAGCGGTTTTTGCAAGCAAAAAATACACGCATCAACCCTCAATGGCCTGCAAACCGCAACAGAGCGACCTAAGTCCGATATAATCACACATCGCAATACTGAAATCAAGCACAAAACAGCAAACTTAAGCCAAATATACATGTTAATTTAGAAAAAAATCATCCCCTTGGGAAAGATAAAATAGGTCATCTGTACCGTTGCGAACTCGTCCCCCATTCTGCCGGGCAAAAACATCCCCCGGCACAGGCCAATTTTGCCACCTGCTCCGACACACCACAACCCCTTGCCGGCTGTCGGCGGCTTCAATTCGCACCGAAATCCGCCCCTCAACAGGCCCGCCTGCCGCATTCTCCCGGCACGTCCGGCCGGTCAAAAGTCATTTCGCCTTTTTGCCGCTTTGGCCGGACAGTATCTTCTCAGACAACTGACCCAGCCAGCCGATATACTGCTCGTAAAGCTCGTCGCCCAGAAATGAACGGTTTCGCCTCACAACCCTCCGGGCCCTTTTCACCGCCTCCATCGCTTGATTGTATTCTTTTTTCGTCAGGTGTTTTGCCACCTTCGAGGCGGTATCGGTGAGCACCGCCTTAGTGTAGCCGCGTACGATGTTTGCTCGTTTTTGGTCGAGTTGCTCGGCTGTGTGCGGCACGTATTGCTCGCCGGGGGCGGCAACCGAAACGACCTGATCGGGCTCAGGGGCGTTTTTCTCTCCTGTGGAGTCTTTACGCTCAGCCGTGCCGGCGGCTTCAACGCTTTGCCAGCCCGAAAGCTGCTCGAACCGGTTCGTCGGCGCCGTATCCGAGGGCTCAAGCCGGCTCAGACGTGCCATCAGAACATTGTCGATGGCCGCTAAATAATCCTCCGCCCTGTGCCCCGCCGGTGCAACCAAAAGACCATACCTCGAAATCTCAAGAAAACCCTCCCTCGCCCTGTCCAGCTCACCTGCACGGTAGTATTCAACGCTGCGATTATAAAGGGCGGTAATCTCTCTCTGCTGCTCGTCAAAATGCCTGTCGATGTTCTTTAGCTGTTCACTTATCGAGATACGCTGCTGCTTTGAGAGGTACTCACTGTCGCGAATCTTCTCGAAATGCGCCCTTGCCTTGATGGGCTGGCCCTTCCTGACCAGCTCTGCCGCCGACCGCAGGTGCTCCAGCACCGCCTCTGCCGCAACCGCGCATCCGTGCGCCCTCTGCAAGTGCTCGTTGAGCCGGCTGTGCTCGAAAGCCGTAAGATATTGCTCGTATCCTTTTGCTGTAAGAAAAGACCTTTCCGCCTGAGAATAAAGCCGCCGTTTCTCCTGACACCTGCCAACCTCAATCCAGTCGAGCCCTACCTGCCGCAGCACCCCGGCTTTGTCCGGCTCGGGTCCTTCAGGCCCGCTTTCAGCGGCGCCGCAAAACGCCGCCGCCGCAAGAATCACCGATACCGCAAATGAAATTACGCACCGTTGCCTCACGCCTTTGAAAATCATAGCCCTTGCCAAAACATATCTCCTGAAAAGCAAACCGCCTGCCGGCTCTCCTTGGGAGTCCTTACGGACAGCCGTAACGCCCCGCCAAAGTTAGAAGCCCCTGCGCCACTGCATCTTCCCCGACCGTCGTCAAAACTCCAAAAAACCGTTCGATTCAAGGCGTTCCACCAGTAATTTTACTATGCAGACGTTCACCCTGCAAGAGAGCTGTCAACCTTTTGACGCCCGGTTCGCACCCGCCGATAGCACCGGTTGCAAAAAAAATGCAAATTTCCCTTGCAGATAAAAACTTAATGCACATAATAAGGGGTTCGATAGTTTTTCATTGAGCACAGAGGCGCTTAGATGGGTTCTGTATTACAGGGCTTGGTAAAACTTCAAGGTGTGGAGAATCGTCTGCGGGCTGCAAAAGCCAAACTTAGCAGATGTAGAAGAAACGTTACATTTCAGGAAAACCAGGTCAGAGGCCTTGCAAGCAGCCTCGAGACCAAGAAAGAGGAGATTCAGCTAACCAGTATCCAATCCGACCGGCTCGAGCTTGAGCTCAAAAGCAGGGACGAGCAAATCACGAAGCTTCGCGCGTCCCTGAACTCAGCCAGGACGAACAAGGAATACGCAGCCGTGCTGACCCAGCTCAACACTACAAAGGCCGACAACTCCAAAATCGAAACCCAGATTCTGGAGCTGATGAAGGATATCGAGACCGACCAGGCCGAGTGCCGGCAAATACAGCAGCAGATAGAAGAGCAAAAACAAAAGCTCGAGGAAACCCGCAGGCAATCGGAACAGCTTTCGGGCAGGTACGAGAAAGAAATTGAAGAGATACAGCATGAGTGGGACCAGGCCGCAAAAAATATACCTGCCGAAACTCTCGAAGTATTCAAGCGGGTCGCCGAGACCTACGACGGCGAGGCGCTGGCGGTCATCGAGCAGCATCAGGGCAGGTCGGGGACGTACACCTGCGGCGGCTGCTTTATGGGCGTTACAGCCGAGTCCGTCAACCTGCTTATGACAAGAGATGATATAATACGCTGCCCCAACTGCACCAGGATACTCGTGCTGAGCAGCACGGATGAGCAGGTTAAGTAAAGGGCGTTTCGAGAAGCCCTGTTGAGCCGACAAGAAGCAACTTAGTGCCGGAGAAGATACCTTGCCTGAGAACATAACCGCATATACCGACGGCGGCAGCAGAGGAAATCCGGGGCCCGCCGCCGCCGCTTTTATTCTAACCGACGACAAGGGATTGCAGTTAGGGGCCAGGGCCTTTTTCTTAGGCCGGACGACAAACAACGTCGCCGAATATACGGCTGTCCTGAAAGCACTCGAAGGCGCTCAACAAATCGCTGCCAAATCAATAACGGTCTTCAGCGACAGCGAGCTGCTGGTCAAACAGTTGAACGGTCGATACAAGGTCAAGAGTGAGCGGATAAGACCTTTGTTCATTCGGGCCAGCCGATTGCTTGACCGGTTCGACAACTGGCAGGTAAAACACATAACCAGAGACAAAAACACCCGTGCCGACGAGCTTGTAAACCGCGCACTGAATCTCCAGAGAAATGTCGAGATGAATGCAGAAACCGGGCCCGACAAAAAAGCAATTCGGCTCGGCGTGTTGATAAGCGGCGGCGGAACCACCCTGATGAACATCCTCGAACATATAAAACGGGGACAGCTCAACGCCAGCATCGCGATTGTGATAAGCTCCCGCTCTACAGTCGCCGGGGTCGAAAGGGCGAGAAACGCGGGGCTTAATGTGAAAATCGTCCGCAAAAAGGATTATCCCGACATAGACGAGTTCAGCAAGCGAATCGCCGAAGAGCTGACCGCCGCAGAGGTTGACCTGGTCGTACAGGGCGGCTGGCTGTGCCTGTGGAAAATCCCGCCCCGTTACGAGGATAAGGTTATGAACATTCATCCGGCCCTGCTGCCGGGCTTCGGCGGCAAAGGTATGTGGGGTCATTTCGTCCACGAGGCGGTGCTCAAGGCCGGCTGCAAGGTAAGCGGGTGCACCGTTCATTTCTGCACCAACGAATACGACAGAGGCCCGATAATCGTACAGCGATGCTGCCCTGTCAAAGATGACGACAGCCCCGAGACCCTCGCCGCCAGGGTATTCGAGCAGGAATGTATCGCGTATCCCCGGGCCATTAAGCTATTTGCACAGGGGCGTTTGCTTGTCGATGGCGGCGTAGTTAAGATAAAATAATAATATTGTGTTTACCTTTCCGGCATGACTATGAACAAACGGCAGAAACAAATCCTGACGAATTTTGCTGTCGTAATAGCCGTTACCGCAGTCGCCGTTACGGCGATGGTCGAGCTTAAGAACTGGATTAATCGCTCGGAAGCGATAAGGGCGATGGAGCATCTCGGCCGGATGGTCTTACAGTATCGGGAAAAAAACGGCGCCGTACCTCCCGAATCCTATGTTACCGCCATCAAACAAAATTTGCAGGGCGCCGTCCGTCTCGGAGAGCTTCACTATCGCGCCCGGTGGATAGACTTCGGCTCCACAGCCGATGAAATTCTCGCCTATTCACAAAAGAAATATCATTCTCTTCTGTTCAGGACCGGCTATGTCGTTCTCCGGCTTGACGGCCGCGTCGAGTGGATGAGCAGGGAGACCTTCGAGCCGCTGCTGGCAAGCCGGCAGAGTCCGCTTGAAATCGAAATGACAAAAAAGTAATAACTACCCTTTTCTGGTTTGCTCCACTCAAAAACATCAGAACGGGGTACATTGAAAACCAGGCTCGAATAAGAAAGAGGTGTGATTATGTTAATCATTTCACAACAGCGGTTTTCATTGCTAACGGCAATGCTTTCGCTTGTTTTAGTCGCCATCGTTGCTTTACCGGCATCAGCCGAAGACCAATACGCAGAAAGGCAGAAGCGGACCGAATGGTTCATGAACGCCCGGTTCGGCATGTTCATTCATTTCGGGGCCTACTCTATCCCGGCCCGCGGCGAATGGGTCAAGAGCGTCGAGAAGATGAGCAACGAGCAATATCAGAAGTTCGTCGATGAATTCGACCCCGTCGATTTCGATGCGAAAGCTTTGGCTAAGCTCGCCAAAGAGGCAGGTATGAAATACGCGGTTATGACATCGAGACATCACGACGGATTTTGCATGTTTGACAGCAAGGTATCGGATTATAAGTATAAAAAGCGAGATTTGGTTCGTGAGTTTTTCGATGCTTTTCGCAACGAGGGCCTAAAGGTTGGGCTTTACTATTCGATAATCGACTGGCATCACCAGGATTATCCGCACTATGGCGACCCGCGCCACCCGATGAGAGACAACCCCGAATTCAGGGGCGCAGAGCATAACTGGGACAGGTATTTAGATTTCATGCATGCCCAGGTCGAAGAGCTTGTGAGCAACTACGGCAGGATAGATATTCTCTGGCTGGATTTTTCTTACGGCGAAATGAGCGGCGAGAAATGGAAGGCCCGGGAATTGGTCAATATGGTTCGCAAGCACCAGCCTGGCATTATATTAAACAACCGTCTCGGCGGCGACGGCGTGACCAGCCTGGGTGGGGACTCCGCCTTCGGGGACTTCGAGACGCCGGAACAGGGGATACCCGACAGCGGCAAGGTCGATGAGCAAGGCAGAGCGGTTCCGTGGGAGGCGTGCCTGACCCTTAATAATAACTGGGGTTTCAGTAAGGATGACGAGCAGTGGAAATCGCCGAGACTTATCATTCATACCTTGGTCAACTGTGTCAGCAAGAACGGAAATCTGCTTTTAAACGTCGGCCCGGACGGCAATGGTAATATCCCTGAAGAATCGGTGTGTATTCTCAAAGAGGTCGGCAAATGGATGAAACAGAATAGCGCAAGTATTTACAACTGCGGGGCTGCGGATTTGCCGAAACCCGACTGGGGACGTTTCACCCAAAACGGCAAATACCTCTATGCCCATCTGATGCACCCGAAGATAGGCCATATTAATCTGAAAGGCTTTGACGGCAAGGTGGAGAAGGTCACAGTACTAAGCGACGGCAGCGAGGCCGTCACCGCAACTCAGTGGTGGGGTGACGCCTCGAAGGACAATTTCTTCATTAACATAAAGGCCCCGACCTATCGCACCTATATAATGCCCGACGATATCGATACGGTCTTCGAGATAACGCTGAAATAGCAACCTGCAACGTGCACACAAAGAAAGAGCCGTCCGGAAGCTTTGGGCGGCTCTGTTGTATTTAGGCATGGCCAGGAAACTTTTTTACTGCTCTGCGGACTTTGCCGCTGCGACTTTCTGTTTCTTCTTGTCGTCGTCGGCTTTTACTTCCAGGCCTTCGAGCTTGAGGTGCTCCTCGTCCTGGACGTCAATTTTGATTAGGTTCTTGTCTTTGAACTCACCCCTGAGCACGGCCTCGGAGAGCGGGTCTTCAAGATAATGCTCGATTGCCCTGCGCAGCGGACGGGCGCCAAACTCGGGATTGTAACCCTTGTCGATGAGAAACTCCTTGGCCGAGCCGGTAAGCTCCAGTTTCAGGCCGTGTTCGGTGAGCCGCTTGAACACCTTGGCAAGCTCGTAATCCACGATAGTCTTCAAATCATCTCTGCTCAGTGACTTGAAAACTATGACGTCATCCACACGGTTGAGGAATTCCGGCCTGAAGTGATGCTCCACCTCCTTTTGCAGCACATCTTTCATTTTCTCGTAGTTCGCCTCTGGGTTTTTCTTGCCGAACCCGAAACCACCGCTGTTTTTAATCAGCTCGGCTCCTATGTTGCTGGTCATAATCAAAACGACGTTCTTGAAATCGACCCTTCGTCCAAAGCTGTCGGTGAGATGTCCCTCGTCCATAATCTGCAGGAGTATATTGTACACATCGGGGTGCGCCTTTTCAATCTCATCCAGCAGGATGATCCGATAGGGGCGTCGCCTT
>CAYMYK010000080.1:11769-12887 GCA_964394625.1 uncultured Pirellulales bacterium
CAGCAGCAGCACGGCATAAGGTCGTCTGCGTATTCGTTCGGTCAACTGCCCGCCCTCCTCGTAGCCGACGTATCCCGGAGGGGCGCCAACAAGCCGGCTGACGTTGTGCTTCTCCATAAACTCACTCATATCCAGCCGGATAAGGGAATTTCTGTCGCTGAACATAAACTCGGCCAGCGCCTGAGCCAGCAGGGTCTTGCCGACGCCGCTCGGCCCGAGGAAAATAAAGCATCCCATCGGACGGTTGGGGTCTTTCATCCCGCTTCTGCTGCGACGTACCGCTTTGGCCACAACAGTAATCGGCTCATCCTGCGATACTACCACCTTGTGCAGCTCGGTCTCAAGCTCGAGCAGCCGCTGCGTTTCCTTCTTCTCCAATCGCGTCAGTGGCACGCCGGTCATATTGCTGACGACCTCCGCTATGACCTCGGCATCGACCACGCCGGTGGCCTCCTTGTTCTGCTCGTACCATTTTTTCTGCATCCGGTTTTTGTCGTTCAAAAGCTGCTGGGCTTCGTCCCTGAGAGCGGCGGCCCGCTCATAATCGGCGTTCCTGACCGCCTCGTCTTTTTCTCTCTGGAGCTTCTTGATGCGCTCCTCCATATCGGTCAGGTCGGGCGGCGGGGTCATATTCTTCAATCGCACCCTTGCACCGGACTCATCGACGACGTCAATCGCCTTGTCGGGCAGGCATCTTGCGGTGATGTATCTTGTCGAGAGCTCCACCGCCTGAAACAGCGCCTCGTCGGTGAAGCGTACCCTGTGATGCGCCTCGTATCGGTCCTGCAGCCCGCGTAAGATATCAAGGGTCTCGTCCTTTGAAGGCGCTTCGACAATAATGGTTTGAAAACGCCTTTCGAGCGCGCCGTCCTTCTCGATGTGCTTTCTGTACTCGTCGAGGGTGGTTGCGCCGATACACTGTACCTCACCTCTGGCGAGTGCGGGTTTAAGAACATTTGACGCATCGATTGCGCCCTCGGCGCCGCCGGCGCCGACAAGGGTGTGCAGCTCGTCGATGAACAGCAGAAAGTTCTCGCTCCTTCTGACCTCATTGATGACGGCCTTAATTCGTTCCTCGAACTGCCCGCGATTCTTCGTGCCGGCGACCATCATCGCCA
>CAYMYK010000081.1:0-12575 GCA_964394625.1 uncultured Pirellulales bacterium
CTCTGGAACGGCGACGAGTACGAGCTGTATCATTTCATCGGCAAGGATATTATGTACTTTCACGCTCTGTTTTGGCCTGCAATGCTGACCGGGGCCGGTTTCAAGGTGGCCGACAAGCTGTTCGTGCACGGTTTTTTGACGGTCAACGGGCAGAAAATGAGCAAGTCGCGAGGCACCTTCATAAGGGCAAGCACCTACCTGAAATACTTAGAGCCCGAGTGCCTGCGGTATTACTACGCGAGCAAACTGACGGCCGGTATCGAGGATATTGACCTTAGCATCGACGACTTCATAAACAAAATCAATTCGGATTTGGTCGGCAAATTTGCGAACTTAGCGTCGCGCTCAGGCCCGATGCTCGCAAAGAAACTCGACGGCCGGCTCGGTGAGCCGGACAGTGAAGGCAGAGAGCTGATTGGTAAGCTGCTCGGCGCAAAAGAGCGGATAGTTGAAAACTACGAGAACTTAAACTACGCCGCTGCCGTGCGGATTATTACGGCCTTGGCCGACGAGGCAAACCGCTACGTCGAGCAGAATCAGCCGTGGGTAACGATAAAAACCGAGCATGAAAAAACGCGTGCAGTACTTACGGCAATTATAAACGCCGTTCGCATCTTGACGGTTTACTTAAAGCCCATTTTGCCCAGGTACGCCGAGAAGGTCGAGCGGTTTCTCAACGTCGGGCCGTTGACGCTGGACGAGGTTGAAAATACGCTGCAAAACCATAAGATAAACGGTTTTGAACACCTTTTCGAGAGAATCGAAAGAGAAAAGGTAAACGCTGTGATAGAAGAAAGCAAAGAAGCAGGAGGCCAAAAAACGATGACCACAGAACCTATCAAGCCCGAATGTACCATTGAGGATTTTGCTAAGATTGACCTGCGAATTGCGAAGGTCGTAAAGGCGGAACCCGTCGAGGGCGCCGACAAGCTGCTTCGTCTGCAGTTAGACGTGGGCGGTCTGGAAAGAAGCGTCTTAGCCGGCATAGTCCAGGCATACAGTCCGCAGGAGCTTGTCGGCAAAACTGTAATCTACTTTGCAAATCTCAAGCCCAGGCAGATGAGATTCGGGCTGAGCGAGGGAATGATTCTTGCATCCGGCGCCGGCGGCAAAGACATCTTCCTGCTGACCGCCGATGCCGGCGCAATACCGGGACAGCAGGTGAGCTGACACACAAATGGCAAGAAAGACATCACTCGAGCAATTGGCCAGGAAGGACGGCAGATATGACCCGAAGGCCATGAGGTTCGTCTTCGAAGGGCTAAGTTATACCCTGAAGAAAATCGCCGACGAGCCGGGCCACATCTCGGGCAGAATATTGTGCGAAGGCATTCGAAGAATGACGCTCGAAAAATACGGGCGACTGGCGATGCTCGTGTTGAACTGCTGGGGAGTCAAAACGACCAGGGATATCGGCGAAATCGTTTATCTTATGATTGAGCACAAGTGGATGCGTGCCCAGCCCAGCGATTCGATTGACGACTTCAACGACGTCTATGACTTCAAAACCGTTTTCAAAGACCGGTTCAGTTTTTAGTTCTTTATATGCACCTGCCGGTTTACAAACCGGCCGAAGAGGACAATCGCAGGATATGAAAGCCCGGCAGAAAAATCCAAACGGCTTACTAACGCGGCGGCGGATATTGAGCAGTGCCGTCCGCGGCGGATTTGGCTCGGCCCTGTGGGCCGGCCTGTGGCTGAACGGCTGTGGTCAAAGAAGGCCGGTAAAAAAGCCGAACATTCTCTTTATTCTCATAGACGCCCTGCGAGCAGACCGGCTCGGCTGCTACGGCAACGCCGACCGGCTCAGCCCGGCGCTCGACGCCATAGCCGGCGAAGGGCTTGTGCTTGAGCGGGCCATCGCCCAGGCGCCGTGGACCCAGCCGTCGATGGCCTCGTTGTTCTGCTCGCGCTACCCCGGCGTGCACGGTGTTACCGACTATAATGACGCATTCGAGGCGGTCCATCGCGGCCAGCCGACGGTGACGAAATTAAGCGGCGCCTTTATAACCCTTGCAGAGATGCTCGGTGCCAGCGGCTATGACACCGCCGCTTTCGTCGCCAATCCGTTTGTTATCCGCGATTTCGGTTTTGCGCAGGGGTTCGACCACTTCGATTCAAGCTTCGCTGATAATACTACGACAGGCGACGTGGTCAACAGGGCCGCCCTGGCCTGGTTGGCGAAACGCGATACGCAAAAACCGTTCTTCTGCTTTCTGCACTATATGGATGTGCACGGCCCATACAATGCGGGGCCGGAATTTCTCGATTCGCTGCTGGACAGGGTCGAGGCATTGCCGAACAAGACAATGTTGACACCCGATGAGTTTCAGCGGCTCGGCTATCTGCGGCAGTTACCGCCGGCTTATACGAACAGGCCCCGCCACGACCGGCTGAACAAATGCCGGGAGTACTGGGCCTCGCGCTACGACGCCGGAGTCCGCCAGGTCGATTATCACATTGCCAATCTCAAAAAAGAACTGGCGAAAATGGGGCTGTGGGACGGGCTGTACGTAATAACCACCGCCGACCACGGCGAATCCTTGGACGAGCACGGCTACTGGGACCACGGCTACACGCTATTCCATCCCGAGCTGCATGTCCCCCTGCTGCTGCGATGGCCCGGCGTTCTCGGCCAGGGAAAGCGAATCGCCGGAACACAACGACTGATAGACCTTATGCCGACGCTAATCGATGAGCTTGGCCTGCGGCAAACAGCAGAGCTGCAGGGAAGGTCGCTTGTTTCTGTAATCAGGGGCCGCTCATCCGAACAGGTGCCGGCCCTCGCCGAGGCCGTGAAAACAGGCCCCGAACAAAAGGCGCTCTATATGGGTAACTGGAAGCTGATACTAAAAAAGGCCGAGCCGGTACCCCGGCTGTACAACATCGCCGACGACCCGCTCGAAGCAAACGACCTTTCAATGTCAGACAGGGACAAGGCGTCGCAATTGACAAATATGCTCCAGCAGCAAAACCGGATTAACATCCGGCTTGCCTCGCAAATCTCGACCGAGACGGTCCCCCTGACCGCCGAGCAGCAAAAACGACTCCGCTCACTCGGCTACCTCAGGTAAGCTCACCGGCCTCACTTCGGCGCTTCTCTGCTACTTTTATCCTGCATGTCAATGTTCCAGATGTACTTCTGTGTTCTGAATACGATGACGCAGAGGAAAATGACAGCCAGTGCGAAGATATAAGGTAGCAGTTTTTCGATCCAGGCGGTGCCGAAGAAGATTATCAGGCAGTTCAAGATAACAAACCAAATCCGAATCTCTGTAGGTCCTGCACCGAGATATGTTATCTTGAATTCGCTGGTGGCTGCAAACGACAAGAAAGAACTTGCCATAAAACAGCCGAACACCGGTATCAGCAGATAAACCAGATCCCTGCTCAGCCCTTCCAGCAGAAACGAATACCCGACAAACAGCGCACACATGAATACAAAATCCAGGAAGTGGTCCATATAGTATCCCCACTTTGGGATACCTGTGTCCCTACTCCTTCCCAGTGCACCATCGAATGAATCAGTGAACCACTGCAGAAACAGCATCAGCGACGACAGCCATAGCCAGTTACGGTTGCCGCGGGCCAGCCAGCCGAATGCGATTAACCCGATCGACCAGAGAATTGTCATAAGCGTAAGGTGATAACCTTCGATCCACTTCGGGAACCTTTGCACGTTTGCATCGATGAACCTTCTCTCACACCTCGCTAAAAAGGTCCGCATCACTGCCTTCTTGTCACCGCCAAAGGTCTGCTCAGCCATTCGGTTTCTCCGTTTTGTTAAATACCTCTATCATCTTTAACAGGAACACCCGCCGGACGCAATCATAACCTCGTTCGCTGGGGTCCTCAATATTCATGTAGTACCAGTATGTCGGGTCGGACCAGCGGTAGTGCTTAATCCAGAATCTGCGACAGTGTATGCCGTGCCCCATAAAGGGGGTGTGGATATCGATGAGATGAACGTAATCGTACCTTGCGGCACAATCCGAGATTATTTTGTTGTATTCGGCGAGCATTGCAAGGCCATCGGGCCAGGCGGGCAGGCCGGTGAAGAACTCTTTGGTGTCACCGGTGCCGTCGCTGGGGTCGTATATGTTTGCCAGGAAAATCTCGCAACCGCCGGGGAATTTGTCTTTTATCATACGCACCATCAAATCCATTCGCTGTCGATAATTTTCAATCCAGCCTTTCGCCTGCTCCATTATCGCTCCATACATAGCGCCCTCCTCAGCAGGCCTTCGTCCGTAGTTGAGAATCAGGTCGTTGCCTACGCTTGTCATTACAACGATACCAATTAGATCCGCAGGCTGTGGTGGGAATTGCTCAATATCCTTTAAGTGCCGTAATGAATTGCTGCCGGAGACCGATATGTTCAATGCCTCGATATTCGGAAATACGGCTGAGAGGTTCTTGCCCGATATGTCCGGGCTGTCACCTTCGGGATTTTTGATAAGGCGCTGGAAATACGAAAAGCCGTCTCTGGCCCCAAACCCATCGGTAATGCTGTCGCCGATACCGAGCAGCAGGATCGGCTGTTCGCTCCAGATGTGCGAGAACGGCTCGGCGGGCACGTGCGGGCCTGCGGGGCCTTTACCCTGCGGCAGATAGATATTGAAGTAAAGAATGCCCCCAAATAACAAGGCAACTACGACAACCGCCATTACCAGACACTTAACCCCCCGCAAAAACCATCCTTTGCCAGTGTGCTTGTCCGGTGCCTCATCCCCTCCTTCAGCGATTTTCTCCTCAGCCATCTCACTCCCTCACGGTCTTTTAAACACTGATTTGGGACTGGGGCAGCGCCGCAAAAAACCCATAGCTTATTTCACAAATTCCTTGAACTGCTTTTCTAACTGCTCAGTCGTCCTTGCTCCATCGTAAATGACGATGCGAAACCTGAAGAGTGCGCTTTGACCGGATTCGAGTGTGAAATTGAGATGTTCAGGATTTTCGACGCCGCGACCTTTCTGAAAATCGAATTGGCCTAATGGGTTGGCGCTGAACAGTCCGTAGCCCCTGGCGTGCCAGTACGTCGGGTAATTCACGCTGTCTGGATGATTGAAAATCGCAATGCCGATTACCCTACCGTCCTGTTGTCCCTGCAGGCGTACCCAGCTTGCCCGCCTGCCCCAGACGTTTTTCTCTCTCCTGTCCCCATTGGAGCTTAGGTACTCGCCAGTCCCGCCGTCTTCTTTGAGCCAGTCGGCCAGGCGAATTGCGAACATGCCTTCTTTGGTATCGCCGAAGACTACCTTCTCATTCTGTGCAATCAGCTCTATTGTAAAATCGATTGTGTATTGTTCTTCGCCGGGGACAAACTCCATTTTTCGCTTTTCTTCGAGCAAGACCTTGCCGCTTTTTGCCGTCCAGTGCGAAACCGTTTCGAGAATCCCTTTGCCGGGCTTTGTTTCCATCTTGACCGAGCCGATTTGCTTTATCTGCGGCGGCGAGGTCGTATTGTTCCAGAAGCCCTGCCCGTTAACGTTGTCATAAGTAAAGAAAACCCCCGTATGATGCGGATGGTCCGTGCTCTCGCCTTTTACCTTTGCAAAAGGAAAGCCGCGCGTCAGGACTATCCCCGAAGGGCTTTTCACAGGCCACAAAATCGGCTTGGAAAGCTCATCGCCGTATCGGTAGCTGGTAATGTCTTCGCCATCGACCATGACGATGACCCTGTTGTCTTTATCGACAAACGCCAGAGATTTGCCTTCCCACGCCTCATAGCTTGCGACTTGGTAAATCAGTCCGGGACTTTCGAATCGCATCTGAACAGGCCCGGTAAGTGCCTCATTGACGTCTATTGGACCGTGAACATCGAGGACCAGTCGCCCTTTGCCCTCGGCCAGGACAATATCCATTTGAACTCCGTCATCGGGCAGAGCGTGAAAATCGGCCTGCTCAAGATCGCCCCAGTTTGCATCGGCGCAGTTGGCGTCCTCTTGGATACAGAAGTCCTGTATTTCTGCCAGCGATTCCGGCCATCTATCCCGGCTCTCATAGTACGTGGTGGCTAAATCAGCAACACCCCAGCATTTCTCCAGCTCATCTGCGAAAGGTTTCAGCACCGGAGGCACCATATCATCAAAAGACAAGTCAATACAGCCGCAGACCAGCAACAATTGGGCACTCAGCAAAATCAAAAGAATCCTCGCTTTCACAATAAACTCTCCACTATTGTGTTGCCATTTCAAGCGCCCTGGTCGTGGTATAATACTTTGCCTTGATATACCCCACTTCCCAGTCGGGCAGCCGGCCCTGCCTGAGGTATTTGAGGTACCTTTCGGTAACCTGCCTGAAATGCGCCTCGTGTCCGAGCCGGTATTTGTCCGGTATTAGTATATGCCAGATGCCATCTTCCTCTCTGACCTTCAACCCCGGATATTCCTGCTGTAAATCGAGGACTGCCTTGAATACAGGCGGTATCGAATCGCTTGGTTCGGCATCTGCCGCCGGCTGCACATACAGTTCGGGCCTGTAGTTCTGCTCGGCGCCCTGTTTGATGATGACATCGGCCCTGGTGCCTCTCATAATCGAGTAATGAGTGTCGCCGCCGCCCTTCGGCGCCTGAAAATGCCACGCCACCGATACCTTTGCATATATGCCTTTAATTTTGTAGATAATCTCGCCGTTGGCGTAGCAGGCCAATCGGCCCTGACCGTCTAATTTGGCCCTTAGAAAATCCGGAAAATCATCGAGCCGGGTCACCTTGCTGAACTGCTCTTTCGTTATCAGAGTTGGCCGGCGCTCGGCTTTTTTGATTTCGATATCCCTGTGATAATTAATCTCCTCCTCAGGCAGGCACTGCCACATCACCGAATCAAGCAGATGTGTCGTCACATCGACGATGCCATCTCCCTGCTGGCTCGTATCGAAGTACCAGCCGGGCCGCTTTATGGGATTGCCCGATACATATTTAAAAAAGTGGTGCACGCTTTGCTCGACGACCGCTGGTTTATCCGCCGAGCCCTCGATAAAATCGCCGAACACATGCTTGTTGTGCACAAGCTGCTTCTGCAGGATGGTCGTGATTTCGCTGCGCTCGGTCATAATATCATAGACCAGAACGCCCGTCCGCTTGGCTTTGTCGATAGCGGCCTCTAAAACGTCAAAACCCGCCGGGTCGATGCACATCGGCTTGTCCGCAAGGACATTCAGCCCCGCATCCACACACGCCCTGATGTACTGCGCCTTCTTTTTGTTGTTGCCTGATATCACCACGACGTTACCCTTTTTCTCCTGCAACATCTTCTCAAGAAAATCGTCGCCGGTATATACCTTCTCAACCCAGCTTGTGGGGTTTTCAGCTCGATTATTGAAACCCTCGATTCGCTTTAGATGGTCCTCAACATCCGGGCCGTTCGGGGCATACACATAGACCGTCGGCGAGACCTCGTCGTACATCGTCTTCTGCACAAGCGCCGCATGAAAATGTCCCGGGTCAAGCGTGAGCAGCTTGACCGAATATTCCTTCACCGGCCTGGCCGCTTCCTTTTTTACACCTTTCTTCTTGCACGAAACCGCCGACATCACCAGCAATATTGAAAGACCGACTAAAATCATTTTCCTGAACATATCTGAATCCTTCCGACA
Source organism: uncultured Pirellulales bacterium (assembly GCA_964394625.1). Lineage (GTDB taxonomy): Bacteria > Planctomycetota > Phycisphaerae > Sedimentisphaerales > Anaerobacaceae > JAUVYV01. The sequence continues at coordinate 7,597 of CAYMYK010000081.1, forward strand.
AATGGCCTTGCCATTCCAAGGGAACTGACGTTCTTCGAGATTAGCTGTTACCTGCACAGGGCGTGCCCATACAACAATCTTTTCATCATTCAAAGGACCGCGAGCACACCTTTGACATAGCCAACCGACTCGGCCAGCCCTGCCAGCGGGTCATTGGGGTCCTTTTCGTATTCAAAGGCCGCAACGCCTGTATAGTTAATTTTTATCAAAGTCCGCAGGAACTTCGGAATATCAATCACGCCTCGACCTACTTCAATGCCTTTTCCTTCTGCCGCTGCAACATCAACATCCTTCATATCTACATCATATAGTCGATCTGCGTATTTCTCCGTGGCCTGCGATGGATCCACGCCCGCTCGTTTGGTGTGGCCAATGTCATGACATAGGCCTATACGCAAATCAAGGTCTTTTATCTTTTCGTAAGCACTTGCTGGTGTTGGATAAAGTTCATCACCGGGCCCATGATTGTGAATCGCTACCTTGATATCATACTCTTGAACTTTCTTCTCGACTAGTCCAAGCAGCTCGTGCTTAGGCACGCCAATAATTACCTTCATCCCTGCCGCTTTAGCATAATCAAATGCACGATGCACCTCCGAGGTTTCATTCATATAAATCACCCCACCGCCATAAAGCTCCAGCCCTGCCTCTTTCACCTTTGCCGTGATTTTTTCTATAACCTCAGCTTTACTGTTCAGAGGCAAATGCATGCTTTTTAATTTAATATACTTCAATCCTACTTGTTGCGCCATCTCCAGCACTTCATCCAGCCGGAACTTCCTTAACGTATACGAAGCAAGGCCCAGCTTAAACTTGTTCTTTGGCTGACTCTGACGTTGTTCCGCGGCAAGCGACGCACTCTGTTTGGGATTCCCGCCCAGCAGCGAAGCTGCCGCTCCAAGTCCCGCCAGTTTGACAAATTCTCGTCTATTCTGTTTGGTTTCCATTCGAGTCACTCCTTTCCTGATACAATTGGCCCGCCGCCGGGACTTTCCAGGCCCTCAGACCAAAAAACGCAAGTTCTGCAAGTAAAATCGCACGTCCATTGTCGCCTCGCCGCTTCTCTTGTCAATCACAAAATGAACGCTTGAAATTCTTCTTCTAAAATCATCAGGGATGAAGTTTTCCTTTGACATCCGCCGAGCAGCAATTAGCATACCAGTATAGACTCAACCAGAGATACTCGCCTGTGGTATATCTCGGTTGTGAAAAGTTAATATAAGCGCACAATCAAAATCTTTTGGTTGAATTAAAGGAGAAACTCAAATGTCATCCAAACCGAAAATATCACGTCGTGACTTCCTTGGCAAATCCACCCAGGCCGCCGCAGGAGTCGCCGCCGTCACCACCCTGGCGTCCTGCGCCCAACCGACCGCCCGGCCGGTGTCCAAACGTCGAATCATCGGCGCAAACGACCGCATCAACATCGCCGTCATCGGCATCCACGGCCAGGGTATGGCTCATGCCGAGGGATTCGCAAAAATCGAGAATGTCCGAATCAGAACACTGTGCGATGTGGACGAGAACCTCTTCGGCTCCCGCGCGAAGAAAATCGCCGACATAGCCGGGGCCGCGCCGCTTTACGAGCAGGACCTTCGCAGGGTCTTCGACGACAAGGACACCGACGCGGTCGCCATCGCCACGCCCAACCACTGGCACGCCCTTGCCGCCATCTGGGCCTGCCAGGCCGGCAAGCACGTCTATGTCGAAAAACCCTGCTCGTACAACATCTTCGAGGGCCGGAAAATGGTCGAGGCAGCCCGAAAGTACAAACGCCTCGTTCAGGTCGGCTTCCAGAACCGCACCATCAAAAACGTCCGCCAGGCAATGCAGTTCCTGCACGAAGGCGGTATCGGAAACGTATATATGGCGCGCGGACTCTGCTTTAAACCGCGCGACAGCATCGGAAAGGTGCCGAATGGTATCGGCTCGGGGCCTACGTACAAATATTTCGTCTGGAACAAGCCCGCCGAAAACTATACCGAAGACTATATGAGCAGGGTCGATTACGACCTCTGGACGGGCCCGGCACCACTGCTGCCGTTCAATTATAACCGCTTCCACTACAACTGGCACTGGAACTGGAACTACGGCAACGGCGATATCGGCAACCAGGGGCCGCACCAGTTCGACCTCGCAAGATGGGGGCTCGGCAAAAACGAGCACCCCGTCAGAATCCAGTCCATGGGCGGCTACTTCGTCTTCGACTCAGACCAGCAGACGCCCAACACACAGACGGCCACATTCGAATATTCCGATGGGAAAATCCTTCAGTTCGAGGTCCGGGGCGTTTACACCAACGATGAAGCTGCTATGTTAAAAAAGCTGGAGGACCAGGACATCTATTCGAAAATCCAGGATGGCGTTGCAATAGGTAACCTTTTCTATGGCTCGAAGGGCTGGATGTACCTCAACGGCAGTACCTGGAAGACCTTCTTCGGAAGAAACAACAAGCCGGGCCCGACCTCCGAGAGCGTCGAAGAATCCGCAAATCCTATGAACATCATCGGAAGCGCATACAAAGGCCACTTCGACAACTTCATCGGCGCCCTGAGAAGCGGCAAAAGAGAAGACCTTAACTGCGACATTGAGCAGGGCTTTATGTCAACCGCCCTGCCTCACCTGGCCAATATCTCTTACCGGCTCAAACGCCAGGTCGTCTTCGACGGCGACAGGGAAAGGTTCGTCGGCGACAGCCAGGCGGACAAGATGCTGACCCGAGATTACCGCCGGCCTTACGTTGTCCCGACGAGAGTCTGAGGCGAAAAACCCGGACAGGCCCTGGCGGCTTTTTCAGGGCCTGTCTTTTTGCTAATTACAGGCCGCACCCAACCCGGGTCGATGCCCTCTGCGTCTTTTCAAAGGGCTTTGCCGAATCCTGCGACGACCTCACTTAATGCCGCATTTCTTCAAAAAAAACCTTGCCCAAAGCCGCCGAACCGCTATAATACAGTGTTTGCAGACAGGCGATTGAAACCGTAAGGTATGTTCGAGTGAAGAAAATCGCCGACAAACTACGATAATGGACTTCTGAACAACGGACGGGTAAAATATGAAAACTAAACTGCTGGATGCCGTAGAAAGCGGGAGCTTGAAAAAAAGCGTGCCTTACTTTGAAATCGGCGATATTGTCGATGTCCACTACAAAATCAAAGAGGGCGACAAGGAGCGCATCCAGGTCTTCAACGGCACCGTAATCGCACGCAGAGGCCGGGGCATCAACGAAACATTCACCGTCCGGCGTATCGTCGCCGGCGAAGGCGTCGAGCGCATCTTCCCGCTCCACTCGCCCAACGTCGTCACCGTCAAAGCCCTTAGAAGCGGCAAAACCAGAAGGGCGAAGCTCTATTTTCTCCGCAAGCGAACCGGCAAGGCCGTCCGGCTCGCCCAGCAGCACTCCGACCACACCGTCTCCAGATAACCCGCTCCTACCGGATAAATATCCCCGGTGCGACTCGAACGCACAACCTTTGGCTCCGGAGGCCAACGCTCTGTCCATTGAGCTACGGGGACCGAAAAAATGTACGTTCCTATTACGCTAAAATCCGGCATAAGTCAAGTGAATTGGCCGCCAGGCCGCCGGCAGCGTAATTACGGCGATTTGAGGTGCACGTATTTGGCGGCTGTATGGTATAATAACTATTGGTTGGGACCGAAGTACAGTGATGACAAGCACAAGCCCCGAAATGCAGGCACGCCCGCATGTGAGACTACTGCTCGTCGCCGTAGTGTTCTGGTCATCTATTGCCTCGGCAGAGCGGCCCGGCTGGAAAAAAGAAACGGTCAACTGGTGCCTGCCGGGCGGAAACCGCGTCAAATCAATCAGATATCCAAAGGGTAAACAGCCCCCTACACTCGCAAGACCACGCGACCACGCCAAACGCCCTATACAGAAAACCATCTACCTCGCTGGAACAACCGGCCCGTCAATCCTTGCCAATATTATTGAATCTCCTCCGATAGACGGTTTCATTCCATGGACCGTCGTTGTCGTCACCAAGGATCGCCTTGAAGAGCTCGAACTCGAAGCCGTCCCGACAACCACTATCTCAAACAACGACCCCAATGACTATGACCCGCAAACCGATTATTGTCTCGGTATATTCGACACTGGTGCAAGCGCTCACCTTATGGGCAATGCCGACGCCGTGCAGTCGCAACTCTTCAGCAACGACCTCGTCTCTGAGAACCCCGTTTACATCTCTGGTGTAATCGACTCGGTCGAGGCACTGGTAAGCCAGCCGATAGGAATCTTCGTCGATGGCCTCGATGCAATCGACGCAGGCGGCCTTGTCTCGGATACCTCCGGATTTGTCGGCATGACCAATACTGCCATCATCGTCGGAAAACCCTTCACGCCACCAACGCCCGACTTGCCCACAGCCATCGGTACACCCCTGGCTGTCTATTACACCGCCGTAATCCGTAACGACCTGCAGGTCGGCGTCAGCCGCAACGGTCAACAATACACAGGCCCGACAGTCACCTTCCATGAGCACTACTCCGGCGCAATACCTGACTACTCTATCAGGGTCCCCCTCGAATTACGCCCGCTCGGCGGCACCTCGGTCCAATACGTTCCCTACATCAATCTCTTCGATATCTTTGGAGACCTCTTCGACCTCGATTTCAGCACACCACAGACTCCATCGGTCATTATGGGAAATCTCTCGCAAAGTGTCTTCTTCGTCCACAGTGTTGACCTTACCGAATCAGGCAACACCGCCATCGACAAAGACCGCTTCATGCTCGATACCGGCGCTCAGGTCACTGTCATCGGTTCGAGAATCGGCGCCAGACTCGCCCTCGACCCGGACCACGCCGACTTCGAAGTCCTGATACAGGACGTCACCGGCGCGGCAGACTGGTTCCCCTCATTCTACATCGACTCAATCAAAATCCCCGCACTTGGCCAATGGCTCGTATTCGAAAATGTCACCGTCGTTCTACTCGATGTCGATTCACCCGAAGGCGGAACT
>CAYMYK010000082.1:0-12553 GCA_964394625.1 uncultured Pirellulales bacterium
TGACCTTTGGGAATCTGTGATAGGAAAATGTGCCTAAAAATCGTGCTACACCCCTGACTAATGATATCGAGATAACAAGGTTGCTTCCTCGGCATCTTCACCCGACAATACCGGCCATACGAGTCCTTCAAATTGCATGTATGCCAGTGTTGTTGCGGCTACGCCGTGACAATTCTGCTGAGAGCTTCACTGTTTCTCTGTCAATCGGTAACGTATCAACATGCTGCTGTACGGTTTCGGCAGGCGAATTTCGAGGCTGGCAAATTCATGACCGGTCATAATCGCTGTCACAACTTTGTGGTCATCATTAATGAAATCGACCTCATACTGTTTTGCGTCCTCAATCGCTTGCAGGTTCACCTGTATCGAATTGTATTGACAGTGCTCCCGTCTGAATGCCAGGATTATCCCACGAGCTTCTTTGGATAGATGCAACTGCCAGCTTATCCACTGGTCCTCCGCAATCGACCACGGCGTTAAAGGATAGAAGTCACCATTCCAGTACGGCTGGTTCTCCTTAATCTCCCTGATACAGGCAGCAGCTAAGGTGATGTCGAAATTGTCGTCGAGAACATCGTATTCGCCGCAGTATCCGGCCGCAGCGGAGCTGCGACAGTGATAGGCTCCGAGGGTCCATCCTATGGTCGAGTGCTGTGGAAGATAAAGGCTCAGACCGTAAGCCTGTGCCTGATCCCAGTGCTCTCGACCGGGCATACACGCCGTGTCGCTGCGAGTCTGCACCACGGCTCGCATCACCGTTTCCAGATCTATGCGCCGACCGCCTGAGGCACAGTTGTCAAGGTACATATCAGGATATTTCTGACGCAACTCATCCCACATTGCGTAAAGCCCTTCGACATATCGAATCTCAGTCATGCCATGGCGGTCAGGCGCATCGTTACCTCGCCAGAACGGCAGGGGGTCGATATTGAAATCGTTGCGGTATGTATGGATATTGAATTCTTGGATTTGTCTTACAAGCAGGTCCGTCAACCATCGCCGCGCCTTTGGGTCACCCAGGTTAAAGAGCCCTCCTTTTCCGCTTCGTTTATTGGCCGGCAGAACAAACTCCGGATGCTTTCGGGCGATGACAGTGCCGTCGCCGACACGCTCCGGCTCGTACCAGACAAGGAACTTAAGGCCGAGTGATTCGCAGGTATCTCCGATTGGGCGCAGCCCGTTCGGGAAGTCCTTAGGCTTGGGGAACCAGTTGCCTACACTGTTCGGGAACTTACCCTCGAACCAGCCTGCATCGAACCAGTGAGTATTACAGCCGATCTCGGAGTTGATTCTGGCCGCGGCAATCTGTCCCTGTTCCGTGGCCCAGTTTGGCCTTGCCCCAGCAGCCCAGCGATTAAAGGTCTGGGCCGTAACCGCCAGAGTGACAGGCTCGTCGTTTAGTCTCGGTACATAGTGAGCCATGAGTAGCCGACGGAAACTATTGTGTGCGTCTGTTCGGTTACCCGACCATCGCAACAGCATTATACGAGGTGTACGCACTGCCTCGCCGGGATGGAGAAGCAGATGCGTGAGCTGCATGCCGGCCCTGAGGTTTGTAGCTCCATTGTCCTCGCGTCTGACGGAGACAGCCCACTGGCCTGTCCAGCCTATTGCCGTGAAGAAACCCTCGCCCCCAAGCTGTACATTGAAGAAGGGAAACTCCCCATTTGAAGGACGACCTCCGACCGGAGCGAAGTTGCGGCCCTGGCCGGCCCCGAGAGAACGCTCCACAGGCACAAAGGACCGTTCGCTGCAGTCATCACCATTGATTTGATCCAGTATCACAACCTGGTCCGCTTTGGTGTCCAAGACGATATCGAGAGCTTTGATTTGTTCTATGATTGGAGTATCTTTTGTGCCGGTGCTCTCAAAACGCAGTACCCAATCCACGGCTGGAAAATCCTTGAAGGCAATCGTGGTTGCCGTGACGCTCAGACCGGTGTCAGTGTCGAGCCACCGTGTTGAGTATTCCGTGCGATCAGACAGGTTCTTGCTCTGCGAGCTTCGCTTCCATGAGCCGATGAACTCTGATGAATCCTTCCCGCCGTACACAAACGAGAAGGGCGGTTTGTCACTGGGCCACAAGCCTTTCGAATGCTCAGCTGTTGATTGGCCAAAAACGCTGCATGCCCATTGCTCAACAGCATTCTGCAAAGAAGATTCATCTGCTGAACTGCCGGAAGCTGACAAAACTGCGAACACTGCCAATATTGAGACTATGCGATTGACCATCTTGAACTCCTCATACAGAACCCGAATTCTTGCCTGCGTTTTACACCTTTACACAATCACCGTGGAACCTCAAGAATCCATTATAATATCAACAAATCCCCTCCCACGCAACAAACGCACCTACTCACCGATAATCTCACGCCCCGCACTTCCTTCATAACTCGCACAATTCGCCGCGATGGGCCGGGTACTATACAAACTCACTCGCTCTTGAATACGACCCCGCGGGCAACCGACGCTTCTGCTCAAAGACCATCGCGAAGCCATACAACACCACAATAATCAATAGTCAATAAAACTATAAAACTAGGGACAGTGGGGGTGTTGAAAAACCCTGTAAACAAAAAAACAACCTGCGATTTCAGACCGGAATTAGGGCTAAAATTCTCATTACGTCACTTTTTCAACAGCCCCACAATCACCTATTTTTTCCTGACACGGGGTTTTTGGGGTTGTAGTTTTGGGTTATGCCAACGTTAGTCAGAGCGATTGGTCGGGCGCGCTTTCGATATACACAGTACATCAACCGGTTTCATAAACGCAGCGGCCACCTTTGGCAGGGATAGTTGCCGGCGACATCGGCTGTTACGACATTTTGCGAATAAGGTGTTTTAGTTTGCGGTAGTTTGTTTTTCCGGTGCCGAGCAGGGGCATTTCTTCGAGTTTTATGACTTTTCGGATGCTGTGCAGGCCGGAGAGGCCCGCTTCGCGGATTTTGCGGTTGGCGGTTTCCCTGTCGATGTCGAGCGTGGTGAAAAGGGTAAGCTCTGGATTTTCTTCATCGGCGGCTTCAATAGCCAAAACAGGCCCCTCGTCGCCTTCGCCGGCGAAATGACTTTGCAGCACGGCCTCAATGGCAGGCAGGGAGACCATCTCGCCGCCGAGTTTTACGAAGCGTTTTAGTCGGCCACTGAAGGTCAGCAGGCCGTCGGCGTCGATACTGACCAAGTCGCCGGTGTTGTACCAGTCCTTACCGTCAACCTCGACGAAGGGCGATTTACCATCGTAGTTGAGGTAGCCGTCGAAGACGCTCGGGCCTCGGACGAGCAGTATGCCGCTGCAGGGCGGCGTGCGGGGCAGGAGGGTGTCGGGGTCGGCGAGTATGTAATCCAGGTTGGGCAGGAGCTTGCCTATGCTGAACGGCTCGGGTTTGCCAGGGTCGTTAAGGGCGATGATTGGCGAACACTCGGTAACACCGTAGCCCTCTAATACGACGGCGTTGGCACATTTTGCTTCGAGCTGCTCATAGACCTTTTTGGGGCATTTTTCCGCGCCGGTGACGGCCAGGCGAAGCGTTGAAAGCTGCTCGGGGCTTGCGACGCGAACGATGCCGCCGAGAAATGTCGGTGTCCCTATAAGCAGTGTTACGCCGTAGGCCTCTAAGGTTTTCGCGAGTGCGTCGGCCTCGGTCGGATTGGGATGATATACGATTTGGGCGGCTGCGCAGAGAGGCAACAGCATCGTTACGGTCAGGCCGAACGAGTGGAACGGCGGCAGAAAACCGATAAGGCGGTCGGTTTCATAAATCGAGATGACGTCGAGCACGGCGCGCATATTCGCAATGAGGTTCGAGTGGGTCAGCGGCACGGCCTTCGGGAGGGTTTCCGAGCCGTAGGTAAAAATGACGACTGCGGTTTGAGAAACCTTTGCTTTGCGGAGAGTTCGCCAGCTAATATACGAGGCGAGCCAGCCACGCAGCTAACTCAAAAGGGAGAGCTTGGCGGCAAGCTCTTCGACAAAGACGAACCGTTCCTGAATATCCGAGAGGTCCAGGCCCTGCAGAGCGATTCGGTCAACGAGCGCTTTGGCGGTGAGGATGTGCTTTACGCCGAGCGAATCGAGCGAGGCAGTGATATTTCTTGCACCGGCGGTGAAGTTGACCATAACGGGCGTCTTGCCGGCAAAGAGCGCAGCTAAATAGAAGACGTCGGCGGCGACTGAGGCGGGAAGCATTATACCGACATAATCGCCATCGAGGTTCTCAATGACCGGCTTGAGAACGAGGCAGGCGGCGACGATGTCGCGATAGGTCTTGACGCCGCTTGTCTGGTCGGCAATGGCGGCGGTATCGGGGTGACTGGCGGCCTGTTTAAGAAATAGAGCCGTAAGTTGAACGCCCGCAGGCATAGTAACTCGATGTGCGTTTCTCCGGCTGAACCAGCGGGGCGGGACGGGCTTTAGTGAAAAAGGCGTTGAATAGACGAACCTGCCGCAGGCGGCTAACAAACAATCGCCTACGGTCTGCATAGCGTCGGCGTCGGCCTGGCGAAGGCCGAACTCCTTTTCGAGCCAGAGCAGCAGGTCTGTTCTTGCGAGCGAATCCATACCCAAATCCGCCGCCAGCAGGTCGGTGTCGTTGAGATGAGATATGCCGGTAAGCTCGCAGAGGTGCTCGATGACAATTCGCCGGGTTACCTGTGGGACAGAAGAATAATCGGTTTCGAGTTTTGGCGGCGCCGGTTCGGGCAGGATGCGAGTGCCTTTCTTTTCCCAGATAGTGTAAGGTACATAGGTATTGTGGACATCTTTGGCGTTATAAAATGCTTCGAGGAAACGGTTGAAGGTGTTCCGGTCGGCTTTGCCGGGCAGGTCATCCGGCTCATAAAGTTCTATTGTCACTTTTCGCCTGGGTGTAAAGAAGATTGCATTTGCCAGTATTGCAAAAAAGCCCTTTCGCAGGACGGGGGCGACCATCGGCTCGCGCCCTGACGCCCAGCCGAAGGCGCTTCCCCAAAGTCCGGTTGTGCGTATTAAAACAACCCTGACATCGGGACAGTTTTGCAGAATTCTCTCGACGGAGCTGTTGGCGCCGAGGGATTCGGTTCGGCTGTGGCAGAGCCGGCCCGCCGGCCAGATGATAAGATTTTCGCCTTGCTTCAAGCCCTCTATGCTTTCGTCAAGGACCTGTTCTACTCTGGCTCTTGCCGCAGGCCCGTAGCTTGCGATGCTGGGGACCGTGCGGACGCCCCAGCGCTTTGCGAAAAACCGGATGAGAAACCTGTTGACCTGGTCCTGGTCGCCAAAACCCCTCGGGGCGAATTTCCGCTTCAGATATGTGTAGAGTATAACCGGGTCAATCAGGGCCGGGTGATTCGGCAGAAAAACGATGCCGGTCCTTCCCTTTGCCGCGATTTGAACGAGGCCGGTAATCTTAATGTCATAGCGCAGGGCGAGCAGGATTTTAGCTATTATTGTGACGAGCCGGTCAATCATCGGTATTGACCTTTCCGGGCAAGACAAAAAACAACCATACAGCAACCAGGGCCATTATCAGACCCATAATCGCATAGCAGTTGGTCGGCCTGATTCCCATCCGGTTCAGGATGCTGAAGACGCCGGCAGCAATGAGCATAGCCGTGAAATCTGCGAAGCTGGAAGCTGCGATAATTCGCCCTTTCATATCGGCGCTGGGTCTGACCTGTACAAAGCTCGCCAGCGGAACAGAGAAGACGCCTCCTCCGACACCGGCCAGGCCGAGTGAAACTACGACCATCGGCTTTCGCATCGCGTCAGGCAAATGCGGCACAAGGGCGATACCGAACATACAAACGGTCACCAATCCGCATGCAGGGACAAGGACGCGATACCATCGACGCCCTTTGGCTAAACGAGTGACAGCCAGACTGCCGAGCGCAATTCCCACCAGCTCGATAGTAATCATGGCGCTGGTTTTGGTCTTCGAGAGGGCGAACTGTTCCAGGGCAAGGGAGTTTATCACAAGAATCTGGAGCAGCCCGATAAACCAGAAGAAGCACTTGGCAATTATCGTAGTCGTCAGGAGCCTGTCGGTGCGGAAGATGTGATAGAGCGTCTTAATTGAGTTAAGCGGCCCTGCCTTTGGAAAACGGGCGTTCGGCGAGGCCGCGGGGAACCTCGGGACGCCGAAGCTCACGATAACACCTGTGACCGCGACACCAACAACAAAGACTGACGCGACCGCCCTGCCGAGCGGGACGCCGGCAAATGTCCCTTTGATATCCAGTACCACTCCCACCAGAGCGGTGCCGGTCAAAATAGCGCCGGTAGTTACCATTCTCATAATACCATTTGCGGTGACGACGTACTCTTCCGGGTACAGTTCGGGAATGCTGCCGTTCAGGGCTGGGCCGAAAAGAGTTGACTGAAGCGCCATAATGAACAGAGTCACTAATATAAGGCTAAGGTTAAGATAGAATATGCCCACCGCGGCAAACAGCATTGCGACCAGCTCAAGCAATTTCGAGGCGATGACTATGGAGCGTTTGCTGAATCGGTCCGCGCAGTAGCCGGCGGGAGCGGCGAAGAGGATGAATGGCAGGGTGAACAAAGCGCTGGCGTAGCCCTGGAGATGAGTTCTGCCGGCGACAACGGCCAGCATAAGCGTACCCTGCCTGAAGAAGTTGTCGTTCAGCACGCCCGCAGAGTACGTCCCGGCCATAGCCAGGAATTTGGCACGTGCCCGCCTGATACGTCTGTCTAACGGTTCGTTTTGCGGTTCGTCCATAAAATACGCTTTCGGTGTCCAGCGCAGGGTTCTGTTCGCACATCTGTGTCGATTGGCGGTTTGTTTGATATGTTAGCAGATATGACTCGATGCGGCAATCGCAGTTTATCGCCGCCGGCTCCTGCACCGTATCACGGGCATCCTGCCCGTGCCGCACATTTTTTTTAAGAAATATGCAGAATTCGCCCGAGATGGTGTTGACAAAATCGAGGTTTTGCGGTATAATACAGAATAGAGACAGGCAGGCCCTGGAAAAAAACATCATAATTTGTGCTGTAATCATATCATAACGGTGTTTTTCATATCTCAGAGCTTCCTGCCTCAAAATGACAAGCGGTTTTTTGCCGGCGTGCATCCCTGACGGCCGTTTGACCCTGAATGGGCCGGCAAAGTGTTTTAACGCGCGGAAAGTGATTTTGAGGGATTAACAGGCCAATGTCGAGCGGGAAGATTTCAAAAAGAGATTCGCGTGGAAGGTCCTGCGCATTGTTGCGTGTAGCTGTCGGCTGTCCTTATCTGTTTTTCATATTGTGCTCGTCCGGCCTGATTTGCGAATCTTGCATGTTTGAGGAGCAGAAAAATGGAAAGGAAAGGTTTTACATTGGTGGAGCTGCTGGTGGTTATAGCCATCATAGCTCTTTTGATGGGCATATTGATGCCGGCCCTGGCGAAGGTGCGGTCACGAGCCCATCGGACGGTCTGCGGGGCAAACCTGAGCGGCATCGGCAAGGCGATGCTGGTGTATGCGTACGACAATGAGGGCCAGTTTCCGCGGGCAGGGGGTGTTTTGAGTAAGTGGAGCGCAAGCGGCGCGCTTGCGGACTTCTCGAATGCGTCGGGACTCGGGCCTACGGGAGTGTATGGGATTAACCCGAAGACGGGTACGGGCGGCAGCGCAACTGTAGGGTCGTGCTTCTATCTTCTGGTCAAGTATGCCGACGTTAGTGTCAAGCAGTTCGTGTGTAAAGGGGACAGGGGTACGAAGGTTTTCAAGCTGTCCGACTACCTTGCCGTCGGCACAAAGATGGTGGGGCTTGAGAAGGTGTGGGATTTTGGCACTAAGCCGGGCTGGCACTGCAGCTATGCATATCATAATCCATTTTCGCCCGACGGCAGCAGAGACGGGTTTGCGATTCAGGAAAACTCGCCGCTCGGAACAAGCATGCCCGTTGCGGGCGACCGCAACCCGTATGAGGATAAAGAAGCGAGCTGGCTTGACGACTCCGGCAATGTTGTCGAGGAGGGTTGCAAAAGCCCCTGTGAGCACTGGGACCCCGGCGCCCGTAAGGGATACAGCGACCCTGAGATGACAGGCAACAGCGCATCGCATCAGCGTGAAGGCCAGAACGTTCTCTACACCGATGCGAGCGTGAGATTTGCCAAGCATCCGAACGTCGGTGTTGACAACGACAACATCTACCAGTACTGGCCCGATTACTCGCTGGTGAAGCCGAAGAAAAAGGTCAGGCAGGCCTGCGGTCTGATGCCGCCGCGATACGAGATAGGAGAGGCATATCCGCAGTCCTATGTCGATGCGCTGCTGATTAACGACCCGCAGATGAAGGGCAGGATAATCTGCAAATAGGCGGCCGACAGCCGTTTTGTTGAGGCGGTCCTGTGATTTTAGCAGGGGCCGCCTCCTTGTTTTCCCGGGTCGAGGGCCTGAGTGGACGGGCGGCGAAGAGGATGAATGGCAGGGTGAACAAAGCGCTGGCGTAGCCCTGGAGATGAGTTCTGCCGGCGACAACGGCGAGCATAAGTGTGCCCTGCCTGAAGAAGTTGTCGTTCAGCACGCCCGCACAGTACGTGGCAGCCATAGCTAAGAATTTGGCACGTGCCTGCCTGATACGTCTGCCGAGCGGCTCGCTTTGTGGCCCGTCCATTCAATACACTCCCGCGTCCGGCGAAGGAGCCGAACACACATCTGTGTCGATTTTGGTTCGCGTGTAGCGTATATTACCACCAAGACACCAAGTCACAAAGGTACAAAAAAAATACTAACGTAACATAGTTGATTCGTCGGTTTTCGTGTCTTTGGGCCTTCATGGTAAAAAAACCGGCAATCGGCGTTTTGTGTTGTCGGCTCCGGGGGTGCTAAGCGCTTCAAAAGCTTTTTCGCCGGCTGCGGCATTGACCGAAAGAGGCAAAAGAGTTTTCGATGCCGGCTCGTGCGTTACGTGAATCTTGTTCTGACCCCGAATTATGTACCACACTCGATTAGAGAATTATCCATGTTCCTTGTCCTGCAATTCGCCAGGCGAAGCGGCGTGAGCGGGGAAATTTTAGCGGGTGAAAAAGACTTGCAATCTCGGTCTATCTTAGATATTATCTGGGCACGGATTGTTGAGTCGATTCCGCCGCAGGCGGATATTCGATATGGAAATGGCTGCTTGCTTACCGGGGGATCCGGCTTCGCCAGGGGCTACGCCGCGACAAGGGGGGATATAGTCGATGAAGGGTGTTTGAAATCGATGAACGAATTAGAATTGAGAAGAAAAACAGGTGACTGTGTCCTTAGTTTTCTAGAGGAAGCAGGAATAAGTATGGTGTCCCCGGATTTCCAGTGTCCCCGGATTTCCATCAAAGGTCCTCAAGATGAACGATTTACTGTTGATGGTGATGATCAATTAGATTAGACTTTGGATTTATCATGAAAGTATGTGTAGTTTATAATCGTGAAAGCAGAAGGGTGATCAACCTTTTTGGCGTTCCTAGCAGGGAGAGGTACGGTCGTGAGATTATCGGGAAAATCGTGCAAGCCTTGAGAGGAACTGGCCATATTGTAGAGGCGCAAGAGGGAGACAAGGACCTTATTTCGAAATTAGAGGACTTCATGCCCCGCGTCCTTAAGGGTGAGCGGCCTGGAATGGTTTTCAATTTGAGTTATGGAATACAGGGGCAAGCTCGATACACTCATGTTCCTTCCATACTCGAGATGGTGGGCATTCCCTATGTTGGTTCAGGACCATTGTCTCATTCTCTTGCCCTTGACAAAGTAGTCAGTAAGATGCTGTTCTGCCAGCACAATATACCGACCCCCACGTTTGGCGTGCTGGAGGGCAAGAATTTCGAAGCTCCCCGGTTGAGGTTCCCTCTCATAGTCAAGCCAAAGAATGAAGCCGTATCATTTGGTCTGACTCTTGTGAGCAATGAAGAAGAACTTCGCCGAGCCGCAAGCAAGATATTTGATGAGTTCAACCAAGCGGTTTTGGTCGAGGAGTACGTTGAAGGCAAAGAAATCAACGTCGGACTCTTGGGAAACAGTCCATGCGAGGCTTTTGAGCCTGTTGAGATAGTCTTTCCCAGAAAAGGTCCCTCTATTTACACCGCGGAAGACAAGCAAGGGGAATCAGGGCGGGAAGTCAAGGCAGTCTGCCCGGCCAAACTGAAGAAGGGCCTTGCTCAAGAAGCCCAGAAGCTTGCACTTCGAACATTCAAGGCACTTCAATGCAGCGATTGTGCCAGGGTAGATATGCGTCTGGACAAGAATGGCAATATTCATGTTCTGGAATTGAACAGCTTGCCAAGCCTTGGCCTGAGAAGCTCATATGTAAGAGCGGCCGAGCAAGCGGGTTTGGATTTCGACCAACTTATCAATCGGCTCGTAGAGGTGGCCAGTGCCCGTTACTTTGGAACGCCCAATCCGCCTGTTCTCGCCCCTGCGAAGGCCGCCGCAGAAGAGCAGATTTTCTCATATCTGACGCAACGCAGAGACCGTATCAAGAACCGCCTGAAGCGGTGGGTTTCCGCCTCAAGCCGGACTTCAGATACGATGGGGGTACGTCAAGCCTTCCTGGCAGCCAAAAAGGCCTTTGCGAACCTGAAGATGGCCGAAAGGGCAGATTTGTCTGATTCTCGATACGTATGTACTCTGGAAACAAAGGCAGGCCTCGAAAACGGTACTCTGCTCATAATTCAAATGGATGTTCCATTGGAAGATAACGTTCCCGTTCAGAGTTTTCGAAGGGAGCCGGAACGCATCTATGGCGAAGGTGTTGCTTGCTCGCGCGGGCCTTTGATTGCGGCTTTATTCGCTTTATCCGCCATTCACCATATCCGCCGGCTGCATACGAAGAAGATCGGAGTTTTGCTGTATTCTGATGAGGGGTTGAACTGTCAGCACAGCAAGGAGCTTATTAAGTCTGTCACGTCAAAATGCGCCCAAGTCCTGGTGCTCCGCCCCGGCAATCCCGAGGCCAGCATAGTAAATGACCGAAGAGGCGAAAGGGTGTATAGGTTGACAGTTGAAGGAAAGCCTCGACGCCTGGACCGCAGGGGCAGCTTTCCCGAATTGCTTGGATGGATTTGTGGTAATCTCGATAAGGTTTCTCAGAGCACCGTGACTCGCAATAGATTCTCACTGGCCACAATTTCATTGCAAACGTTGGGCTTTCCAATGAAACTTCCACACAGAATAAATGCAAAAATCCTCATGACCTATTCCTCAACACGTTGTGCTGACCAGGTATATGCTGAGATGAAACGACAGCTCACAGGTGGGAAATTCACCTGTGATATAGAGCTTCTTTCTGAACGTCCTCCGCTTCCGAAGAGGAGCATAAACAACAAACTATATGCGAAACTGGCGGATGTTGCCGGTATGTGGGACATTCCTTTGGATAAACAGTCATCCGCATGGCCTTCGACCGCAGGGCTTGTCGATAAGACCGTGCCGGTAATTTGTGGGGTCGGACCGATTGGATACAATGTCTATACCCCATATGAATCAATCAGCCGGATCAGTTTGACGCAACGCACGCTCCTACTGGCTCAGTTCTTGGCAAAGCATGGTTGAATCTTCCCTACTCCCTACTCAAACACCTCTCCAACATCTCCCTACTGACCCTGTGCCTCACAGCCCTCCGGGCAAGCCCGTCAAACAGAGCGGCGGGCAAGCTTCGAGGGTTTAAACATTTGTTGCAGGTGGATGGTGGTGCGGTTATAATGGGGGGGATTGCATATTGATAATTGATGAATGATAATTGATTATTGAATAGGGAGATGGGGCAGAAGAATTGAAAATTGAGGGCAAAATGCGGTACGTGGGGATAGTGTTGGCGGGTTTGGTGTTGGCCGGCTCGGCAGCCATCGGGGCGGAGGTGTATCGGTTGGGTGAAGGGGGGGAGCTGGAGCAGGTTGGGCAGAGCGAGGAGGAGCAGTATCTATTGCGTGTGGCGGAGGTGAAGCGGTTTGTGAATGAGGGGAATGCGAAGGCGGCTAAAGGGGCGGCGGAGCAGTTGAAGAAGGACTGGCCTGCAATTGCGGGGGAGGATTTTGACGGGTATATGGAGGCGGAGCTTTTGCTGTGTAAGGGCAAGCTGACGAAGGCGGCGAAGCGGTATGATAAGCTGTTGGATGATTACCCGGCGAGCGGGCTGAGGGATGCGGCGATTGAGAGGTTGTTCGAGATAGGGACGGATTTTTTGGCGGGGCGCAAGAGGCGAGTGCTGAAGATATTCAAGATTCGCGGGTATGCGGAGGGTGTGAGGATAATGGAGAAGATAAGCGAGCGTGCGGGCAAGGCGGAGATTGCACAGCGGGCGGCGGTGGCGGTGGTGAGGTGTTACGAGCGGCGGGGCAAGTGGGACGAGGCGTATTTGAAGTGGTCGGAGATATCAAGCCAATGGCCTGTCGGGGAACTGGGCAGGGAGTCGCTGTTGGGGATGGCGAGGGCGAAATATGCGGGGTATAAGGGGCCGAGATACGATGCGTCGAGCTTGATAAGTGCGAAGAGCTATTATGAAAATTTCCGGTTGCGTTACGCCGATGAAGCGGGCAAGATTGGGGCCGATGAGATACTCAGGAAGATAGACGAGCAGTTGGCGGAAAAGGAGCTTG
>CAYMYK010000083.1:0-12522 GCA_964394625.1 uncultured Pirellulales bacterium
AAAAAAATAAATTTTAGCTCTGGCGGGCTTTGAGTTAGCACGATGTAGCGGTGCCATCATAGCATATGCGCCGCAGAATATTAACATTAACAATTTTTTGAGGAGGAGAAAGAACATGAGAAGGCAATCAACTCTTGTGGTGATGATCCTTTCATTTATAGCTACATTGTTACTTTGTAAGATATCATATGGTGGCTATCTTTATGGAGGTGTCTCAGGTTCAAACGGCATCTGGCAAATCAACCCAGTTGATTGGAGTTACACTCGCATACTCACTGATGAGTTGAGTACTCCTCTTGCGTTGGCTTACAATAGCAGCGATGGATACCTGTACGGCGGACTATCAGGCTCAAATGGGCTTTGGCAAATCGATCCAAGTGGTTGGAGCTACACTCGCATACTTACGGAGTTGAGCCTTCCTACGGCATTGACTTACAATAATATCGATGGATACCTGTACAGCGGACTATCAGGCTCAAACGGGCTTTGGCAAATCGATACAAGTGATTGGAGCTACACTCGCATACTTACGGAGTTGAGTCTTCCTACGGCGTTGGCTTACAATAGCGGCGATGGATACCTTTACGGGGGCGTGTCAGGCTCAAATGGGCTTTGGCAAATCGACCCAACTGATTGGAGTTACACTCGGATACTTACTGAGTTGGGTAGTCCTACCAGCATGACTTACATCCCCGAACCCGCCACACTCTTACTTCTCGGCTTCGGTGGTTTAGTTTTACAAAGGAAACACAGGGCAAAATAGCTTTGAGTTTTGAGTTATTAGACACAGATTAGAATTGTTTCACTAAGGCCATTTTTCAAATGACTTAAAATCAGCCCAATACTGGCAGCCCTTCGGAGGTTGTTAAATCAGCTAATAAGTGGGATGCATGACCGCCAACTCCTCCGATAATTAGGCCTACTAATACCCTGAACATAAAAGCCTTCAAGGGCTCTTGCCTGCTGTCACACTCATTAGCTTTATCAACCAATGTTAGCAGCCATTCGTTACCCGGCTTATATGCCGCAGCAGCTAATCCGCCATTTAACGCTATCCCATGAAAAATACTCCTGTGCTTTGGGCCAAGTATTTTGGAGGGCTCAAGAATATCCGCTAGTCTTGCTGTCATATAACCTCCCAAACCACCGCCAAGAGCATACTGCCATGCTTTGACAAAATCCTGCTCTGCATAATATCCATATCCAACTGCCACAATAGCTCCCGTTGCAGTTCCAATCACCTTATGTTCATCACGGTTAGGCATATCAAATCCTTTTAATGATTTTTACTTACTTTTACCCTTCGACAATTGCACTCCTTAAAACAACTCTATCTTCTCTTTGCAGATTATACAAATTTACGCCAAAGATGCAATTTCTTAGAATCTGGCCCGTTCGGCAGGCTCAGAACAGGCTTCGGAGGAGGGTGTTTCAATTGATTATCGATTATTGATGATTGTCCCCGCTTTCGCGGGGATGACATGTTAGGTGAATGTCGGATTCTCTCCAGAGTTTATATCCACGGGATGCCCCATAACGGCATTACCGATACAATAGGCATTTGTATTAGCCACGAATCTGCACGAATGGCCACGAATAAAGTATAAATCTGTGTGAACATTAAACATAAGTTAATCCTTCGACTTCGCTCAGGACGGCGTCTGTGTCTAAAAGAAGTTCCGGCGGTGAGGCGGGGTTAAGGGTGAGAGACGGGATTCGAACCCGCGACCCCCGGGACCACAACCCGGTGCTCTATCCAACTGAGCTACTCTCACCGGAAAGATTTTCAATTTTCGATTTTCGATTGTCGATTTATGATTTGGTTATTATCAGGCGAATGCGATGTGAAGTCAAGCATTGACGAGCGTTTTCATACCCTTGAAGGGTAATAAATTCCCGCGAGTGAGATTTTAAGTTGTTGTTCTAAAGTTAGTTACCCGCGAACGAACGGGAAATTTCAACCGGGAGCACTATAGCGGTTCGGTTTTCGGGCCTGCGGGAAATTCAGGGCGGCATATTGACCGAACAGCTCGTCGGCCTTGGCGTCATAGGCCCTTGCGGCGGCCTTCTCATCGAGGAAATAGCCGATTGTTATCTGCTTACCATTTTTTTTGATTTGGACGTGCCACATTCGCTCCCTTTTTGACCAGCAGACGCCCTTGTATCGGGAGGTGGATTTGCGTGCGGTTTTTCTTCTGTTCCAGCCGTTTTGTTTGTGGGTAACGATTCTCAGGTTTGCTCGGCGGTTATCAAGGCCGTTATGGTTGATGTGATCGACGAATTTGCCGTTGGGGACGCCGGAAATCCGGCCTTTCGAGAAGGACATAACTGCGCGGTGCATGTGGATACGGTATCGTTTGCTTTGGTTGGGGTCCAACCTTGCGGAGCGCTGGGCGTAGAAAGTTCGGCCGCATTTTAGTGCATACCATTTGTGGACGGCGAGCATATCGTAGTCCGCCGGGTCAACTATCGCATATTTACCCCGAGTCAGGCGTAACCGCCGAAACGGATAACCATACCGCAACCGCCGCCAAAAAAGCGCCGCCGCCACGCCCGGACGCTCTAAGCAGCCCGGAAGCCTCAATGTCAGATTCAGATTAAGATGAAGCTCAACGATTTGCCCCTGCCTCCGTCTCCTCTTGCTACCCTATACAAAACAACAATCAACAATCATCATTTAGCTCCCGCCTCCGCGTGAAGCCAGGCCCGCTGGCAGGCGTATAAAATGTATTAACATGCTCTCCAGGGCCGATTCGTGGGACATGCCGGCCCTTTTCCGGCCCCGCCGGGGGTTTTTCGTGCGATATGCCGGCTGCCGGCTGCCCTTGCAGCCGATGTATCCAGCCCGGCCCTCACCGGCCCGACGTGTTCGTATTATACCAAATATGAAGCCATTGTTCAATAGTTATCTAACAAAATTCGCAAAAAAATTACACTTCCATACCAGAGACGCAGAATGGTGCTCGTGGTAAAATTTTGGCGCAGCCGATTGTGGGCTTTATGCGTGGCCGAGCTGATTCTTATGCGTTCCTGACGGCGTAACCGGTCAGTTACGGGTAGCTTTGGGGTTGTGGCAAGGTCTTGAAGCCCGTGCTACTTCTCCGTCCCACCTATCTGACCGGTTACCTGACGGCGGCGTGGGCGGCGGCCAGGCGGGCGATTGGGACCCTGAACGGCGAGCAGGAGACGTAATTCATACCGACGCGGTGGCAGAAATCGATGCTGGCCGGCTCGCCGCCGTGCTCGCCGCAGATGCCGACCTTGAGGTTCTTTCTCGTGCTTCGGCCTAACTTAGTGCCCATCTCGACGAGTTTGCCGACGCCGGTTTCATCGAGCGACTGAAACGGGTCTTTTTCGTAGATACCTTTGTTGACGTATTCGCCAAGGAACTTGCCGGCGTCGTCGCGTGAGAATCCCATCGTCATCTGCGTAAGGTCGTTGGTGCCGAAGCTGAAGAACTCGGCCTCTTTTGCAATCTCGTCGGCGGTCAGGGCCGCACGCGGGACCTCAATCATCGTGCCTATCATATAATCGAGCCGGGTTTTGCGCTGCCTGAAGACGGTGTTGATTTCATCGACGATTTCGTTCTTGACGTCTTTCAGCTCGGCGATCGTCCCAACGAGCGGAATCATAATCTCCGGCAGCACCTTCTTGCCCGCCTTTTTCACCTTCAGCGCCGCCTCGATTATCGCCCGCGTCTGCATCCGGTATATCGCCGGATATGTTACATCCAACCGCAGCCACCAACTTCCTTCTATCCCTATGTTCAGCTAAGATTCCTGGGCGCCAATATCTATGGTAGTTGTGCCGTCATTGTTGCCGTCTCTCAGCCTCAGAGTTCCGTCTACATCAGTGTCTATTTCCGGCGGCAATGCATCATTGATACCGGCGTCGATACAAGGTGAACCGGCTTTGAGATTGTAGTCGTTTTCTGCCGCATTTATAAAACCCGGGTCGAGACCAATATTTCCCTTCCCGCTTGACTTTTCAGTAAGTTCCTGAATACACGAGTAGTATATATCTGCTTCTACAGCATATATTTGAGATGGCTCAAGCTCCCCATACCGGCTGGTATTGCCCCAGAGGATGCAATTGGTGATAACCGGATTGCTCTTATCGCAGTATATACCTCCTCCGGCATACGCCGCGTTCCCACTGAAGGTGCAGTTGATATTTATTGGGCTGTTGTGTCCGTTGTACACGCCTCCACCTTTTTCTTTTGCGAGATTCGAGCCGAATACGCAATTGTACAAAACAGGGCTGCTTCTTGCATTGTTCATTGCTCCGCCACTGTCATGGGCGTAATTCAGCAGGAATGTGCAATTTATCAGCGATGGGTTACCCATTAGACTGTACATGCCTCCACCAAACATCCCTGAGTTGCCCTCAAAAATACAATTCGACAGAGTCAGATTTGCTGATCTGCAATAGAGGCCTCCACCTTTATCGTAGCTGCTTTGAGGAGCCCCTGTCGCATTGCCCCCGGTTATTACGCAGCCGGCCAATAGAGTATAAGAATCGGTTCCGCTGCCCGAAACCACATGATAGCTATTGTCGCCTCGCGTTGCATCGCCGAGCAGCTTTGCAGGTACGATGTCTTTTGTGTCGTTACCGAGCAAGTCGCCGCTGAGAGTTGTTATATAAACTCGTGGGTCAATTTCCTCCCAAGCTCCTCCACCGGAAGGGAAACCGCCGTAGACCGCAGCCCCCTTCTTGAGCACGAGTGAAGCGGTTCTATCACCTTTCTTCTTGTCTTGGCCCTGGTCCGGCTTATATACCCCCTCGGCCACCCATATCTCATCGCTCTCAGAGGCTTGAGCAAGCCCATCCTGCAGATATTTGAACGCGTCAATCCAACTTGAGCCGTTGTTTGCGCCAGAGGCACTGGAATCGACATAAATAACTTTACCCTCCGGCTTTGCCCTTCGATCCTCTTTGCCCTGTGGTATAACGATGTCATCAGGACAAGGCTCTATAAGAAGTGTAACGGTTGTTCCATTTGGGTCCCAGCCCCGGGATGTAAGCATATGAGCGGTAAAGCCGACCCTGGAAATACGGACATCCGGATCAATTCTGGTCGTCGAGACAGCATCTATCAGCTTACTCTCACTCAATGATATGGCCTCGGGCCGGTAAGCGCCACCTATATGGGCTCCTACAATCAGGGTTCCTCCACTGTCCGGAGAATCACTGCCGTCAACAGAAATTAGAGTGAACTTCAACTCGAAAGCATCATAAGAGGCGACGTCAATATCCTGAAGCATCTCTTTGAGTTTATCTTTTGAAAAAAAGTAATAGATCGAATGGCCGGGACTTTTGTTGCTGGGAAAATAGATGTCGAATTCCACTCCTGGTCCGTCAATGTCTCTTCTCTCCAGTATTGTTGCCTTCAACCCGGAAACATGCCTTGAGTATTCGTCAAGCGCCATTAAGCCTTCATCGGATAGAGTCAATTTCATGGCACTTGTCTTGGGAGTCATAAGTCCCGCAAGTGCCGAGATAATTATGAAAAGCATTTTCCGCTTTGTCCTGGTCGACATCTTCTTCTCCTTTTGCGTGCTTACTCGGAAAAACTAAAGGTACCGGTAGATTTTCTTCCGGAACTTACCGACACTAAAGAATCTCCGTCAATACCCTGGTTATCCCGTCCCATGACCTTCTTTTGTCTCACCGGCAGTTTATCCTATGTTCTTCCCTGCCTTTAAGGCAACTCAATCGCTACTGCGTCGCCTACTACTATCTTGCAGGCGATTTTTCATCCAGTCAAGGAAAATCCCGGCGCGCCGGGGTGGCCAAGAAAAAAAGATGTCCCGGTTCAAACCGGGACACCTCAATCGTCAATTAACCAATTAACCGCTGGCTACGTGCCTATAAGGCACGGACGGCGGCCTGGGCGGCGGCTAAGCGGGCGATTGGAACCCTGAACGGCGAGCAGGAGACGTAATTCATGCCGACGCGGTGGCAGAAATCGATGCTGGCCGGCTCGCCGCCGTGCTCGCCGCAGATGCCGACCTTGAGGTTCTTTCTCGTGCTTCGGCCTAACTTAGTGCCCATCTCGACGAGTTTGCCGACGCCGGTTTCATCGAGCGACTGAAACGGGTCTTTTTCGTAGATACCTTTGTTGACGTATTCGCCAAGGAACTTGCCGGCGTCGTCGCGTGAGAATCCCATCGTCATCTGCGTAAGGTCGTTGGTGCCGAAGCTGAAGAACTCGGCCTCTTTTGCAATCTCGTCGGCGGTCAGGGCCGCACGCGGGACCTCAATCATCGTGCCTATCATATAATCGAGCCGGGTTTTGCGCTGCCTGAAGACGGTGTTGATTTCATCGACGATTTCGTTCTTGACGTCTTTCAGCTCGGCGATCGTCCCAACGAGCGGAATCATAATCTCCGGCAGCACCTTCTTGCCCGCCTTTTTCACCTTCAGCGCCGCCTCGATGATGGCGCGGGTCTGCATCCTGTAAATGGCCGGGTAAGTTATCGCCAGCCGGCAGCCCCTGTGGCCTAACATCGGATTGGTTTCGTGAAGCTGGGCGACCTTTGCCTTTACCACGGCGGGCTTTACCTTGAGCCGGCGGGCCATTTCGGCCTGGTTTGCGGTATCCTGCGGTAGGAACTCGTGCAGGGGCGGGTCGAGCAGGCGAATGGTTACGGGCAGGCCGGCCATCGCCTTGAAGATACCCTCGAAGTCGCTTCGCTGATATGGCAGGAGTTTTTTGAGTGCGCTCTCGAACTGGCGTTTTGCGGTGGCGTAGTTTTTTGCGATTTCGGCCTTTTGCTTTTTATTTTTGGCTGCGTCGGTCTCGGCGAGCATTTTCGCATAATCGTCGGCGGCGAGAATCATCTGTCGGACGGGCCAAATTCGCTCTCCCTCGAAGAACATATGCTCGGTTCTGCACAGGCCGATGCCCTCGGCGCCGAAGTCCCTTGCGCGTTTGGCGTCTTCTGGCGTGTCGGCGTTTGTGCGAACGCCCAGCTTTCGGACCGAATCGCAAATTTTCATAAACCGGCCGAAATCCCCGCTGAGGGTTGGGGCGACCGTAGCGAGCCGGCCTTTCATCACTTCGCCGCTTGTACCGTCTAAGCTGAGCCAGTCGCCCTGTTTGATAGTTCTGCTGCCGACGGTCATCCGTGCGGTTTTGTAGTTGATATTCAGCTCTCCGACGCCGGCGACGCAGCATTTGCCCATACCGCGGGCGACTACGGCGGCGTGGCTTGTCATACCGCCTCGAGCGGTAAGGATACCTTCGGCGGCGTCCATACCGCCTATGTCTTCGGGGCTGGTCTCGATTCGGACGAGGATGACCTTTTTGCCTTTATCGCGCCACTTCTCGGCGGCAGCGGCGTCGAAGACGACCTGGCCGACCGCTGCACCGGGCGAAGCGGGAAGTCCCCTGGCGAAAGTATCCCGTTTGGCCTTCGGGTCAAAGTGCGGGTGAAGCAGGCGGTCGAGCTGCTCGGGCGTTACCCTGTTGACGGCCTCTTTGCGAGAGATAAGCCGTTCGTTGACCATATCGACGGCGATTTTGACGGCCGAGGCGGCGGTCCTTTTGCCCGTTCTGGTCTGCAGGATATACAGCCGGGATTCCTGAATTGTAAACTCCATATCCTGTATATCTTTATAGTGTTTTTCCAGGCGGGTCATCAGGCGGGTAAGCTTTTTGTAGGCGGCGGGCATTACCTTCGAGAGCTTTTTAAGCTCGATGGGCGTTCTGATTCCGGCGACGACATCTTCGCCCTGGGCGTTCATCAGGAACTCGCCGTAGAATTCTTTTTTTCCGTTGCTCGGGTTTCGTGTAAAGCAGACGCCGGTGCCGCAGTCCTCGCCCATATTTCCGAAGACCATCGTCTGGACGTTGACGGCGGTGCCGAGCAGGCCGGTGATGTTGTTCAGGCGGCGATACGTAACGGCGCGGTCAATCATCCAGGAGCCGATGACGGCGTTTATCGCGAGGTGTAACTGCTCTGCCGCGTCCTGGGGGAAGAGCTTTCCGACGTGCTTTTTATAGACGGCCTTGTACTTTTGCACCACCTGTTCGAGCTGTTCGGCGGTCAACTGGTTGTCGAGGCGGACGGCGGCCTTTTGCTTCGCGGCGTGAATCACCTGCTCGAAATACTGGTGGTCGCAGCCCATAACGACGTCGCCGAACATATCGATAAACCTGCGGTAGATGTCCCAGGCGAATCTGGGGTTTTTGGTTTTGTTTATGATGCCCTCGATGACGGTGTCGTTAAGGCCTAGGTTGAGGACGGTATCCATCATACCGGGCATAGAGACAGCGGCCCCGCTTCGGACGCTGACGAGCAGGGGCTTTTTCGGGTCGCCGAACTTTGCGTTCATTGCCTTTTCGAGCCGGGCGACGTTTTTGGCGACTTCGGCATCCAGGCCCGCAGGCCATTTTCCGCGGTTGTTATAGTATTGGTCGCAGACCTCGGCTGAGATAGTAAAGCCCGGCGGAACGGGGATGCCAAGGTTGGTCATCTCGGCAAGGTTGGCGCCCTTGCCGCCTAAAATTTCCTTCATTTTCGCATTGCCTTCGGCCTTGCCGCCCCCGAAGAAATAGACCCGTTTCTCTGCCATTTGAAAATGTCTCCTTACTGTGCAAAAACTGCATTATCAAAAAAAAGTTTCGGCTTATGTTAAGCAGCCGTCAGGAAAGGACCAGCAAAACATCCCGTCCGGACAATAAAGCTCAGCACTATACGAGTTCCGCTGCGGAATGTCAACGGTTAATGGCGGCGAACGCAGAAATTTTAATACGAAGACACAAAGGCACAAAGGTATCAAGAAATTAGACACTGATTAACACCGATTAACACGGATTAAGGATAGATTATAGCCACCCCTTGGGGGCAAGCTCCGGACATAGAGTACGCAGAGATTTTACCACGAAGACGCCAAGGTTAAAAGGGCAAAAGGGAGCCACGAATTTTCACGAATAGACACGAATTATAAAAAGATTCAATTTGGTTTTGGCTTTGGTGAGAAGGGTTTTGCGTACGAGCGGTTAGTTCTTTGGCGATGAGGTGAGATGGCCACCACGAATTGGCGCGAATTAGATTGGGAACCACGGATCCGTTCGACAAGCTCAGGACAGGTTTTCACCCCGTTTGCTATTCAATGTAAGCCCCTTGGGGGCAAGCTCACCTTGGGGGCAGGCGAATAGACACGAAGATTAAAAGGGTGAAAGGTGAGCAGGGGAGGAAGGTTTCAGGTTTTCAGGGGAGCAGAGCAACAAAGGATAGCAGGGCATCAGGGGAGGTGTTCTGTGAGGGGATGAAAATTTGAATCCTTCGACTTTTGCTCAGGAGAGGGGTTGACAGGTTTGTTGTGAGGATTTATATTATCGTTGGCGGCAAAGGGCGATGATATTGAAACTTGCTACCAAGAAAGAGTGAAAAAAGATGTGAAGAAGTTAAAATCGGGAACAAAAAACGGTTGACTGTCCCTTAGTTTTGTAGTTTTGCCTGATTAAGATTAACAGGAGTATTCTGTAGAATGGAATCAAGAGTAATTAAGCTAACTGCAGGAGCCATAAAGAACAATAAGCTAAACATCCGGTCTTGTGGTTTTGAATTCTTTCCCAAAGACGTCTTTGGTGGATGTACTAAAAAGCGGCTTGGAAATCAGATTACAATAAATGCTGTCGGGCTTCTAAACCCAATCAAAACGGACATTCCTGCAGACAAGAAAATGGGCAAACCTCGCTGGATTTTTCGCAGGAGGTCTTGGGTCAAGGAGTTTTTGCGCTATCACAAGCTTAAGACAGATGACATGGTAAGGATTAACCGCGTTAGCGAGAGAAAATACGAAGTCATCCCCGACAATAATCACAGACAACGAAACGAGGAACAGCCATTAATAAAGACACGCCAAACGGACAGGCCAACGTGTGAGGAAAGACGTGTCCTTGCATATCGGACAGATGCGGTTCATACGAATGCTAGTGAAGTCACACACGACACGCCGCTTATGAAACTGAATCTCAACTGGCGCGAACAAGATTTGCGTGAAAGAGAAAGAACAAAACATGTTCATCGACTACATCCGTATCTTGGAAAGTTTATCCCCCAATTAGTGGAGATATTCCTGAGGAAGTATTTTAGTCCGGGACATACTGTCCTTGATCCTTTTGTTGGTTCGGGTACGACCTGTGTACAGGCTAATGAGCTTGGAATAAACTCAATAGGTTATGACATATCAGCGTTCAATATTCTTCTCTCGCGGGTCAAAACAGCCAAGTATGAACTCGATAGAACACGCTACGAAGTTTTAGATATACTCAAGAAGGTGCGCCTCGCGACGCAGATAGATAAGAGACAGGGAAGTTTTTTTCTTGAGGATTCAGCTAGTACTGTCGATGGTCCATCGTGTCCCACCAATAATGAGTATCTCAAAGAGTGGTTTGCGCCGCGAGCTCTGCGTGAACTATTAACGTATCGCTACTTCATCGATAGCGGCGAGTATAACTATCGAGATCTCTTGAAAGTGATATTGTCGCGTTCAGCTCGCTCGGCCCGTCTTACTACACACTTTGACCTTGACTTTCCAAAGCGCCCACAAAGAGAACCATATTGGTGTTATAAGCACTCAAGGATTTGTGCGCCAGTCGAGGAATCTTTTAAATTCTTGCGTCGGTATAGTCTAGACACGCTAACGCGTATCGAAGAGTTCTCTCGTGTGCGCACAGATGCCTCTGTGGAGCTTCGCCACGGAGACAGTCGCAAAGTTGGCATTCCACGTATAGATGGAGTCATCACTAGTCCACCGTATGTCGGGCTGATTGACTATCACGATCAACATGCCTATAGTTATCACCTCTTGGGACTGGAGAATAATTGTCATAAAGAGATTGGTCCAGCCTCCAAAGGCAGAAGTGCGGAGGCCAAGCAGCAGTACATACAGGACATTGCCCTAGTATTTGGCAGGTCGCTAGCAGCCATGAAGACAGGGGGCCGCCTAATAGTAGTGGCACATGACAGATCTAATCTCTATGTTGAAATAGCGAACCGCATTGGTGTGGAGGTCGAGGACGTGGTTAAGAGACATGTCAATCGCCGCACGGGGAGGCGCGCTAATAGTTTTTTTGAATCAATATTTATCTGGCGAAAGCCCTGAGAGGAATGGATGATTTATGTCTGCAATCAGTCCAACTACCCGGTCTACCCTTAAGGCATACATAGAGGTCTTTGTTGAAAACATCGTTAGAGAATACAGAGAGCGTAGAATCCCTGAGTTAAAGGCCACACGTGAATACCTCAACAAGAAATCTTCGAGAGGACAGCTAAAGCCATTTCATGCTGCAATTATTCCACAGGAGCTTATGAGAATTAACGAGTTCGAACGCGGATTTAGCACGAGCGTTGGAACAACCTTTGAAGAGTGTGCGCGACTCATTGCACTGGATCATCATGCTCTTGCTCAGCGTGCCTATACACTTAATGGCCAGGTCAGCCAAAGCGCTATCAACGAAACAGAACGACAAGTACGCCGATTTGAGCATGCCGTGTCGGGAGGTCCTGCCAAGCCTACGCTTGAAGAAATGGTCGAGGAAGTGCTACAAATGGGAGAGGGTGAGAATGTTATTAATGTTTCATCAACCGCAGACTTATATATCCAAGCGAAAGATGGAACCCAATACTTTTTTGAGATGAAATCACCAAAACCAAATAAGGGGCAATGTCTTGAAGTTACCCAGCGACTTCTTAGGTTTCATCTGTTAACAAAGAAAAGGCGGCCACAGGTTAATGCGTATTTTGCGATGGCGTATAATCCCTATGGTCCGAGTCGTGCTGATTACAAATGGTCTTATGCGTTGAACTACATGCCCTTCGATCAAAGTGTAGTAATAGGCCATGAATTTTGGGAAATCGTGGGTTGCTCGACAACATATGAAGAACTTCTAGAAATATACCAAGAAGTTGGTCGTGAGAAGAGTAAGTATATGATAGATGCTTTAGCTTTTGGTTTCTGAAACGTCAACTCCAGTTAATTGAGAATGCCCATGGTTCTTTGCACGAGAGATGGTATGAGTAAGTACGACGCGTTAAAATTTCTGAAGGCGACAAAAGCACGGATTCCACACGTTTGTGAAAGCTGCAATCAAGAAATTAATAAAGGTGAAATATACTATCCTGAAAGCATCGGAAGGGTCAATGCGCCTGGTATTAAACTCAGGAAGTTTTGCAGGAAGTGTTATGAAAAACGAGGAGAGGAATTATTATCGCTTCAATAATAGAGAATTATTGGGTACGTTTAGCAGTTTTTCAGGTTGACGGAGAAAAAGTGTGCCAAAGACCTCTAGAAAGAAAAGACAAAGAACTTAATCCACGAAATATGTATCGATATTCCTATCGAACGTTTCGACAAGCTCGGTAACTCGTAAGGGGACGTCGGTCATATTGTCATTTCTCCGTTTCGGCACTGTGACAAGCGAGACATATCAAGAACCTTGAGAAAGAGGTTGTTCGAGTTTGTATTTTCTGCAGGGCCAGAACCATTCGGTTGATTTGGGTTCTTTTT
>CAYMYK010000084.1:0-12381 GCA_964394625.1 uncultured Pirellulales bacterium
GAGGTCCACCCCAAGGATTTTAACAAGATAATGACAGAGCCAAACCGCTCACAAATCGTCGATAAGCTAAAATCCCTCGGCTTCAAATATGTCACTATCGACCTGCAGGGCTTCCGCTCCGGCTCAATGAACGAGGCCCTGTCCGATTCCGAAAAGAAAAAGAGTATTTAGCCACGGCCTTTGGCTGCGGCCGTCGCCACAGACTGCGAGTATCCTGCCTTGCCGATACTTACTTTATGAAGATAGTTTGGAGTTGACTAAGCGGTTTAGACTTATCTTTTCCTCTGTTGCCTCAGTGGCGAGCCGACGATGCAGTTCCGGTGGCACTCTAACCATAAACTTGCCGCTGTACCTTCTCTCGGAAAGCGGCACCGGGATGGATTCACCGCCGGACTTCATATCCTTCACAACGTTGGAAACGACTCTGCGAATTCCTCTCAGTGCCTGCTCCGGATTGGGAGCAAGCCAGCTTAAGCTCGGGAACTCCGCACACAGCCCAATATATTGGTTGTCCTCTTCGGACCAAATCACACGATACGTATAATGGTCAATGTTTTTTTGTTTCTTCATTTTTCAACCTCTCGACGGCTTTGAGTACCTGTTTTACCTGATACGCCCTGGCTCTGCCTTTATCATTCTGGATGTTGACGCGTGGGTCGCCTTGCCATGACATCCTATAAATCCTGTGACTTGTGCCGCCTTGCCGGGCGGTTCCGAAATAATGGTCACATACACGGCACAGGTCTTTGAAGCGTATCCCTTTCGGATTGCTCTGCATCTTCCTTAAAATATCATCGATGCCTGCCATACTTAAATAGTATCACTAATGATACTACCCGTCAAGAAAAATGTTCGGTTTTTTTTGAAAAAATGCCATTTTCTAAAGAATTCTTGTCCTACGCCGGAAAACTCCACCCTGATAATCCGTTCTGTGAAAGAAGCAGTGAAAAATTCAGGGCCCTCGGCTTCAAATATGTTACCGTGGATTTGCAGGGCTTCCGAAGCGGGTCGATGAATGAAGCGTTGACGAAGGAACAGAAAGGTTAGCCGTAACTTTTGGGATATAGTTCGCGCCCATATCCCCAAAGGAAATGGTCTATCTCTTCAGTTGAACAATTCTGAAGATCATATTTGCACTTGAAAGATTCCATCGCCTGGCTGAACTGACCATAGTCATCAAGATGTTTACAAATATGCGCCTTGGTTTTTGGTTCCATCCCTTGCCCCAGAACCATGAACGGGTCTTTTATTTGGTAGTGAACAAGCATATCTTCAACAAACGAGTCATAAATTGGGTATGCAGGGTTGTGGAAGTGACAATACTTAGAAGCAAAAGAGTAAAAATTGCGAAGCGTTCTTTCATTTACCTGCACCTGCGCGATTTCATTAACTAACGTTTTGTCTGCTGAACTTATACGACAGTCTATTTTGAGGGAAAGAATCCTTCGCGCAACTGCGTCGATAGCATTTATCCTGGTACTATACATAGTATTGAGCACGCAAGCTTTGATCATAATGTTGTCAAAGGATGTGTTACCAGGGTATTGGGCAAATACAGTCTTAACCACACGTTCGCTCAAGGCGAACCGTTCATTATTTACAAACTTCTGGTGGTACTCTTTGACTAGCTTCGGTGTTGCATCTTCAGGTAGCGTCTTTGTGTTCCTCGGCATTGTTGTTACCTCGAATTATATGGTTTTACGTAAGACGCCTTGTTCCTCACCGGGACTTTACCATAACGGCGTTGATTTCTTGATTACAATCTGTTCAATTCTTCTCGGATGCTTTGCGGCAATGACGCTTCAAGCTGGCCGAACTTCTCGATGATGCGAAAGATGTCGGCTAAATCCTTTTGACGTTTGCTCTTGCGCCTTGTCTTATCCATATACGCCCAAACCTTGCCCTGTAACACGTCTTCAAGCCGGGCAACCATCATCGTGTAACCCAGCACATTTCTGTTATCCGCATTCGAAACGAAGCTCTGGTACCGCCTGTCTGTCTGAAGTTGAATCCGCAGGTCGGAGTCGGGACTGGTGATGTTCACGCTGTGCTCGAATTGCTCGACCTTTAACCCGTGCTCTTTGGCTGCTTCGCAGATAGCTCCAATATGCTCAGCTGCCGCGACGACATCTAAATCTAAGCTCACGACCGGCTCAACGTAAGCGTTTACGGCAAGTCCTCCAATCAGGCAGTACCGCGAGTTGGTTTTGGAAAGAATGCCCAGAAGAATCTGGATAATGTCGGATTTTCCGTTTGCCATCCGGTTAATGAATTCCTTGCCGGTCATACCATTCCTTCCTTTAAGCGAACGAATGAAACTCCAAAGATTGAAGGGTTCCTGTTTCGCATATTATCGTGTGAATTGTCGCCAAAGGCAAGAGCGATTTTTATGTCTGTTTTACTATTGGCCTGTCAACCGTGTTTATGCAGCCGGCAGAGGGACTGCGGCGACAAATAAATAACCCTCAATATCCGATTGCACAGCCGTCTTTTCGCGGGTCGCTGCCGCCGAAATAGCGCCTGGGATTTTCCTTTCGCCATATTCCCTGGTAGCCGCCGAAGACGCCGACGCCTGGCCGGACCTTGTGGCCCATCGCAATCAGCTTGCCTCGTACCTCGTCGCTTATCCGGCGTTCCAGGGACACGCTTCCGCCGGCGGTCATTTTCAATCCCGTCGGCGTCGAGCTCTCGTTGTGCATAACCCTGGGCTGCTCGCCCGCCTGCTGGATTGACATCCCGAAATCGATTATGTTCATCAGAATCTGTGCGTGTCCCTGCGGCTGAAAGGAACCGCCCATCACGCCGAACGAAAACACCGGCTCGCCGGCTTTAGTCACGAACCCCGGTATAATCGTATGGAACGGCCGTTTGTGCGGCTCAAGTTTATTGACGTCATTCGGGTTCAGCGAGAACAACTGCCCGCGGTTCTGCAGCGCAAAGCCCAGACCCGTCGGCACGTAATGCGAACCCCAGGGGTAATAGATACTCTGTATCAGCGAAACCATATTGCCGTTCTTGTCTGCCGTCGTCAGATATACCGTATCCGACGGCCCGGTAATCCTACCGGCCCTGACCTGCTTAGCCGCCCGTTTCGGGTCAATCAGCTTTACCCGCTCGGCTGCATACTCCTTCGAGATGAGCCGTTTCACCGGCACATCGGCAAAATCCATATCTGCGTAATAGACGGCGCGGTCCTCGAAGGCCAATTTCTTCGCCTCGATAAACAGGTGAAGCTGCTCGGCTGAATTCGCCCCTAAACCCGCGATATCAAAATGCTCCAACAAATTCAGTATCTGCAGGGCTGCGATGCCCTGGCCGTTCGGCGGCAGCTCCCACACATCGTACCCGCGATAGTTCGAGCTTGCCGGCTCGACCCAGCTCACCTTATGCCCGGCAAAATCCCGCATCGAAAACCGCCCGCCCTGCTCGGCCGAAAACTTCACTATCCGTTCGGCAATCTCGTCCTGATAGAACGTCTTCCATCCGCCGCGCGCAATAGTATCGAACAAATCCGCAATATCGCGGTTCGTGAAGATGTCCCCATACGCAATTCTCTTCCCGCCCGGCATAAACGTCTTCGCCAAACTCGGATACTTCTCTCCGTCAATCGCTTCCCATGCAATCACCGGCGACAGGCCGAAACCGTCGCGGGCATAATGTATCGCCGGCTCCAGCACTTTCGCGATACCCGATTTACCGAACCTGTCGAGCAATGCTCCCCAGCCGCTGACACAGCCCGGCACAGACCAGGAAAGCGGACTGTATAGCGGAATCTGTTCAAGACCCATTGCCTTCGCATCGGCCAGACTCCAGTCATAAGGCGACCTGCCGCTGGCATTCAGACCGTAGAGTTTGTTGTCTTTTTCAATCCAGGCAATCGCGAACAAATCGCCGCCCGGCCCGCAGCTCATCGGCTCGACAACGCCCAGCACCGCGTTTGCGCAGACGGCTGCGTCTATCGCATTTCCGCCGGCCTTTAGAATATCGATTCCCGCCATACTCGCTAACGGCTGACTCGTGCACACGATTCCATCACGACAGACAACCGTTGACCGGTTCTGATTGCGGTACGCAAGTTTATCTTTGTCCATAAGTGCTGCCTTTCGAGTTCCGCCGAGCCGCTGTGCGCCGAAGCCCGGCCTTACGCCCAACATTGCCGTCCCGCAGGCGCCGCCGGCCAACTTCAAAAACTCCCGCCGTCTCATTTTCATTTTCCTTTTCTTATCGAGGTGATTATTGTTCCGTAAACGCGGCTCCGATTTTACGACCTCGTTCGGGTTTGTCTATGTTTATACCTAAGCCGATGCCGACATCCACGAGCAGATTCCAGCCGGCGGCTAAGTACGCATAGCCCGTCAGCTCGCCGGCGTCTTTGACCCTGATAGTCGGGAATATCGTTTCCTCCGCTGCTATTGCAAATACGTTGGCGCCTACGCCGTCGGCTATGAGTTTTTTGACCAGCTTCAGCTCCGATTTGTACGGGTCAACCAGTATCACCGCATCGCCCGGCTGGATAACCTCTTCAACGCCGTGAAGCAGGTATGTTCCTTCAAGAAAGTCGCTTCTTTTGTGCGTAATCTCATTT
The DNA here is from genome assembly GCA_964394625.1 of uncultured Pirellulales bacterium. GTDB lineage: Bacteria > Planctomycetota > Phycisphaerae > Sedimentisphaerales > Anaerobacaceae > JAUVYV01. The sequence continues at coordinate 4,586 of CAYMYK010000084.1, forward strand.
ACCTTCAGCGTAAGCTCCTCGGCCACCCCGTCGTTTCTGCCGGCAAAGTAAATCATACCGGCTTTGGCGACCTGCTTTGTTATCCGGGCATCTATCGGCTGTGTGAGCGCATCTTCGTAAGCATTGCTAATGGCATCGAGAGCGGCGTTTTTGCCCTGGATTTTGCCGATAAGCGAGCGGTAGAACACCGCCTGTTCTATGATACTCTTGGTGGCCGCCACCGCATCTTCGCTTCCACAGCTTAAAACGAATGTCTGGTCGGCTAAAGATTCTAACTTGGTGTCCCTGTTGGCCGTCAGGCCGAATACCCGCTTATGACCGGTATCCCTCAGTGCCTTGACCAGGCTGAGTGTCTCTTTCGTCCGGCCGCTGTTGGAGGCCGCAAAAACCACAAATTTGCTTAAATCGTACTCCATCGCCTGCAGCGAACCCTCTGTCGCCGTAGTTATGTCAAGCCCGTCCCGCATCGTTTGCGCCATAATGTTTTTGGCAGGGAAGATTCGGCTGGAGCCCTCGCCGGTGAAAAACAATCTGCCGGCCTGTTGAATCTGCGCCGCTGCATTATCCGCATCTTCGAGCTTAAAGCCCTTTACGATTCGCGGGACATCCATCATTTCTCGAACTAATGCAAATCTGGTGTACCTTTGCTCGTCTCTCATAGGATAATTTCCTCAAAAATGCAATCATGAACAACGCTTTTATACCCTTCAGGGTAATAAATTCCCGCGAGTGAGATTTTAAGTTCTTGTTCTAAAGTTACTGACCCGCGAACGAACGGGAAATTTCAACCGGGAGCACTATAATGAGCGGTTACAAGACAGCTTCGCATAGCTCGGCAGCTTTCCAATCAACGGCAGGAGGTAATCCAGATACGCCTGGGTTATGAAATTGCCTTCGCTGTTGATAAATTCGTCGGGCATCGGCTTTGCTTTTGCCGCCACCTCGGTCAGCGCGATTGTCCCCGTGCCGCATTTGTACGCACCGCCCGGCTGTCTTTCGAGCGTTACCATAACGCCGCTGACGCCGTTTTTGGCCAGCTCAACCGCCGAGCGGCCGCACATATAGGCCTCGTCAATATCCAGCTCGACAGTTCTGTCGGCGGCGCTCATCGGCAGCGATTCGGTAATCTGAAACTCCCCGCGGAATCCGAATTCATCCGAAATTATCCTGTGCAGCGCCATCGCCACACTTGTGCCGCCCATCGCACCGAATTCGACATTTTTGAACTTGTCCGTTACCTGCGATGCACTAACCGGCGAGCCGTCCGCATAAGTAATGCCCTCGCCGGCCGCTATCGAGACCCAGCCATACTCATCGTAACAGCGTTTTACACCGGCGATGAATTTGTCCCTGTCAAAATGCCTTTCCGGCAGGCAGAGAATGTGCGGCGCATCCGCTTCGGCCTGTTTGCCCGCCGCCGCCGCCGCCGTCAGCCAGCCCGCATCTCGTCCGATGGCCTGAAAAATAACAAACTGGTCAACCTTCTGCATATCCCTGGCAAGGACGCCCGCCTGCATCACGCTGAGAGCGACATACTTAGCCGCACTGGGGAAACCCGGCGTATGGTCGGTTCCGTAAAGGTCGTTATCGACCGTCTTGGGGACACCGACACCGATTAACTCGTAGCCCTGCTGCTTTGCATACGCCTGGACGCGGTGGATTGTATCCATCGTGTCGTTGCCGCCTATCAGGAACAGGTAGCGGATGTTGTGCTTTTTGAGCATATCCAAAATCAAGGGCAGCTCTTCGTCCGCCACCTTGTGCCGGCAGCTTCCAAGGGCGCTCGAGGGCGTGTATTTTAGCCGGCTGATTGTCTCGTCCGACTCCGAACCGAGGTCGATGATGTCCCCCTGCATAAAACCTTCGATGGCGAAGCGCATACCGAGAACCCTGTCAATCGAATCGAACTCCTTCGCCGCCTCGATTATCCCAACCAGAGAAGCATTGATTACGGATGTAGGCCCACCCGATTGACCGATGATTGCGTTACCTTTCCGCATTTTTTACTTGTCCTCTATTCGAATAAACTCAACTTGTGCAAAATCCTCAATAACAAATCTTACCTGTATGACAAATGCCTTGTCCAGTTTTTTTGGGGGCGAAAAACTGGATTTCGCAAATACTACCTGCTATAGTCAGCCCCTGTGGGAAAGTCCGTACTATATTTAGGCGATACGGCTCTGGACGGCGCCGCGTCGTACCTGGCCGGCGTTATGCACGCTGCCAACATCGGCTTCGATTACCTGCCGAGCGACGAAGCGTTTTCCAACTCTATTGTCACCGCCGGCTGTCGTGCCGTCATAATAAGCGACTACCCGGCCCGCAACTTTTCCCGGGACCAACTGAACTCTCTCGCCGGGCGCATTGCCGAGGGTCTCGGCCTGCTGATGCTCGGCGGCTGGGAATCGTTCACCGGCTCCGGCGGCGGTTACAATAATACCGTTTTGAAAGACATTCTGCCTGTCGTTATGCAGCCCCGCGACGACCGCATCAACTGCCCCCAGCCCTGCCTGATTGAAAAGATAAAAGACCACGAAATCATTGATTCGCTGCCTTTCAACACCAACCCCCCGTCTATCGGGGGCTTTAACCGGCTCACCGCAAAGCCGGATGCCGAGACCATTCTTTTCGCCCGCAGATTCGAGGTCTCTTTCCAGGCCGGCGGATTCGCTTTCACGCCCTCGGCACAGCCGGACCCGCTGCTGGTCGTCGGCTCGTATGGCCGGGCTCGGCTCTGCGCATTTGCCACCGATGCCGCCCCTCACTGGGTGGGCGGCTTGGTCGATTGGGGCGATACCCGCCTGAAAGCACAAGCCCGCGGCGCAAAGCCCATAGAAGTCGGTAATTGGTATGCCGCCCTCCTCTCAAATATGGTCAACTGGGTTGCTCGAAGGTTAGATTCTTCGGCCCGGGCAAATCGGGCCTCAGAATGACACTCATACAGATGAGCGTCAATTCGTCAGCCCCGCTATGGCCGCACCGATTATCGCCGCATTTTCTACACCTGCTATGTCCGTATATATCCCCTTTTGGTTCTCCAGGTAGCTCTTGAGGTAATACTCGACCCTTGGCTTAAGCGTCTTGAACTGGTAGAATGTCGTACCTTCCGCTACAATGCAGACAGGAAGGCAGGGGTCTGTGCCCGCTCGGGACTTTATCGCTACCGAGGACAGGTTGACCGCTGTCAGTTTCGCCGCCCTTTCAACTATTCTATCGACGAGAACATACATCGCAGCAGCATCCGCTTTCTGTCCGCCGGCACATACCGATGCCAAAGGATTGTCCCCGAATGGATAGTGCATAAAATCGTTAAGCTCTTTCGTCTCGAGTTCATTTATTTTCTCTACCTGCGAGCAGACCTCGTCCGAAAACAGCCCATCCTCGCACGCCCTGCGAATCACTCTGAGCGAAATAGGGCCGAGGTACGCACCCGATATCAACTTTTCAAAAACATGCACGCCGGGGTCAACCGTTGTCCGGTCGTACTCGAGGTCTATTTTGCCGCGTCGGAATCTGCCAAAGCCGCCCGACTCGATATTTATTATCTGGCTCTTTTCGGGGTACAGCTCTTTTTTCTTGGTAATGTTGATATTTTTTTCCACGTAACAGCAGTTTGTCCCCGTTCCTAAAATCAGCCCGACATACCCGCCGAAAACCCTGTTGCTCGAGCACTTGCCGGCAAGAAGCGTCGCCACCGTATCGTTTAATATCACGATTCGCCTGCCGCCCTTAAGCCCCGTTGCGCCGAGGGCGCGATTTAGATTTTCACCGACGATATGTCCCTCGACCGCTTTGGCCTTCACCTCCTTGCACAGCAGGATTACCCTGCCGTCCTTGTTCGGGAAAACCTCGGTCGGATACGAAAAGCAAAAGCCGATGCTCCGATGACCGCCGACCATATCCTTTATGTAGCCCGCCATCGCCTCGAAAAATTCGTCCTTGGTCACCTCCTGCTCAAGCCCCGGCATCGGGTACGTCCTTAGCTGCTCGATGACGGGCCTTTTCTGCTCGTCAAAATGGACTATGGCGACACGGAAGTTTGTCCCGCCGGCATCGATTGCCAGCACCGATTTATTTGCCGGAATCTCTTTTTCCGTTTCAATATACGTCGGTATCATCTCCAACGAACTTTGCCGCCCCGCAAGACCGCGCTGCATATCGTCCAGAAAGCTGCGGACATTGCCGTCGATATCGATATCCTCGAAATCCATCTCGTACTTTTTGAGGAAATCAACCACCTTTGCCTTAGTCCTGTCCACTTCTCGAAGCTCCTGAAATTTTCTTTACACACTCAACGACTTCACTCAATCGTCGTAGCCCTGCCGGTGTTCGCTGTGCCATCGCCAGGCCGACTCAACTATCTCTTCCAGCTTTCGCCATTTCGGCTCCCAGCCGAGCTGGTTTTTGGCTTTTGTTGCGTCACAGACCAGCACCGGCGCATCCCCTGCCCGGCGCCCGGTTTGCACAACCTCGAAGTCCCTGCCCGCGACCTTCTTTACCGTCTCAATCACATTCCTGACCGAGTATTGTCTGCCGTTGCCGAGGTTATAAATAAGCTCGGTTTCTGTATCCAATTTGTTCAGCACCAGCAGATGCGCCCTGCACAAATCCTCGATATGGATGAAATCGCGCACGCACGTCCCGTCCGCCGTCGGATAGTCCGTCCCGTAAATCATCATCGGCTTTCGCCCGCCCATAGCCGCGGCAATCGCCAGCGGTATCAGATGCGACTCGGGCCGATGGTCTTCGCCAAGGGTGCAGTCGGCGCCCGCGCCGCACGCATTAAAATACCTCATCGCCGCATATCGAAGCTTGCCGGCTGCGCTCTGATAGTGACACATTCGCTCCACGGCCCACTTGGTCTGCCCGTAAGGATTTATCGGCTCGGCCCTGCAATCCTCGCGTATGGGCATTGTCTTTGGTATGCCGTAAACAGCCGCGGTACTGCTGAACACAAGCTTTTCAACGCCGGACCGCTCCATCGCCTTCAGCAGCGTCAGCGTATTGCAGGTGTTGTTCTGATAATACTTCAGGGGCCGTTCAACCGATTCAGCCGCCTCGATAAAGGCCGCGAAGTGCATCACCGCCTCGATTTTTTTGGTCTTTAACGTTTCCGTGAGCAGCTCGTAATCCGCCAGGTCACCTTCCACGAATTCCGCTGCGCCAATCGCCGCCCTGTGTCCGGTGCTCAGATTGTCATAGACAATCGGCTGATGACCGTGCTCAGCCAGCATCGCAACCATATTACTGCCGATGTATCCCGCACCGCCGCAGATGAGGATTCTCATTGCGTTCCTTTCGTTGCTCTGTCGTTTTGATTTTCAACTTTCAATTTTATTTCCCGAAGTATTTTCGTCTCAAGCTGTCTGTCCCTGCCCAGAGCAATCCAGACCATATCTTTCTTCTGCCCGGTACCGAGCTGCATCCTTTGAAGTGTCCTGTTGGCTTCGGAAAACACTGCGGCCTGTCCATCGCCGACACCAAGCTCCGGCGCGCTGAGCCGTTCGACCTTGACGGCACACGCTGCGCACACCTGTCCCTGCCGTTCGCCGACGTTTAGCTCTGCTGTTCGCCGGATACTCTGAATGTTCGCCTCGGCACCGTTGAACGAGCCGATGTTGTCGCTGCGCCAGAACTCGAACGCCTGCGCGCCCGATAAGGGCCGAGTCCGTATATACCCGCTGCCGGCGTCGAACTTCTCGATATCGAAACCCATCTTCGCCAGCACATCCTTTGCAGCCGACATCACCGCCGCCCTGTCCTTATCGGCCGTGCAAATGTTATCCACCGTAACAACGTACCCCTGCCGGCCGCAGCCCGCCAGAAAGCCCACGGCTGTGCAGCCGAATATGAATAATCGTTTCGTCCTTTGCATCATTATTGCACCGAATGCATTATTTAAGCCTCGGCCCTGCGGCGGGGGCTGTTTGCCGATTATATGGACGCACCGCCATCCACTCAAGAACCATTTGATGCGAGAATGGAATGGCCAGGGAACATCGTATTCTGCTGGTGAGCGTAAGCTGTATTGCCTCTGACGGGGTGATTCAAAAGGGCTGGAACGGCCTGCAAGTGCCGGTGGCGGCTGCGTGCGGGGGCGAAAGAAAATCTGCAAAACTGCCAAACCCGGCCTGTAATGCTGACGATAGTGGGATATGCGAAGGCAGAATATGACTTGCTTTTGGCGGTTTTTTTGGTATAATATAGGACCGGCATCGCAGGCCGGGCCATTCGATGCCAAGGGTTGGCGTTTAAGGGATGAATGATGAAAAAGGTTTTAAGCGGTATCCTAACGGTACTGGCAGTAACAGCTTACGCGGCTTTTGCGGCCCCTGAGCCGGCTATTGTGCCCGCCCCGGGCGAGTGGACGGTTGAGGTTGCATTTGAGGGGCCACAGCAGATTTCGGTTCGGCAGGGCGGCGTGCACGGTGAGCCGCAACGGTTTTGGTACGTTATAGTTACGCTCACAAACAACACCGGCAGGGACGTGGAGTTCTACCCGAAATGTGAGCTGATGACGGATACTTTTGAGCTTTTAGACGCAGTTAATGGGGCGTCGCCGGCGCTGATTGGCAGGATAAAGGCGCGTCACCAGCAGAAATATCCGTTCCTTGAGCCGCTGGAAACCGTTGGCAATAAAATACTCGAGGGCGAGGACAACGCTAAGGAAGTGGCTGTTATCTTTGCGGATTTCGACCCGCAGGCAAAGGGCGTCAAGATATTCATAACCGGGCTGAGCAACGAGACAGCGGTGGTGGAGCATCCGGTGAAGAAGGACGCAAATGGTGAGCCGGTAAAGGTTTATCTTAGAAAGACGTTAGAGCTGAGCTACAAGCTGGGCGGCGATGCGTCTTTCAGGGCGGAGCAAAAGCTGGAGTTCGGAGGTCGGCGCTGGGTGATGCGCTGACGGAATTTGCGGCGCGGCAGGTTTGGTATAACACATAACTTACTCGAGTTGAGTGGTTTATTGTTCGCAGTTTATTGTTGATTGCCGATTTTTCACCACTAAGGCCTCCCCCTGTTTGTAGAACCAAGTAAGCTCACCTCGGGGGCAGGCAAGACACGAAGTCTGCAACATACGAAATATAGGTTGTCAGGCCCGCCGCGTCTTGTCCCCAAGGGACTTGTCCGCCGGGGCGGAGCGGGGATTCATACCTTGCATCAAATGTCCAACTCGCAACCATTGACCAACAAGGTTTTCACTTTTGCCCTTGTGATTGCTGATTGTGGACTGGGGATTTTGTTGGGATTTTCGCGTGAGAGGGTTGCGTGGCCGGGGGGGCGACGGCTAAACAGAGGGGATTTTTGCTTCGGCGGATTATAAGTAAAACTAATAGAAGCGGGCGAAATCCGGAAAACTTTGGGGGGTGATGCTGTTTTTGGGCTTAAAATGCGGATTGGGGGTTAAGATGGGTAAGATATGCGGGTTATAGGGGCGAAAAATGGTGTAAAATTTGCGAAAATTTTGGAAAATTTTGGAAAAACAAGGGCTAAACCGGGCCATTTGTTTGAAAAAACAGGGCAATTTTTGCGGTTATACTATAAGATTTGCTTATAGTAACTGCGGTGCGAGTTATAGCGGACAGTGTTCAGGGGACAGGACAACAGGGGAACAGGGAATCAGGAGAGCAGGGGGCGGTGGGCGGTGCGATGCGTGATGCATCGTGCGTATTGCGGATAGCGGGTAGCGGATAGAACGGGTGCGGAGGATTCACCACGAAGGATAGAACAGACGAAGAAAAGTTTTAGACAGTATCCCCCTGCGGCGGGGACAAGTTGACAGGATTTACATTCTC
>CAYMYK010000085.1:0-316 GCA_964394625.1 uncultured Pirellulales bacterium
TGGCGGTCATCGCGGCTTTGACGGGCTTGAAGGCGAAAATCCTCAGCCAGGTCGAATCGTTTGGAAGCAACACCATATTGATAGACGCGATGCGACCGGATACAGGTCCTAAGAGCAACATGCCCTGGTGGAATATCAGGTTCAAACCGCGCGAGCTTGAAGGAATGCTCGAGCACTGTCCTTCGGTCAAACGCTACAGCAGGATAACCGGGAATTCGCAGGAGACAATCCGGTACAGGGAAAAATCGGTAAGGAACGTTAACGTGCGCGGCGTCGAGCCGGCTCGATTCGCGCGCAGCGCCGATTCGGTGATGAT
>CAYMYK010000085.1:326-11561 GCA_964394625.1 uncultured Pirellulales bacterium
ATGAGATAGAGAAGCGACCTATTCTGTTGGGCAGAAAGATTTCCGTTATCGATGAGGCCCGTCCGGTTTGCATCATTGACCCTGAATTGCGCGATAAACTCCGTCTCGACAAGGATTGTATAGGCCAAACCGTTCGAATCGGGTATCACACATTTCGTATCATCGGGATAATCGAACGTGAGCCGGATATGGGTATGGGTGGCGGCGGCGGACAGGAACGTTACCAGGTAATCATACCTTTCAAAATGAACTTCAAATTCGGCGAACCCTGGATATGGGCTTTTGCGGAAGGAAAATCAACGGAGACTTTAGATGAAGCACAGGCTGAGATAAGGTTCTTTCTTCGCCGCACACGCAGCATCAAACCGGGCGAGCCGGATACCTTCAAGGTTGAGTCGCTCAAGAGCGTGATAAAAACCTTCAACGAAGTCGCGCTCGTCGTGACCCTGGTCGCCGGCGGAATCGTGGGTATATCTCTCCTGGTCGGCGGTGTCGGCATAATGAACATAATGCTCGTATCGATATCCGAACGGACCAGCGAGATTGGACTGCGCAAGGCGGTGGGGGCGAAAAGGTCGGCGATACTGACACAGTTTCTGATTGAAGCGGTCATTCTGTGCTTCGTGGGCGGCCTGGTGGGTGTCGGGGTCGGGAAACTGTTGACTTTAGTGATATCAAGCATAAATCCGCTGCTGGAAAAAACCTATATCCCTGCGTGGGCCATAGTGCTTTCGTTCGCCTTTGCGGGGACGGTGGGCGTACTGTTCGGGATGTTCCCGGCTATAAAGGCGGCACGGCTTGACCCTATTGAGGCATTAAGACATGAATAGAGAATACTCGATGAAGAGGTTATTGCTTTTGATATCGGTTGGTGCATGGCTGACGGTGCTTGGCGGCTGTGACGAGTTTGCGAGCGAGAAGGAGTTTTATACGGTGCGGGTGGCCGAGGAGAAGCTTCGTGAGATAGGAACGCTGGAACTTGAGGTCCGGCAGGAAAAAGGTGAGCCGATTGTTGATATAGACGCTACGCCGGCGTCGGAGCTGGAGCTTTCGCTGGAGCAGGTTCGTGCGCTGACGCTCGGGAATAATCTTGATTTGAAGGTGCAGTTGATAGAGCCTTCGATTGCAGCGGCGCAGGTAAGTGAGGAAGAGGCGAAGTTCGAGTGGGCGTTTTTCTCGAATTTGAACTACAGGGATCTGCGTCAGCCGACGTACCAAACGGCGGACCAGGCATCGACATTAGAAAGTACGGCTATAGATATGGGTGTACAGATACCGCTTCGCACGGGCGGGATGGTGACATTTAACGTTGCCGATACGAAGACGAGCACGACATATCCCGGGGCGTCGCTGCCGACTTTTTACGATGAGCAGGCAACGATTTCGATAAGCCATCCGCTTCTTCGCGGGGCGGGCAAGCGGGCGAATACACACTCGATACGAATCGCCCAGTATCAGAGGCAGATAACCGATGCGCAAACGAAATTAGAGGTGATACGGGTATTGGCGAACGCGGACAGGGGGTATTGGCGCCTTTACGCGGCGAGACGTGAATTAGAGGTTCGCAAGCAGGAGTATGAGCTTGCAGAGACGCAGTTGGAGCAGACGCGCCGGATGGTTGATTCGGGAGAAAAATCGCAGGTAGAGATATTGCGCAGCGAGGCGGGATTAGCGGAGCGATTAGAGGGAATAATAATGGCCGAAAACGCTCTTCGCGACAGAGAGCGCGAGCTCAAGCAGATACTGAATCAGGCGGGCCTTCGGACCGACTCGCCGACGGCGCTGGTGCCGATGACCGAGCCGGACCCGATGCGATATGATTTGGACAGGCACAGGATAGTGGCCGCGGCGATAGAGAACCGGATGGAGATGCTTGAATTAGAGCTTCAGATAGGTCAGGCGATAAGTTCTATAGACTACTATCGCAGCCAGACGCTGCCGTTAGTGACGCTTGACTACACATATAATCTTCAGGGACAGGGTTCGACGAGGGACAATGCTTACCATGTTCTTGCGGAAAGGAATTTCAAGAGCGATATTCTGGGATTGCGGCTCTTGGTGCCGTTAGGTAATGGGGCGGCGAAGAGCCGGCTCCGTCAGGCGTTCTATCAGCGGCAGCGGCAATTGGCGAGCCGTGAGAACCGGCGGACACTGATAGAGATGGAGGTGCTCAGTGCGATAGATCGGTTGGAGGCGAACTGGCAGAGCATATTGGCGAGCAGACAGAACTCCCTCCTTGCAGGCCGGTTATATGAAGCCGAGCGACGCCAATATGAGCTTGGGCTTCGCACGAGCACGGATGTTCTGGACCAGCAGGCCAAGTTCGCAAATGCTCAAAGTGCCGAGATCAAGGCGTTGACTGAATACCAGATAGCGCAGATTGACCTGGCGTATGCGACGGGGACACTATTCGGAGCGGCGAAGGTACGCTGGGAGCCGATAGTGCCAAAAACGCGGCTGAGCAGGTCAGACTAACAACCCGGTACCTGTTTTCGCTCAGCGAGCCGTTTATGTATTGCGTGTATGTAATTGTCGAAAAGCGCAGCGCATAGCGGATGGCTTGCCGAGCGAAAATAGCTACCGGGAAGGAACGCTACAAATCCGTTATATTTTCTCTCTTTTGATTATACGGGGCGGCTCAGGTGGGTGAGTGTGCCTGCCCACTGTGGGCGAGAGCCCGGCAGGACCCAATCGCACGGCACAGACCAGGCGCTATCGAGACGATGCTATGCAGCTCCTCACCGGTCAATTCTCTCCGGCTCGACCGGTAAATGAGTATAAGGCCGGGCGACGAGCCGCGGTCGTTTATCGGAACGGCAAAGGCCGAGAGCTTATCAAAACAGGAAGGATTGCCCTGCAGGCCCATCGCGAACATATCATCGAGCGAGCAGAGCTTGTTCGAAGTTGAAATTGTTTCCACGACTTCGGTGGTAAAGCAGTTTTCCAGCCGCCTGTTCTCCATTTCAATCGGCTGGTCGGTCTCGAATACGTGCAGTTCGAAATTGTTGCGCCGGCGCAGGAAGAAGGCGACGTTTGCACCGCCAATCCGGTCCTCAATCAGCCGGCCCGCCGTGCACAGAAGCTCGTGCAGGTCGGTAACGCCCGCAATCGACTCGTAAAAATCCGCGGCAAAACTGATAACCCCCAGCCCCCTGATGAACTGACGATGGGCTGCGATAAAGTCGTTGCAGAGTATGTCTATTTTTTGGGCCTGTTTCTTGCGCTCGGTTTTGAGCCGGCCTATCAACAGGCGCATCTTGCTCTTTTCTTTACCGTCCACAACACTCTCGTTTCTTTATGGTCGTAAATTCGAGTCTTGTTTGCTGAATTAAATCGGCTGACAGCAGGATTCGCTTCACCGCAGAAAAAAACGCCGCAGAACCCGCCTCCCAGCCCTTACGCACCCGGGGCCGGAGGCGTTTTTCCTTCTCGTGCTTTTTCGGACTTGTCGAACCGGCTCAACGAATTCCCAGAACCGTCTTGTAAAGAATCAAGCAGTCCTTGTGATGGCCTTTGCTTTTTCCGCATCTACCATCAACTCCAGATGACCGCAGTCCAGGCACGTAAGAGCGCTGACCGCAGCACCGGTCGTCAATACCGTCAGAAGCTTCGCACCCTTGGGACGAGAATAAATTTTGCCCGTGGATTGCAGCTCACTCGGTATGACATTAGTCCCGCCACATCGCATACATTTCATTTCTGTATCCATAACTCAACCTTTCATCCAATCTTTTGAACCTGTTTTTTCGCTCGCTTACACTCTGTCGTCATAACACCCGGCGAAAATGACTACTTATATCGCCCTCGGTACACCGAGGGGCGGCTTTTTTATGCAGAACCCGGTTCGAAGACGCTTTCACCCCGCGAATCCGCCCAAAATCGACGTTTCGGCTGTGCAGAGGCGCCCGGCCACGCCGAGACCGAGAATCTGCAGCTATTGCGTTCTCGGACGTATCGGAAGCTTCCGGCCAATACACCAATCTCGGCCGAGCGGACTTCTATCCCGCCGAAGAAACTCGAACGCACAGGACAAAACATTGTGAAAAAGCAAATCGGCCTGCTAAAATGGAAAAAACCGGAGATTTTATGCTGACGCTCATCAATACAAATACGATGCTGCCGGCCATAGCGCCGCTCGGGCTTGATTACATAGCGACCGCCACCGTCCGGGCCGGCATCGAGACCGACGTAGTGGATTTGTGCCTGTCCGATGCCCCGGCCGCAACGTTGCAGGACTATTTCGCGACGCACAATCCCGAATTAGTGGGCCTGTCGTTTCGAAACTCGGATGACTGCTTCTGGCCAAGCTGCGAATGGTTCGTGCCCCGGCTCGCTGAAACGCTAAAGACAATACGCACACTCACCGATGCCCCGAGTGTCATAGGCGGGGTCGGCTTCTCAATCTTCCCGGAACAAATCGTCGAATACACCGACGCCGAGTTTGGTATTCGCGGCGACGGCGAGCCGGCTATAATTTCTCTTTACAGGCAGTTGCAGGGCAAAAAACATTTCCGCCGGGTTGGTGGGCTTGTGTGGCGAAGCAATGGCCGCATTATTAGCAACCGCCCCGCCTGGCCCCAGCCGCTCTCGCTGCCCACAGGCAGAGATGCAATCGACAATCCAACCTACCTTGAAAGAGGAGGCCAGTGCGGCATAGAGACCAAGCGGGGCTGTAACCGACCCTGTATCTACTGCGCCGACCGCCTGTCGAAGGGTACGAGCGTCCGCCTGCGGGAACCATCGGAAATCGCCGACGAGGCCGAGACGCTGCTCAAACAAGGGGTGGATGTCCTGCATATATGCGACTCCGAATTCAATATCGTCCGCGAACACGCATACCAGGTGTGCGAAGAGTTCATACGTCGCCGGCTCGGCGACCGGCTGCGCTGGTACACCTATATGGCCGTAACACCCTTCGATGCGCAACTGGCGCGGGCGATGAGCAAGGCGGGCTGTGCCGGCATCGATTTTACCGGCGATTCCGCAAGTGCCGTTATCCTGAAGAACCTTCGGCAGCAGCATACAAAAGAAGACCTCGCCTCGGCGGTGCGCCTGTGCAAAGAAAACGGCATAACCGTAATGTTCGACCTGCTGTTAGGCGGGCCCGGCGAAACAGCGGATACCGTCAAAGAGACCATCGACTTTGTAAAACACATCGCCCCCGACTGTGCCGGGGCGCCGCTCGGAGTAAGAATCTATCCCGGAACCGAAATGGCCCAAATTGCCGCCGCGGAAGGGTCTATGGAAACAAACCCGAATATAAAGCGAAAATACCGCGGAAACATAGACCTGTTCAGGCCGACCTTTTACATCTCACAGGCCCTTGGCGACAGACCCGCCGAGCTGATTAAAGACATCATCGCCGGCGACAGGCGATTTTTCGAGCCGATATCCGAAATCGATGCCGCCGTAACAGACCATAACTACAACGACAACACCGAACTCGTCGAGGCCATCAAAGCCGGCGCACGCGGCGCATACTGGGACATCCTCCGCAAAATCCGCAACTCTTAGAACCTATCCGAATAACCCTTCAGCCGGATATCGTTCTGAGGCGAAGCCCCTTGGGGACAGACAAAGACACTAAGAGATTCTTTGGCCATAGCACCGGCGCGCGGGGGGCAAGCAAGGGCAGAGAGTGTTTCGTTTCTTAGATTGAGGAAAAACGTAAAAGGAGAAAACCAGAATATCCCCTTTTATTATCCGAGTGATTACTGAATTCCACCAAATCAAGGAGCACTACCTTCTAACCAGTGCTGGGCTAAATCCGCAAGGTCGTTGCAATCCACTATTCCGCTCCTGTCAAAATCGCAGGCACCGCAGTAGTCAGGCCCGACACACGGGGCATCAGACCACCGCAATCCAAACATAGCCAGGTCCTTGAAGTCGACGATGTCATCGTTACTGATGTCGGGCAAGAGGTCGCATTCGTCACCGATGCCATCAGCGTCCATATCGCTTTGATCAGGATTGTGGGTAGTCTTGCAGTTGTCAGGACCGTCAGGAACGGTGTCGGAATCACTGTCGGAGTTATTAGGGTCGGTGCCGTAGAGGTGCACCTCGTTTCCGTCGGTTAAGCCGTCGCCATCAGAATCCGGGTTGTTAGGTTCCGTGCCGTACTGATACTCTTGAAGATTTGTAAGGCCATCTTGGTCATCATCTTTGTTGCTATCGAACATAAGAGGATTAAGGGACCAATCTACTTCCCAGCCATCTGGCATGCCATCAAGGTCCGTATCAGGATTGTTGGGCTTGGTATTGTTCTGATATTCCTGTAGATTTGTCAATCCGTCTGTATCGCCATCATTATCTTTTGCTCCATCATCATTTGCTGGATCGAAGCTCCAGTACATTTCCCAGCCATCACCCATACCATCGCTGTCAGTATCGGGATTTACGGAATTCAAATCTGTGCTAGGATTATAAGAATTGGCATCTCCATCATAGCCGACTTCATTGTAATCTGTAACACCATCGTAGTCGGAGTCAGTCAGATTAACATCCGACCCAATTGAAAGCTCAAAGTCATCAGATAGACCATCCCCATCGGTATCCACTTGCTCAAAATCGTTTATCAAATAGGCAGCAGTATTGTGGTCATCAGCTTCTGCAATGGTAAGGCCTGCATTGGCGTCGGAGACCTTAATGTCAGACAGCACGTATGGGCCATTGACGTCATGCTTAACTATGTCTTCTGCCATAACTTCCAGCGTGAGTGCATTGGGACCGGCTGGTAAATTGACGTCACCAGTTGAAAGCATTTTGATTATGTTATCGTTATTATCAGATAAGTTTGCTGTCAATAAGAATTCGTTCGGTTCGTTAACATCGACCGGCACTGTGAATTGAAGGATGTCATATAGGCCGTTTCCATTAAGGTCAAGTCCAACATCATTGATATCGCCAGCAAAATCAATAGCTGGCGAAGATACGGTAAATGAAAGTGAACTGTTTCGTTCAAAGTGTGTGCCTAAGCTTGATAAGCCTGTTGCCGTAATCTGGCCACTGTATTTTCCAATATTGGCAGTAGAAGTGAAGCCATTAGCATAAATCCCATCATCTGCATTTGCATCGCTGTGCAGGCCGTCATCATAAAGAGTAAGCGGCCACGAGTTCACACCGGGCAGAATAATATCAGCAACAATGTTGGCATCCGTAAGTGGATTATCATTTTCAGTCAGTGCTGCAACAATCAAAATGTTAGCATCTATATTGGCCCATAGCGGGATTGAATAAGTGTACAGAGCGATATTTTCACTCTCGAAAGCTGTCAGACCGTAATCGACTGAATTTGGCGGTGCTATAGTGGTTGAAAGATTAAGTGTCCATTCCCCCGAAACTGGCGAATTTACCTCGTACATGAAAATCTCATCTTCAGTTTCGTAGGTCACATTAGGTTCACTCGCAGCGTAGCAGGGGTCATATGTTACTCCGCAAGGGTCTATAAGCCAGAAAGAACAATTTGCATCGGAAGTTATTGCCCTGAAATATGCCGAGTTGGAATCTCCTATTGAGACTGTTTCATTTACATCGGCGATACTATTAAAATCCCCAGCAAAACCAGCTACATAATATTGTGGCACAACAGTAGGTTCCCCGCCTTCTGCCTGAGCTAACGCCATAGTCATTGACTGTCCGCATGTTTCCGTATACGGCAGTCCCAACCAATCCATAATCTTTTCCAGAGTAGAAGGATGTCTATGTCCTGTACTGTGGTCAAAATCAATATCCATAATTCCAGACATAGGCCACACATCTATTTTAATTAGCCAATATTCATAATACGTTCCGTAGTCAGGATTCCCAGAAGTATACTTTTTATATCTTTGTCCTTGTCCTGAAAGATATGGAACCGCACCATCGCTTTGTTCCCCATTCTGAGAAAAGCGTATGTCATTGTTAATTATGCCGTTAGTTATTTTATAGCCAGTTTTATCTAATACGTTTGTCCAGTTGTCACTGTAAAATGAGTAGAGGTTAGTAGATGATTTAACGGGATAGTTGTCGTTAAAACCTACCAAGAAGTCATATTGAAGATTCTGTCTTGCCTCACCTACAAACCAGCCGAGGAGGTCAGCCAAGGGGCTCCCGGTATGTGGCGTCTGAATGCAGAATATATTGCTTACTATCCCTTCATTTTCATTTGCATAACGTCTCGAAGTAAGCCCACCCATACTGTGAGCAACCAGATTGACTTTAGCATCAGCGTAACTACCGGTTCGTAGATTAGCGATGAAGTTTTTGAGAGTATTAGAATTCCATTCAATATTTTTTCTACCATTTAATACACTACTGGCATCCCAGCAAGTCAATCCGCGATCTTGAAACCATTGGCTCACATTTGGAACCAATCCTTTATTTTGTTCATCTGGATTGGATTTCCAGCAATCAGGATCATAACCATCTCCTGCTGGTGAATATCCCCTCACAAGAACAACAATGACTTCGGCTTTTACAGTTTGTTCGTTAGATATTTGCTCTCCACTCGTATTCCTCAGGACGTAAGTGTAGTTCTTGCCCGGGTCAGGAACAATATCGGTATAGGACGAGCCTGAGACTGTTGTGACGTATTCAAACGGGCCGGTCTGCTTTCTCCTGTATATATTTACAGTGCCAGAACCGGCGGTCCACGAGAGAACAATAGTCTTCCCATCCCATATGTTAGTCGCAGTCAAGGATAGAATTGGTTTGGCAACAAGGGCAAGAGAGTAGTAATAGCCTGCGGCAATGGCGACAAAATCGCTGCCCGCAGGAGGCGTCGCCTGACCACAATCATCTCTGCCCCAGCCCACGATACTGCCGTTGGACTTCAGGGCAAGAGAGTGCTCATCTCCTGCGGCAATGGCGACAAAATCGCTGCCATCAGGAGGCGTCGCTTGACCAGCCCAATCTCCAGAGTAGTCGTAATTGCTCCCCCATCCTGCGATACTGCCGTCGGACTTAAGGGCAAGAGAGTGTTTCCAGCCTGTGGCAATGGCGACAAAATCGCTGCCCGCAGGAGGCATCGCCTGACCATAATGTGGATACCCCGATTGTCCTGGTCCGCCCGCGCCCCAGCCGACGATACTGCCGCCTGCCCCCGAGGGGTTGGACTTCAGGGCAAGAGAGTGATACCATCCTGCGGCAATGGCAACAAAATCGCTGCCCGCCGGAGGCGTCGCCTGACCCTCGTAATTGTTCCCCCAGCCCACGATACTGCCGTCCGACTTCAGGGCAAGAGAGTGAAACCCGCCTGCGGCAATGGCGACAAAATCGTTTCCGTCAGGAGGCGTCGCCTGACCACAGTAACTACCTCTGTAATTGTGCCCCCAGCCGACGATACTGCCATCGGACTTAAGGGCAAGACTGTGCACCCCACCTGCGGCAATGGCGACAAAATTATTTCCGTCTGGAGGCGTCGCCTGACCATAATCATTGGCCCCCCAGCCCACGATACTGCCGTCGGACTTAAGGGCAAGACTGTGAGCAAAAGGTGTAATCGCATAGAAGACCCCACCTGCGTCAATGGCGACAAAATCGTTTCCGACTGGAGGCGGTATCACCTGACTATTCACATTGAAGCCCCAGCCGATGATATCGTGGGCGTATGCAGGCGGGGTAAATACAGCGGCTGCGCCAAGACAGCCAACAATCAACGTTAAAATCGCCCAACATCTTAAAGCCCCTGTCTCGCTTTTCATAACTTATACATCCTTCAATATAAGCTAATATCCCCCATATTTACCCACCAGAGGTGGATTAACCGCCCGTCCGCAAGGCCAGGCCCTTTCAATACCATAATAATATCAAAATCTTGCTCGAATTACAATAAAATACTCAAACTGACCGATTCTATTTTTTAGACACTGATTAACGCAGATTAACACTGTTTGTTCAGATTCTGGATTCCCGCTCCCCGCCTGCGCGGGAACAAGCTTCGCGGGAATGACAAGTTATGCTATGTTTTTATCAATACAATACTTAGAACCACGTTCATCCTAAAAACGGTCAGTTTGAGTAAAAGAGTTATTCGGATAGTTTCTTAGTCGAGAATAACTTCCTGTCGATATTCCGGGACGGTAACGCGCCAGCCGGCTTTTTCTCTGACGTAGTTACCGAAGGCAACCGCACTATCCGCTTCGCCGTGAACTACGAAAACTCCCCTGGGCGGCTCTTTGAACTTCTCAAGCCAGCCGAAAAGCTCATCCCTGTCGGCGTGCGCCGAAAAACCGCGTATCTGTGCAATCCCCGCCCTGACGGGATATTTTTCGCCGAGAATTCGTACCCGCTTTGCCCCATCTACGATTGTCCTGCCGAGAGTGCCCACCGCCTGGTAGCCGACAAACATTATCGTACTTTCGGGTCTTGTTATGTTGTTGACAAGGTGGTGCTTGACCCTGCCGCCCGTGCACATACCCGAGCCGGCGATAATCACAACCGTCCCCCTGATGTGGTTGATTGTTTTCGATTCAGCCGCCGATGAAGTAACCCGCAGTCCCGGGAAGCTGAAAGGCCTACGGTGGTTCCTGAGCATTTCCACTGTCTCGGCGTCGAACATCTCGCCGTGCCGCTTGAAGACCTCGGTTATCCTTGCCGCCATCGGACTGTCTAAAAATACCGTCAGATGCGGTATCGCGTCTTCACCAAGCAGCTCGCTCAGATAGTACAGAAGCTCCTGCGAGCGCTCGAGCGCAAAGCTCGGGACAACGACGTTGCCGCCGGAGCGTTCGGTCGAGTTTATAACCTCGGCCATCTGTCTTTTCACGTCGCCGGTATCCTTGTGCAACCTGTCGCCATAAGTCGATTCGATAACCACGTAGTCGGCCCTTTCTGGAATGTTCGGGTCGCGGACTATGGGCCTGTCCGGCCTGCCGATGTCGCCCGAGAACAGAACTGCCCTTTTCTCGCCGTCCCGGCTCACGTCAATCAGTATCATAGACGAGCCAAGGACATGCCCGGCATCGCAAAGCGTCGCTTCAATACCTTCGCTGATTCTAACGGTCTGCCTGTATTTCACCGGCGCAAAAAGTGGAAAAACCGCCTCCGCATCAGCCGTATTGTACAGCGGAACGTCCCCGTGAGGCCCTTTTCGACCCTGCCTTTCGTGTCGTTTGCGCTTGTGCTCGGCGTCCTCTTCCTGAATATGAGCCGAATCCAGCAGAATTATCTTCGTAATCTCCGCCGTCGCGTTTGTGCAGTATATCCTGCCTGAAAACCCCTCACGCACAAGCTTGGGCAGCAGCCCGCAGTGGTCCA
>CAYMYK010000086.1:0-4493 GCA_964394625.1 uncultured Pirellulales bacterium
GGGAATCGGCCTGTGTCCATCTTGAACTGGGTAACTGAGTTGTGAAGCAGTTTCAGATTGGCCTTTGTGGCGGTGACGCGTGCCTTGTCTATCCTGCCCACGACACTTACCGCCACAACACCCGCAAGTATGCCGAGAATGACTATAACAGCCATCACCTCGACAATAGTGAAGGCGCGAGGAATGAATCTTTTAATCGGCGCCCCCTCGGAAATACCCATAGCTTTGTTTTTAGTTGCGGTGTTCATAATGAGCTCCTAAAGATTTTATTATACACCCATTGAGGAAATTTTCAAAATCGGCAATATCGTCGCGAGGGCGATAATGGCCACTATTACTGCTATGAAAATTATAATCAGCGGCTCGACGGCTGCGCTGAGCCGTTCTATGACTATGTCCGTTGATTCTTCTAAGCTGTCGCTTATGTTCTTCAGCATGGTTTCGAGCTCGCCGCTCTTTTCGCCGACGGTGACCATATGTGCAATTGACGGGTCAATTACGCCGCTGTCGCGCAGGGGCGTAGCGATGTCGGCGCCGGCTAAAATTCGTTCTCTCGCCTGCTCGACGGCGTGCTTCATCAAGCTGTTGCCGGTCACCTCGGAGACGACGCGCAGGGACTCGGCCATGCTAAGTCCCGAGCCCAGGAGTGTCGAAAGGGTAGAGGCGAAGCGTGCGACCACGCGTTGTTTTATCAAAGGCCCGAGCAAGGGGACGGACAACACGAATTTGTCGCGCAGGTATGCTCCCTTGCGGGTCTTGAAAAATCGCCTGATGGCCCAGAACAGCACGACAATCACCCCCAGGACCAGAAGCGCGCGCCAGCTTCTCATTGTGCGACCGACGCTCATCAACTGTCTGGTAATCCAGGGCAGTTCCATCTTGGCTGCGACAAGCTGGGCGCCGATTTTCGGTATCACAAAGGTCGTCAAGATAATCACCACTACCATTGCAAAGACAATCAGAATCACAGGATAGACCATCGCCGTCACTATCTTCGATTCGACCTTCTGACGTTTGCCCATAAAATTGGCGATGGTAGCGAAAATGTCGCCTAACGAGCCGGTCACCTCGCCGACACGGACCATACTGATGTATATTATGTCGAAATAATCGTCGTAGTCTTTCATTGCGTCCGTAAGCGACTCGCCGCTGACAACTCTGTCCCTGATGTCCGTAAGGGCGTTCCTGAACCTTGAGTCGGACGCCTGCATAGTCAGGACCGTGAGTGCCTCGGTGAGCTTTATGCCCGAATTGAGCAGTGTCGCCATCTGTTTTGTAAAATCAATTAACTGTTTTTTGCCGCCTTTAGAGAAAATTGACGTCAGCGCCGCCCTGCCTTCATTGGCCACACCGACCTCTACGATTGACGTCGGATGGATGCTGCGCACCCTGAGCTGTTTTCGAGCGGCGTAAGAAGTTTCCGCGGTAATGGTACCCTTTGCTTTTTTACCGTTGGCCGCTATCGCTGTGTACGCGTATCTTGGCATAAGTAGTAAATAGTAAATAGTAAATAGCAAATTTCATATTATGTCCGCCTGTGTTACTCTGAGCACCTCGGCGACGCTGGTAATGCCGGCCATAACCTTTCTCGCGCCATCCATACGCAGGGTCTGCATTCCGGTGTTGAGTGCGGTTTTTTTAATGGTTCCCGCGGGCTCTCGTTTGTATATCAAATCCTGTATCTGGCCGCTGACTAACATCAGCTCATATATGCCCGTTCTGCCGCGATAGCCCGTGTGAAAACACCTGTCACAGCCGGCCCCTGTCACGAACTGGCTATCCGGTAAAGCAGCATCACCGATACCAAGCTCCAGAAGCTCGTGAGGCGTCGGCTCGTATGGCTGTTTACAGTCGGGGCAAATCTTTCGAACCAGCCGTTGCGCCATTATGGCAATCAGAGACGAGCTGGCAAGATACGGCTCAACCCCGAAATCCAGAAGCCGGCTGACCGCGCCGGCCGAGTCGTTCGTGTGCAGCGTGCTGAATACCAAATGGCCTGTTAATGATGACTGTATTGCCATACGGGCCGTCTCGACGTCGCGGACCTCGCCGACCATTATCACGTCCGGGTCCTGCCGAAGGACGTGCCGAAGGGCATTGACGAATGTCACCCCTTTTTTCGATGCGACCTGCATCTGGCTGATACCTTCGAGCTGATACTCGATGGGGTCTTCTATCGTCATTATGTTTTTCTCGGCGGAATTCATCCGGTTCAGGCAGGCGTATAGTGTCGTGCTTTTACCGCTGCCGGTAGGCCCTGTTACGAAAATTACGCCGTGCGAGCGGCTGAGCAGCGAGTCGAACTTTTTCAAATCGTCCTCCCACAGGCCGAGCTCATCGAGTGTGAATATGCCCGTGCTCTTGTCCAACAGTCGCAGGACGCTTCGCTCGCCGTAGCTTGTCGGGACGGTGCTCACGCGCAAATCGATTTCCCGCTGGCCTAAGCGGACGCTGCACCTGCCGTCCTGAGGCATTCTCCGCTCGGCGATATCCATACCGGCCATAACTTTTATACGCGAGACAATCAGCGGCAGGACGTTTCTGTTCAAGCTCAGCGTGTCGTACAGGATGCCGTCGATGCGGTAGCGAATCTGAATTTTGCCTTCGTACGGGTGGACGTGAATGTCGCTGGCCCGGAGCTGGAGTGCCCGGAAGAGGATGTCGTTGACCAACCGGATAACCGGAGGCCTGTTCACCACGTCGAGCAGGTCGTCCGAGCCGGCCACCTCATCGGCAAGGGCGTCGAGATTCTGGGCATCGAGCTCCTCGGCTACTTCCTCGATAACGGTCGTTCGCTGTTCGTAGGCGACATCGATTACAGCCGTAATAGCCGCCCGTGTGGCCACCGCCGCCTTTACCGGCAGACCCGTCATCTTCGAGACGTTATCCAGTGCGTTAACGTCCAGAGGTTTCGACAATACCACCGTAAGCTCACCGTCGTCGTCTTCGGGCTTTATCCCGATAAGAAAATGATGCTGAGCATACGTGGCTGGAACGGCCTCTACGAACTCGGGCGGCACGGATTTGGGGGGGATATCCGAGAGGAACTCCGTCCCCATCGCCGCCGCGAACAGCCGTAAAATCTGCTCTTCGGTAAAGTACAGACAGCCGAGCAGACCTTCGTCTAACCGCTGCCCGCCCTGGTCCTGCTCGAAATACTCAGCTAACTTATCGGCATCCACTATGCCCGTCCGCTTCGCCGTTTGTATCAGTAACTCTTTCATTTGCCGATTCGTGATAAATGCTGTATTAACACCAGTTGCATTACTGCTTTACTCTATTCCACCTCAAGCACGTGGACCGGCTCCATCGGCTCGGGTTTTATACCCGGCCACACTTTTTTGTCCTGGAATTTTCTTTCCTCATGCTCGAACGCTTCTTTGCTCATTGCTGATATCTGCTGAAGCTGTCCCAGGCCTACTGCTGTCTCGTCCGGACGCAGTATGTTCGCCTTGACAAATATGTAGAGCTTGCTCGCATTGTCGCTGTTGTCCACGCTCCTGAACAAACCTCCCACCAGCGGCAAATCACCCAGGAGTGGAACCTTACTTCCCGCCTTCGACTGCTTGAGCTTGGTCAACCCGCCAAGAATAATCGTGCTGCCGTCGGGAACCGTTACTACGGTAGTGATGTCGTTGCTCGTCGTGTCGGGCGGCTTGGTGCCTGTGATGGTACCAAAATCAGACCGTGTCATCCCAATCTCCAGACGGAGCAGGTTGCCCTCACTGATATGAGGTGTAATATCAAGGGTGATGCCTGCATCATAGCCCTCAAATTCCTGCTGAGTCTGGATTAACGTTGTCTGTTGTCCCGCCGCGCCCGAAGAGACCGGAATCGAGGAAGTCCTCACCACGTACGTGGTGTCCGTTGTCTTGATTGCCCCCTGTTCGTTGTCATTGACGAGTATCTTCGGCTGAGCAAGCACACGACCATAGTCTTTCGAGTCGATAGCAGTCAGCAACGCCTGAATCCTGTCCTCGCCATAGAAACCTTTGACCTGTCCGGTGCTCACGCCCTCGGAATCTGGCAGGTTCCATCCGCCCTCAAGCTCGTTGCCGAATGAGCTGGAAATCGGAAACGTTTCGCTCCCGGTTATACCGATATTGCCCGTCACGATATCTTTGGCGTTCGCTATCAAACTGAGGTCGTACTGAAAAAGGTCCTCGCGCGTTATCTCCACCAGCGCCACATCAATCAGGACCTGAGGCCTTCTCTTGTCCAGTCCTGTTATCAGTTTTCTAATCCATTCCTGGTTCTTTTTGCTCGCATAGACAATCAGCGAAAATGTGTTCTTGTCGGGAATTATGATAATCTCATCCTCCTGCTTGCTCACAACCTTTTCGACCTTTCCCTCCTTGTCCTTGACGGTTTCCTGGATAAGCTGATTTAAGACCGCCCCCAGGTCCTCGGGGTCCTGATTCTCGAGCGAGTAGATTTCGTAGGGTATGGCCTTTTCGAGAATCAGGACCCCGAGGACCTGGGGGCGGTCTTAA
>CAYMYK010000086.1:4503-11477 GCA_964394625.1 uncultured Pirellulales bacterium
TTTTCGAGCGTCTCGGCGTCCACGTAGGCGATTATCCTGACAATCTGCATCTGCTGCTCGGCGGTGGCGTTGACTAAAAGTGAATTCGTTGCCTCAATGACTATCACCTGCGGCTCTTCGGCAAGCAGCTCGGCGGCTCCGGTTACGGCCGACGTCCTCGCCGTGGGCGTTGGCGTTGTCGGCCTTGCCTGCTGGGCAGGTGTTCTGGCGGCGGTGATTCTGCTGCTGCCTCTGCCCGTCGCGGCTCGCGAGGCGCCGACTATGCCAAGCTCCTGCAGCTTGCCTCTGACCTCTTCGGCATCGACATGCTGTATTTCATACAGCCGAAGCACTCGAAGCTCCTGCTGCTGAACATCGAGTGTATCTATTAGCTCTTCGACTATGTCCAACTCCGTTTCAAGCCCTATCATCAGAATGCGATTGGTCCGCTCGTCTGCGTCAAGATACACGGTAGGTTTCGCCGCTTCCGCCGCCGGTGTCGGCTGTCTCGCGGGCGTCGGCGTCGGTGTACGACGAGCGGGCGTACGCCGGGCCGCCGTCCCGCTCGGCTGTTGGGCCGCGCCTTTGGCGATAGTGATTGAAATCTCGCCAAGCTGCTCGACAAGCGTCTTGAGTTTCGGCGCCAGGGTTGCCGCCATTGTATATTTCAACTGTCTGAACCGGAACTCCCTGGGTTCTCCCGGCTTATCGACCATCTCGAGCAGGTCCTCTACGCGCCCCATCCGGTGGGCGTATCCGGTTACTATCAGCGTGCCGGTCGCGGCTATGTCCCTGACGTCCGCGCCGAGTTTCATCTCATCGAGCAGGTTCTTTGCGCTGGTCGTATCTATATGCGCGAGCTTGAAAATGCGGGTTACAATGACATCTCCGTACTGGATTGCACCTTTGTTCTCATCGAGCCAGGCGGGGTCGATTTTCAGCGCTTCTTCGGCTATTACAACCGTAACGAGGTTGTCCCTGCGAGTCATCACAAAGCCCCTGAACTTCAGCACCGATTCGAGCAGGGGGTACAGCTCGCTGACCTTGACGGGTCCCTGCACCCTCAGCGATACGTCCTTGCCGGTAAGCTGCTTTTCATCGTACATATAATTGAGGTTCAGATACTTGCCGATAAGGTCCAGCAAATCGACTATGCTGAGTTTTTCAGGAAGGTCAAGCTCGATTGTTTCATTACCCAACGGTATCGGCGAGGGCGAATAGGAGAGGCGTTTGACAATACCGCCGGCGGATTCGGCCGCACGACCCTCCGGCTCCAGCTCCACAACTTCCGCTCGTCGTGCGACTGCGTTCGGTTCACCCTCCTTTTCAGCCGCCGGCGGCGCCTCCATCTGCACATCCGCCGGCGGGGCGGGTTCCTGCTGCGGAGTCGCCTTCAGAATGCCTCGCACCTCGGTAGCCCGCTTCTCGGTCTTGTCGCCCTGCCCGGCTGCCCTTTTTTCCGCCTCGGCAAGCGAGCTGAGCAGCGAGTTGAAAAGCTCGTCCGACTCTGTCTTGTTCGATTGCTCTGTAACCTCATTGACGTCCGCTACTTTGAGCTTTGAACCAACGGCCCTGTTCGGCTCAGCCGAGCTGTACAGTTCGTTTATCCGGCGCGCCTTCTCCTCGGCCCCGGCCTGCTCGGCGTCTTTGATTGCAGAGACGATTTGCTCGGCGCTCGACGACGGGGCTATTACAAGCATTCTGCCGTCGTGGATGCCGATAATCGCCTTTGCCCCCGTACCGACCGGAGCGTTGCGGAAGGAACCGAGCGATATATTCTTGACCTTAGCCGTGATTGCCTTGAGAAGGGCTGTGTCCGTTAGGTCCGGTGCCGGCGTTACCGCCTTTACCGCAAATTGTTCGGCGGCATCGACAAGTTTTACGATGGCGCTGACCTTTAGCAAATCCTCCTGTGAGCCGGTCACCAGCAGGGTTTCGGTCCCCGGCACTGTGCTGACTGTCCCTATTGCCGCATCAGCCAAGTATTTTCTGCCCGTTTCGGCTGATATATGTCGCAGCGAAAACACCCTGTAGCGGGCCGGGGTCAGGGCTTTCGACTGCTCGGCCGCGAACACATTGGAGCCGGCGAGGACAAAAACCACAGCACAAATCAAGACAGAACCACAAAGCTTGCGCATCTGATAATTCATCTGTGAGACCATAAACACTCCACAGCTTGGCAGAAATTGCTTTTCCGCTCGCCCTTATGAAACGAACCGCCGGTGTATTGTTACTACATTAAATCAGACAAAAATCCGACCAAAAAGTTCCTTCTGTTTCGGTGCCGAATCGGCTTAAAAAGACAAAAAAAGCAAACCGGCAGGAAAGTCCTATAAAAACCGGTTCAATCCGCCTGATGTGACCTGCGGGAAAGGTGGAGCCGGCAAAACAGCAAGGCAGTTTAGCGTTTACCGTCTCAGCGACGCCGCCGGTAAAGTTCACTTTTGCCGGTCCGCTACCTGTTATCCGGGGGTGGTGGCGGGGGCTGCGAATTGTCGGCATCATCTGCGCTGTCCTCGTCCACGTCCCCGGGTCTGGGGGGAATGTCGCTGGCCGGGCTCAGTTGCTCTCCAAGGTGGTCGAGCAGTTCCTGCTCTTCGGGGTTCAGGTCGGCCGAGTCAAAATCAGAGATGAGTTTTTCCATCATTTCGGCCCTTTTCACGGCGGCGGCCGGGTCGTTTCCGTCCTCAGCCGGCATTGCCTGAAGCCGGGCTATCAGCTCATCCAGCCGGGTTCTCTCCTGTTCGCTTATCTTTGCAGGCGCCGGGACCGGCTCGGTTAGCAGGGTTCTTCGGCTGATTCGGCTCCTTACACGGGGACTCGGGGCTTTCCGGGCTGAAATCGGCGTCTTCGGCGTTGCCGGTGAATGCCGGATGCCAGCGCCGGGCTGAGCCGGAACTTCTGCTTCGCCGACAGAACGCTCACCTTTCACCAAGCTCCTGCGTACCTGCTCACGCTTGACCTCCAGATCAAACGTCCTCTGGCCGTCACGGACGGTGACAGAGCCGTCTCCGACCTGCTCGATGACTAAATGGCCCACCTTGCCGCCCTGCCTGACCCAGTGCAAATCTTTTCCCGGCTCGTCAATGAGCGCGAGTGAAAGCTCGGGATGGGATTCATAGAAGCTCGTTGCGATAAGCTCAAACTTCGCCGATACATTGCCTAAAGGCCGGGTTTTAGGCCTGTCGGCGATTCGCTTGCCGGCTGTCGGCCTTGCCGGCTTCGGCTTCGGCGCCAGATACCTTGCGAAGGCATCCGCCTGCCTGACGAGCGGCGAGAGCTGGTCCTGGCCCTTTGTTTGTTTCTGGCCCGCCGCCTTCCTGAAGGATTCAACCGCCGTCGGAGACTTCAAAAGCTGCTCAATTTCCGGGTCTTCGCGAACCCCATAGACTATCGGCAGCACCAACAGCACCAAGGCCGCTATTGCCGCAATAATACTTGTTATTCGCAGTGTCCGTATCATAATGTGCTCTCATTACATTTTGACATTGCACCGCCGATTCCGTTCCGGGGAAAAACAGGTTTGTCCTGAGATTCTTCGGCAAGCACCTATTTTGACATTGAAATACGCTTCACTATTGAGCGCAAAAACCTGTTTGCGCCGCCACAGTGCCAAAATAGGTGCTTGCTGATTACCGCTCAGTTGCCTGGCGTTCGTTCACCTTGCGTTCCGAGACCGGTTCCTTCCAGTGGATTATTTTCTGCATATACTCATCCTCATGGCCGGCGAAGCCGCCGCTGTGCTCGGGGGTATGGCAGTCGTCGCAGACCTTCATCGGGCCGGCGGTCTCCGAGGCGCCCAGCGACTGAATATGCTCCGAGCCGGGCCCGTGGCACTTCTCGCAGCCCACGTTTTTCAACTGTGGGGTTTTGGCGGCGGATACCAAGCCGCTCGTGTACTCCATACCCACAACGTGACAGATAACGCACTCGGGGTCGTACTGCGAGCCGACCGCTTCGAGAGTAGCGTAGGCACGGGCGTGGCCCTTTGTCTTCCACCTATCGTACTCGTAGTCGTGGCACAGCTTACAGGCCCTCGAGCCAACGAACTGGAGTTGGTTGGGCAGGGCATAGCGCGGGAACTTTTCAAGCAGGCCGGCTTCTTTTACGAGTTGCTGGTAGCCGGTGTACAATTCAACGAGCGATGTCTTTTCGGGCAGTTTTTCCTCGACTACTACGGAAGAAAAGGCGAGCAACAGCCCGTCGCCGGCCGGGTTCAATCGCAGTTGCAGCCGGCCGAGATATTTGCCTTTTCGCCCAACCGAGACGACCATAGGTCTGGCGTTCGGCTCACTTACCAGGGCCGGCTCATCGGAGACCGCCGGGACTATAATGCAATCGACAACATCTGTTCCGGCGATTTTTCCAATTGCGTTCGCATCGGGGTTGTCGATAATCAGGACATTGACGGGCATACCGGCGGTATCCGTCTCGAACAGCTTCTGCAGATTCGGCGGCTTGCCCCCAAGGGGCTTACAGTCGGCCTCGACAGCGGCAACTGTAACGTGCACTTTTTTCCCGCAGATGGAGAATTTCTTAGTATATCGCTGCGGGAGATTCACATCTGGTGCGGCGGAGCTTATTATGTTGAACAGTGAGCCAAGCCCGTCGAGCAGCCCTAATTGCCCGGCGGTTGCGAGGTCTTCTTTGGTGAGCCGGACGACGTCATAGCCAAGCAGGTCGAACGCCTGGACGATTATACTGAACTTTATTAAGTCCTGCTCGCCGGCGGGGGACTCGCCGGGCTCGGCAACAAGGTTGCCCGTATCGAGGAGAAGGCGACCGGCGTCGGCGACAGGGTCCAGCAGCGCGGCCCGCCTTGCAAAGCCGCCGAGCTGTCCCCCTGAGCAGCCGCACGGTTTCAGCTCTCCAAGCTCGTTGCCGGTGATAAAAATAGTTACCGACCCGCCGTCGCGGCAGTGGACCGTCGGCTCACCCTCCGGCGGCAGGCGCGAGGATACAACGACGCCGCAGGCGCCCGCTGACAGCAAAATCAAAATCGACGTCCGGAACATCACAGCTTAGCTTCTAATGAGGAGCGAAGACGCTGGGCTATTTCCGCGCGTAGAAACCACGGCACGGAATCTGAAGTTTATTGCCGTTCTTCAGGTTCACGTAAAACGTGTCCGTGAAGATTCTCGCTCTGCTCTTTGTCGGCGGCGGGGTTATCTCAAGAACGAGCTTGTACCTCTTGCCCATTTTCTCCTGGGTCACAACCTTTATCAGCCCGTTTTTCGCCGACGTCGAGTCAAGCTCGAAATCCTCGTCGTAGTTGTTTAGTATCCAGACCTCTTTTTTGCTTGCCTTGCCGGGTCTGGCATTGAGAACGTTGATTGACGGAGGCGTAACTTGGAATCTCGGCAGAACACTGTAGGGAACAGTAATCTTTGGACATTCAGGATGAGTCAACTGAATTTCTATTCTGCCGTTGATGTTTTTGCCTATTTTGTCGGAGTTAATTCTGAGCTTAAGCGCAAGAGCTGTCCCTTTTTTTGAGGCGTCGTACTCGGCGCTAACCGCGTTGTTTGTCGAGGTCAGGCCCTTTATTGCAAACGGCTTGCCGTCTATACTGCGAATTGTGAGCTTCGCCGAGGCGGCATTTTCACCCTTCAGTTTGAAATTCACCCTCTTCGGCTCATACTCAACCTTCAGAACAATCGAGGCCTTTATCGTCAGTTGAACCTTTGCATTCTTTGGGTCGTTGCTGTACACGTACAGCTTTCTCGTTCTGCTGCCGTGCCCGCTGTCGGCATTGTATTTTACCTTCAGCGTCCCGCATTCGCCGGGCGCATATTGCTTCTTCTCTAAAGTAAACGGGGTACAGCCGCACGTCTTGCTGATATTCGTTATCTTCAACATGCCGTCGCCTTTGTTGCAGAACTTGAACTCGCAGAGCGTCTTCGAGCTTGGGGCGACCCTGCCGAAATCGTACGTTGATTTCTCGAAGACAATTTTCGGAAGTTTCTCGCTGAC
This sequence comes from uncultured Pirellulales bacterium, assembly GCA_964394625.1. Taxonomy (GTDB): domain Bacteria; phylum Planctomycetota; class Phycisphaerae; order Sedimentisphaerales; family Anaerobacaceae; genus JAUVYV01. The sequence goes on from CAYMYK010000086.1 coordinate 10,456, forward strand.
TTTTGCCTCGTCGCCGGTCGCCGGCGAGACAACAGCCGGCTTAGAGGCGTTCGGCCTGGCCCGGGACTTTTCTGCTGCAAGCGTCTGCGAGCCAGCAGCGAACCGCAGTAATGTGAAACCTGCTAAGCATGCGATACTCAGCACCAACCTTCCGGATTTCATAACTTGTCTCCCAACTATTTTCCTTCTGATTCTTGTGACACTGACGTTGAGCCAGATAATACGTAAACTACTTATTATAACATAGAAAACATCGTCAAGCAAGCGAATCCGCATTAGAATCGATGACAAACGAGCGTGAAAAGGCCCCCTGCTGGGCCGGAACGGGTACACAACCAGCTCCTTTACCCCTTATCTTTGACGAAACAGAAGTTTTTTGGGACCTGTCTTTACAATGCTTCATATACTTCAGACCCGAATTTCGCTGGAAAATCCGCCTCGGTGCGCGTAACCACCGCGTCCGGTGAGGGCAATGTTAAGCGTTATATACTCTCGCGGCCCCCCCTTTGTTCGCCGGCGTTTAGGGCATCCACCGGAATCGAGTCTCTATTGGGGCAGGACAAGCCGGGAAATTTTCTTAAATGTGTTGACGGGACAGCGGTGAGGATGTTATGATAGAATAGCATTTGTGCCGAAGAGGTGAACAGATGCTGTCCTGAGACGCTCCGGTTGGAGCGGTTACGGGATTATAGTGCGGCCTTAATGTCCGGGCCTGTCGGGCGCTGCTGTGGCGGCGGCATCAGGCGGTTGGGACAGGGCTGTGGTAACTCTAATTTACCGGAATAACGGTATAATGTTTATCAGGAAAGGGTTGTGTATGAAGCGTGCGAGCTATTCTGAAGCCGGCTCTGCCGGTCAATCCACGATAAAAAGCGGTGCCCAGATAATCGTCGATACGCTGATAGAGCAGGGCGTCGAGACGATGTTCGGTTATCCGGGCGGTGTGGTTTTGCCGTTGTTTGACCGGTTGTATGATGCACCGATACGTTTTATCATTCCGCGTCACGAGCAGGGCGGCTGTC
>CAYMYK010000087.1:0-11365 GCA_964394625.1 uncultured Pirellulales bacterium
CGAATGCTGGTTTGAGTCAGGGAAGCGATTGCGTAGTCGATGGGGATAGCGGTGGGGGATTACACGGGCTTGGGCCCAGGGGCGGGCCGGGACTATTTTTGACCGGCTGAACGAAGTCTGGGGCAGGTGAAGAGTGAGGTAAAGAGTTTTTAATCGCGGATTAGGACAGTTTTTTTACCACGAAGGACACGAAGGGACACGAAGAGTCCAGCGGGCAGATTGGCTTTGTGTTCTCGGCAGGTTACTCTCTGAAAGCGAGCTTTCTCCGAGTAACCATGCCTGCGTCCACTGAAACGCTTTGCGTTTCTCCTTTGGAGCCAATCTGTCCTATGGGTGGGTGAACGGGGGTGCGCCGAAGGGGCTTGAGCGGGGAAATTTTAGCGGGTGAAAAAGACTTGCAATCTCGGGCTATTTAGATATTATTTGGGCACGGATTGTTGAGTCGATTATGGAAATGTGTGTTGGATGGTTGATTTTCGATGGTCAAATTGTTGTCCCCAGCGAAAAAATGTACCCCCTATGGGGCAGGCGGACACCTTTAATTCTCCCGCGCACCGCCCTTGCCAGGCCCTGAACCATCTGTTATAATCCTGTTGCACAAGGAGATTAGCTATAAATGGAATCTTGCGTTATTGAGCTCACGGAAGCGGCCCAGAAACACGGCAATCTCAATCTAAGCCGTTGCGGCAGGGATTTTTTCCCAAAGGATGTCTTTGGCGGGCCAACAAAGACCGACCCGGGAAAGCCAATCACCATTGTCGCTGCCGGGCTTACGCGTCCTGTGCAAACAGATATTCCATCAGACAGCCAGACCGGCAAACCTCGTTGGATGTTTAGAAGGAGAGCTTGGATTAGAGATTTCGTCCGTATGCACAATCTGATGCCAGGCGAAACGGTGCTTATCGAGCGTCTGGATCACAGAAAGTATAGGCTCAGTCTGCCACAGCGAACAAGCCAGTGCTTCCCGCGCACCTTTTTGGAGTTCTTCGCAGGCATAGGCTTGGTTCGTATGGGGCTTGAGCAGAGAGGCTGGCGAGCTGTCTATGCAAATGATATCGATCCTGATAAGAAAGTTATGTACGATGCGCATTTTAGTGGCGCGCAGGGACATTTTGACTTGGGTGATATCCATGAAGTTGACGGATCAGGTCTTCCACGCGCCACGCTCGCCACAGCATCATTCCCATGTACAGACCTTTCGCTGGCCGGTTCGAGAAAAGGTCTCAACGGCGGGCAATCGTCATCATATTTCGGTTTTATCAAGGTGCTCGAAGGGATGGGCGCCAATAGGCCTGCCCTGGTTCTTCTTGAGAATGTTACAGCTTTTTTGAGTTCGCATGGGGGTAGGGATTTCCATCTCGCAATGTTCGAGCTCAACAAGCTCGGATATTCGGTAGATCCTTTTGTACTAGACGCAAAATGGTTTGTGCCGCAAAGCAGACCCAGGTTATTTGTCGTGGCGTCAAGACTGCCCCCACAATCGGACAAATTCAATCCCGGCTTGATGTCGCCTTCCCGAATAAGGCCGCCCATGCTCACTGAATTTATAACCGCTCACTCTGACCTTCGATGGTCCCTGCGCAAACTACCTGCGCCTCCGCGAGGATCCAGCTTGTCGCTGCGAGATGTCTTAGACGATTTAGACAACAATGCCCCTGAATGGTGGGCGAAGGACAGAGCAGAGTACCTTTACAGCCAAATGAGCCCCCGTCATCGGGCAATCGCAGATGAATGGATAGGAAAGAGGCGCTGGTCCTACGGCACTGTTTTCCGAAGAGTCCGCCGTCAGCTGGACGGCCGAAAGCATTCGATGGCAGAGCTCCGTTCAGACGGTCTGGCAGGTTGTCTGCGAACGCCCAAAGGAGGTAGTGGGCGCCAGATACTATTCAAGGCGGGATTTGGCCGGTATGCGGTTAGACTTTTGACCCCGCGGGAGTGTGCACGACTTATGGGCGCCGGCAATTTCACGATAAAGGCCAAGTTGAATCAAGCCTTGTTTGGTTTCGGTGATGCTGTGTGTGTGCCAGCTATTTCGTGGATCGCCGAGAACTACCTTGAACCACTGGTTTTAAATATAGGAGACTCAAGCTGGTGAGGAGATATTACGCGTGCCCGACGCAGATGCAAAAATAATGGAAACCTTTGAGTTTTGGTATCGTTCCCTCAAGCCAATGAAGCGTTACGGTGGTAGGCCGGCAAAAGGGACAGTGGCGGCCGCCCTCATCGTGCTCGAGCGCCTCCGGACCAACAACAACCTTGGTCTTGACGCACATCTTGCTGCTGGCGGGGCTCAGATAGCTGGATTGAATCTTACGTCCCTTCGTAAGATACTGGCTCGCTTTGGAGAGTCTCGCCAGTTCCCAAGCGAAGGAGGCAGAACAAACCGCGGCAACAATCGCCCTGTTGAACTCTTGCTACAATCGCTCTCACAGACTGGTTTTAGCACACTTCCGGAGCCGCGGCGTCTCGGTGTTCTCGACAAATTGCAAAGGTTTCTTGTTGACTCACTGGATGGATACTACAGTCTTGAACGGATATGCTTCTCTTTTGCACCGTCAAGTCCGCCTCGTAATGTCATTTCCGATATTTTGGCAGCCGCCCAAAAACGCAACCAGACCGGCCCTGTTGCACAGCACCTGGTTGGCGCCAAACTTGCGATTCGTTTTCCTCAAGCCGATGTAGGCAACGCCCCTTACAGCGCTGCTGACGAACAAACTAAGAGGGCTGGGGATTTCCAGGTTGGTGGCACCGCCTTTCATGTAACAGTCTCGCCAAACATGGGACACATCAACCGGTGCGCTGAAAACATAAAGAACGGACTATCATCCCTGCTCCTGGTCCCTGATTCAAGACTTCCCGCCGCCCGTGCGTTGCTCGAGGCTGGCGACCTTCACACCAAGGTTGCCGCCGAGTCCGTAGAGTCCTTCATAGGACAGAACCTTTCAGAACTCGCCCAGTTTGCTCCCGCCAAGTTCGCGCACGAACTGGCCGCTCTCCTTTCACAATACAATCGTCGTGTCGGCGAAGTTGAGACGGATACGTCCCTTTTGATAGCCATACCCACGGCCTTGACGTAGCTTCAGGAGTAGGATCTTGGATACTGTGAGTCCCCAGAAACGACGGCTCATAATGGCGAGCGTCACTTCTGAAAACACCACTCCTGAACTGGTTGTTCGTCGACTGGCGCATTTGCTTGGCTATCGCTTCCGACTCCACCGCCGCGACCTGCCCGGCAATCCCGACCTTGTCTTTGTAAGCAGACACAAGATTGTATTAGTCCACGGTTGCTTCTGGCACCAGCATCGATGCGCCCGCGGCAACCGTATCCCAGCCAGTCATCGGAGCTATTGGGTCAAGAAACTCCGAGGCAACGTCGAGCGCGATAAGAGGAATCTGCGGAAGTTACGCCGCATCGGATGGAAAGTCTTGGTTGTCTGGGAGTGTCAAACGCGAGACATCCCCAAGCTTTCAATGCGCTTGCGTACATTCCTTGAATCCTAACTACTCGCCTTCGTGGGCTCTGCCTATCTCCCCAACGAAAAACAGGCGCCAAGTGTCGGCCCGGGCGAAATATTGAGGCCTGCGGCCTCATTATGGTAAGCTTTCCTGACGTGGGCGCCCCCCGGTAAAACCGGGGGTTATATACGTCGCCTGCGGGGCAGGCGATTTGGGAAGGGTGTTCCTGTCGTTTGCAACCCCCTTACACCCCGTCAAACGGAGCGCCGGGCAAGCTTCGGCGTTGCCTCAGGCGTGAGGGGGCGAAACAGGTCGCCTGCAGGCAGGCGATAATGGGTAAGCGGGCCTTACCCTCTGTTGCAGAGCAAAGGAGAATCTTTTCGAGGGTAAAGTCCAAGGGGGTTGTGGATTTTCGATTTACTGAAGTCAAGTAAGAATGGGTCCTCTGTAGCCGATACAAAGTAGTATGGGTCCCTGGTTTGAGGATTCCAAGAAGCTCATGGCTTGGCCATCTTAGGGACCCGTAGGGAGCTGCGCCCCCTGGGGGCAAGCTGCCTTGGGGATAAATGCGCTTCGAGATTCGGCGAAATGTCAGGGCGTGGTTGCGAAGAGCGAGAGCGTTAGTATAATGGGCGTTGTAGTCTCAAAATCTTTTGGGCCAGAAGTGCTTAAATTATGGAGAAGTCGATATGAGTGAAATTGCCAGGAAGAATACGTCACGTCGTGAGTTTTTGAAGAAGACAAGTCGAATTGCGGCGTCTTCGGCGTTAATAGCGGCTGTTGGGCCGCGGATTTATGCAGGCGAGGATAGTACTATCAAGGTTGCGCTTGTTGGCTGCGGCGGCAGGGGGTCTGGTGCGGCCTCGGATGCTATGTCCGTCAGGTACGGGCCTGTCAAGCTGGTGGCAATGGCCGACGTCTTCGAGGAGCGTCTCAAGAGCAGCTATGATAATCTGAAGAAGGCGCACGGTGACAAGGTGGATGTGCCGGAGGACCGCAAGTTCGTCGGCTTTGGCGCTTACAAGAAAGCGATGGATTGCCTGAGCCCGGGCGATATTGCTATCTTTGCGACGCCGCCGGCGTTTCGCTGGGTGCATTTCACCTATGCGGTGGAGAAGGGCCTTAATGTCTTTATGGAAAAGCCAGTGACCGTTGACGGCCCGACGAGCCGGCGGATGTTCGAGCTTGCCGAGGAGTCGAGGGCCAAGAACCTCAAGGTAGGCGTTGGATTGATGAGCCGCCACAGCCGGGCGTTCGAGCAACTTTATAAGCGGATACAGGACGGCGAAATGGGCGATATCATTTTGCAGCGCGGCTACCGGATGCACGGGCCGATTGGATTCTTCGCCTCGCTGCCCAAGCCGGCAGGTATCAGTGAGATGCTCTACCAGGTGCAGCGATTCCACAGCTTTATCTGGGCCAGCGGCGGCAACTACAGCGACTTCTATATCCACCTCGTTGACCATCAATGCTGGATGAAGAACGCATTGCCCGTCAAGGCGCAGGCCTTAGGCGGTCGGCATTATAAGCAAAGCCCGGAAGGCGTTAATTACGTGGACCAGAATTTGGATACGTATTCGGTTGAATATACCTATGCCGACGGCAGCAAGTTTTTGTTGGACGGCCGCTGCATGAGGGGCTGCGAGGAGATATACTCCAGCTATGCTCACGGCAGCAAGGGTATGGCGATTGTTTCCAGGAGCGGCGACATCGGGATGCCTTCGAGCATTTATACGGGGCAGAATCCGGATAAGGCTAAGATGATATGGCAATCGAGGGTCGCCCCGCACGAGCGGAATCCGTACCAGAACGAGTGGAACGACCTTGTGGATGCGATTCGCAACGACAAGCCCTACAACGAGGCCGAGCGCGGCGTCAGGGCGAGCTTAGTGACGAGCTTAGGGCGGATGGCCGCTCACACGGGCCAGGTGATTACCTACGAGCAGATACTCAACAGCGACCACGAGATGGCGCCGGGGCTGGACAAGCTCGATGAGAATTCGCCTGCGCCGCTGATTGCCGACGCCCAGGGAAGGTATCCGACCCCTCAGCCGGGCATCACTAAAGACCGTGAATATTGAACCCTTTGTTGCGCGTCGTAATAGGGATAGCGATAAAGCTGTTCTTGTTACTGTTGATTCTGCTTATTATGTTGTGGTTCATATTTGGAAGAGGTGGGTGAGATTTTGATGAAGGCTAAGGGGATAAAGCGAGGGGAGGTGGCATATAATCTGGCGTGTGTGTGGTGATACCGGATGAATCTCGCGGGGTTTGGGAGAGGTTGAAAGGAGATTGATAAGTATTGAGCGTGAGTAATCCCCTTACACCTTCGGCGTTGGCTCAGGCGTGAGGGGGCTGTTAATTTTCGATTGCCGATTTTCGATTTGGGATTGCGTTGAGATTGCCGCGGCATACGGGGGCGGGATTTGGATTGACCGGGGGGCGGGTATCTGTCATCATATCAGGGGATTATGTTGTACGGACGGTTTTATAAACATTCTTTGAGTCAGGGGGAAAATCAATGGCCGGCAGAAAGATGGGCAGGAGTGTGGGGGTGTTTTTTGTTGTTTGGATTATGCTGACGGGAGCGGCTGGAAGCATTTACTGTGGGAACGCTGGAGAGCTGAATACTGCGCTGCCGGCCAAGAGATGTGAAGAAGGGCTGGTCAGGCCGAGGGTTGCCGAGCGTGTCATCACGGTCGGCGGGGCTGAGGCGGATATCGGTGCTTATACCTCTGCTGGGATTCAGATTGCCGTGGATGCCCTGAAGGCGAGAGGCGGGGGGACTGTGAAGCTTGGCTCGGGGACATTCGAGATGGCGGCAGGGGTGCGGTTAGCGAGTGGAATCTCTCTGGCCGGGGCGGGCGAGTCCACAAAACTGGTGAAGGTGAACGGATTCAAAAGTGCGCTCGGGTCGGACTGCGGGTACGGCAAGCTGAAATTCGAGGTTAAAGATACGTCGGGCTTTGCTGTCGGGATGGGGGTGACAATTCAGGACAGCGCAAACAACAGCGGGTGGGCTGTGACGACTGCGAGGATAACGGCCATTGAGGGGGACATACTGTACATTGACGATTACACGGTGAGGGACTACCAATCAGGGCTTGAGGGCGTGGTTTCAAATGCCTGTTCGCTTATCGAAGCGGTGGAATGCGAAGATGTGCGGATTGCCGATTTATTTGTCGATGGCAACAAGGGGACGAACGATTATCTTGGCGGGTGTCGCGGCGGAGGGATTTACCTGCACAAATCGAGAAGGTGCGTGGTGGAAGGAGTGAAGGTGACGAATTTCAACGGCGACGGGATTAGCTGGCAGATAACGGAGGATATGACGGTTCGCAACTGCGAGGTTCAGGGGTGCAGCAACTTCGGTTTTCATCCGGGAACAGGGTCGGTCAGGACGAGAATGGAAGGATGCGTATCGCACGACAACGGGACCGACGGGATTTTCGTATGCTGGCGGGTGCAGGACGGGGTGTTCAGGGACAACAGGTCTTATAGAAACGGTCGGCACGGCTTTTCAATCGGGCATAAGGATACGGACAACGTTTTTGAAGGGAACCACATTTACCTAAACGCCGTGCACGGGATATATATGCGAGACGAGGCCGAGCAAAACGGCGCCCACCGGAACAAGCTCATCAGTAATATCATCGAGAACAACGGAACGAAAGAAGGCGGGTACGGTATTTACATAGACGGTATTACGCACGATATAGCGGTCGAGGAGAACGTGATTCGCGAGACCGGCCAGGGCGGCCAGAGTGGCGGCGTGTATATCGGAGCCGGGGCTTCCAACATCAGGGTCCGGGAAAATCGGATGAGCGGGCACAAAGAAGGCGATATAATCGAGGAGTCGAAGAAATAGGGGGTCGGAACCGGTCGGCCAGCCCAAATCGCGTGTGTTGGGCGGTTGACGTTTGGTGGTGGCGGCGGTACACTGTTGCCGGTGTCCTGAGCGGGCACATTTCTGCCTATTTACTCATTCGAAAGGAGGTATGGTAGCTATGCGAATCAGAGAAATCTTAGTTTCTAATGGAACATCGGCGGCGGTTGCTGTCGTGTGTGCGGTAAGCGCACTGTTGTATTGCGCCGTGGAGGCTGACGGACAGGTGTATTTCCTGCGCGAGGATGTGATGAAGGCCCAGCGGATGATGGCGGGCGAGGTTCCGGAGGATATGAAGGCGGGCCAGAAGACGTCGGAGACGGACGGGTGGCTTAAGAAGATGCTCAAGCAGTTCCCGGAAGCGGACATGGATTATGACGGGGTGCTGGGAGAGGCCGAGGCAACGGTGTGGCACATGCAGCAGGTGTTTCCATTTCCGCCGCAGGGACATGAGTTTGATAATATGCCCGAGGGGGTGAGTCACTACACCGTGATGCTGGAGATGCGGGACGGAGTGAAGATAGGGACGGAAGTCTATCTGCCGGCGGGCGCCGGGCCGTGGCCGGTGGTGTTGACCCGGACGAGCAGGGGACGCGTCGATAGTGCGCTGGACTTCGGCGACCCGATACTGGAGAGTGGCGAGTTTGCGTTCGTGGGACAGGATACGTACCCGCAGGGGTACGACCGGCGAAGCGGCAGGCGCGACGTTGGGGCCGATGGGTACGATACCATCGAGTGGATAGCGGCCCAGCCGTGGTGCAACGGCAATGTCGGTATTAACGGGTACTCCGAAGCGGGCATGACTTCGAAGTCTGCTCTGCTGAAGAATCCGCCTCACCTGAAGGCGTGCATCACTTCGATAACGGGATTGACGAACGACCCGAAGTACACGGCCGGCAGAGGCAGGCGATTCCGCAGAGGCAGGCAGAGTGGGTGGACTCCTCCCGAAGCACTGGCCGAGCCTTACAAGGGGCCATTTGAAGATGTTGCGAAGGACCTTGATATACCTTATGAGGATAAGACCGGCTGGTTCGATATGTTCACGCAGCAGGCGATCGATGAGTGGAACCTGATGCGGCATAACGGCAAGTCGATGCTGATAGTGGGTTCGGGTGCTCACGGGCCGGTGAATCCTGAGAGCAGGAAGCCCCCGGCTTACAGCGATTGCGATATATTCTGGTCGCAGATGCCGGCGTTCAAGTGGCTGACGGGTGAGGTGGAGGCATCGGATGTGGAATCGGTGATGTATTACTACCTGATGGGCGACTGCACGAATCCGGGGGCGCCGGGTAACGTGTGGAAGGTGGCGCATGAGTGGCCGCCGAAGAACACGCCGACTTCGTTTTACTTGACGCAGCAGGGCAAGCTCCAGAGCAGTGCTCCTAAGGGCAAGGGTAAACCGATGTGCTACACATACGACCCGAAGGACCCTGTGAAGGCGATTGCCTGCATGGGCGGTGGTATGATGGACCAGCGGCCTTTAGCCGACCGCAAGGATATGCTTCGTTTCGAGACAGAGCCGCTCACCGAAGCCATTGAGGTAACCGGTCAGCCGGAGCTGGAGCTGTATGTGAGCAGTGACGCGCCGGATACGATGTTCACGGCGCAGCTAATCGATGTGTACCCGGACGGGTGGGAGTCGATACTGCTCGAGGGGATGGCGATAACGCGGTTCCGGGACGGCATGGAAAAGGCCAAGAAAATGAAAAAGGGCAAGGTGGTCAAGCTGTCGCTGTATTGGATAAGCACTGCGCACGTGTTCGACAAGGGACACAAGATACGGGTACACATGAGCAGCAGCTGGTCGGGGCGATTCGAGGTGCATCCGAACACGTGGGATGCGATTGAGTCGTACGACGAGGCGAAGGTGGCGAACAACTGTGTTCACGCTTCGAAGGATGCGAAGTCGCGTTTGATACTGCCGGTTGTCGAGCCGGGAACGAGTGCGGATTTTGTCAGCCGGAAGTAGTGTGTGCTGTGAACTCGGACTTTGTATTGGTCTGAAGGAGAAATGACAATGAATGTAAGAAAAGATGCATTTGCATACAGCGTTTGGCTGGTCGGCTGTGCTGCGTTAGTGGTGTTTGCGGTTTTGCCAGCGGCGGCTGACGTGAAGGCGCCGGCTGGTTGGACTTCAGAGGCGCGGACGGTGAAGGTGGCCGGCCCTGATGGGGACACGGATAAGGAGATAACGTACTATAAGGGCAGGCTTAAGGTGGCTGGCAAGAAGAACCTGCAGTTGGAGTACGTTTATATTCCGGCGGGAAAGTTCATTATGGGAGATCCGGAGACGCGGCAGGAGCAGAGACCCGTCGAGATAGCCAAGGGCTTCTTTCTAAGCCGGTGCGAGGTAACGCAGGCACAGTATAAGAAGGTGATGGGTAAGAACCCGTCGCACTTTAAGAACAAACCGAACAACCCTGTTGAGAAGATATCGTGGGCGGACGCGATCGAGTTCTGCAAGAGACTGTCGAAGATGGAGGGCGCGACGTGCAGGCTTGCGAGGGATGAGGAATGGGAGTATGCGTGCCGGGCGGGTTCGACGGGCAAATTCTACTGGGGTGAGAATATGCGTGGCGATTGCGCCTGGTGGGGTCGCAACCGTGGCGGCAGGCCGCAGGGCGTAGGGCAGAAGCTGCCGAATGCCTGGGGACTGTATGACATGGCCGGCAACTCGGTGGAGTGGGTGACCGGAGAGGCGGACCCTGAGATTGAGGGTTCGGCGAAGGATGGTTACTACCTGCGCGGCGGGCCGGTGGATGAATACGACTGGAGTCTGAAATCGCATGTGCGTCAATGGTATGCCGACATTTTCACCGGTTACAACAACCTCACCATCCGCGTGGTGGTCGAGGTAGGTGGCGGCGGCGAGGCCAGGATTGAGGGGGGGTCTGTGAAGGCGGGTCCGCCCGGCGGGTGGACGAGCCGGACGGCGAAGGTCAAGGCAGCGACGCCGAAGAGAGACATGCCGGTCGAGGTGACATATTATCAGAATTCACTGACGCCGGCTGTGTTGGGCAGCGAGGTCGGGATGGAGTTTGTGCTGATAGAGCCGGGCCAGTTCCTGATGAGCAGCCCGGCCAGGGAAAGGGGACGGCATCCGGATGAGCCGGAACAACACGATGTCACAATCGACAAGCCATTTTACATTTGTGCTTACGAGGTGACACAGAAACAGTACTACCATATAATGAGTGGTGGTGAGGATATGGAGGCGATATTTGCCGACTATCCGAAAGAGGGCGTCAATCGAGGTGACACAGAGGAGTTCTGCCGGCTGCTGTCTGGCAAAGACGGCGTGGCGTATCGATTGCCGACGGAAGAGGAATGGGAGTATGCGTGCCGGGCTGGGTCGATGACGGCCTATTACTGGGGTAAGAAGGTCCGCGACGATTGTGTGTGGCACAAGGGTAACAGTGGGATGCGGACGAACCGGGTCGGGCGGAAGCTGCCGAACGCGTGGGGTCTGTATGACATGAGCGGTAATGTTTGGGAGTGGTGCCAAGGTCCGCGGCGCGGGTCGCTTCGCGGAGGCGCGTGGGGGGGCGGCGCTGCGGGGCTGCGTTCGGCTCGGCGGTTTTACCGGCTCAAGGGACATAATGACTTTCACGGCTGCGGGTTTCGTGTTGTGGTTGACGCAAACTGAGATCTGGAATCGGGGAAGCGATGTCGGGTGATTGACGGTTGGATGCGGTGGCGAGAAGGTTCTTGTGGAACTTATGGGGCAAAAAACTGTCTAAGAAAGGAGAGTCGCTTGAGGCAAGTGCCGGTAAGCATAGATGATTCGACGTTGGTGCAGCGGTGGCAGCAGGGCGACAGGGCGGCGATGGAGCGGCTGATACTGAGGTATCAGGGCCGTATCTACAACGTGATACTGAAGATTTGTGCGAACCGGGACGATGCGGCGGAACTGACGCAGGAGACGTTTGTCAAAGTAATAGAGAATATCGGGCGGTTCGAGCGGCGAAGCAGCTTTTACACGTGGATATTCAGAATAGCGGTCAATGTGAGCTTGAATTACTG
>CAYMYK010000088.1:0-6690 GCA_964394625.1 uncultured Pirellulales bacterium
TCTAAAGTTACTTACCCGCGAACGAACGGGAAATTTCAACCGGGAGCACTATAACTGCCCAATATCGCTGATTGCCCATTGCAAATCAGAAATCATAATTCGACTTGCCAATTGTTCATTAATGAGTTAGCTTAGCGGAACAGGCCGAGTGGCGGAATGGCAGACGCTGGGGACTTAAAATCCCCTGCCCGTTAAGGGCGTGTGGGTTCGAATCCCACCTCGGCTATACGAATTTACTATTTGCTATTTACTATTTATTATTTTCAATTTTGAAATGGTTCCGGCCGTAGCTTGCGACATCGACTTTTCGGCCGCGTGTTAGGGATTGAAATGGCGGAAGTAGCCCCTATTTTGCTGTCGGCAATAATTTGCGACCGCGTCATCTTTGACCGGCTCAGCGGCATGCCGAGCGTTATAAACATTATCCAGACAATCAATTCGCCCAGGTTTCCCGTCCGCCACGAGCAGCTCATATTCTTTGTCGAGCTGACCAACGGCCACGGCAAAACCAGTACGAAGGTCCGGTTAGTGGACACGAATAACCAAGACAAGGTCCTTTTCGAGCAGACGGGGATGGTCGAATTCAAGGATGTCAGGCAGGTAGTCACTCTCGCCATTAACCTGCGGGGCATCGTATTTCACGGGCCGGGTGAGTACCGCTTTCAGCTTTTCGGCGAAGATACGCTTTTAGGCGAAAGGCGAGTCCTCTGCCGAAAAATCGACCTGCCGCCCGGCAGAGGCCCCGTCCGGCTGGACGACAAAGCGGGCTGAACAATTGCTGTTCGCCGATGCCGAAAGGCATCTGCGGCGCCATTTCAAAATTAAAAACAGCAAATAGTAAATGGTAAATTTATGTAGCCCCGTGAATCAAAACGGCACAACCGATTTACCCGCTGAGGCGGCGCTCAGCAAGTTGCTTCGGCCGGCCCTGATTGCCTCGCGGCGAATAATCGCCGATTACCCGGCGCCGCTGAGACATTTACTCACCGGCCTGGCGGACGAGTCAATCCCCGCCGCCCTTATAAGCCCCGCCCGGTGCGATGTCGGCCGGATTGTTCCCCCTGCCATCGAGGTTATTCAGCACCCCGCCTATGATGTGCCGCTCACCGACTACTACAATAGAAAGATTCTCCTCGAGCGGCTTGCCAAGCGGCGCACCAACGTTCTGCACTGTTTGTGCGAAAGCAAGGCGTCCTTTACGAGATGGCTGAGCCGCCGGACGGCGCTGCCATACCTCGTAACGGTAAATTCACTCCCCAGGAGGTGGTCTCGGCTGAGTTTGTCGTCGAGACGATGCGCCAAAATCATTGTGCCGGCAGAAACAATCGCCGAGCGTTTAACGGGCAATGCTTTCAGGCACATCCCTAAGGTGCTCGCCGGCCGCGTCGAGCAGATAAAAACGGGCACGTTCACGAGCCGGGCTATCACGTGCTTCAGCAGCTCCGACCGCGTTGCCGGCATAATAATAGCCGCCTCTCTGAAAAAAATGCGCGACTTCGAGATACTGTTCGGCGCCCTGCGTCATCTGGCCATTGACGGCCACGAGTTTATGATAGTTTTGATAGGCACACGCCGGGTCCAAAGGCCTCTTTGGCGGCTGCTCAGCCGGCTCGGTATGTTGCGAATGGTCACCTTTATCGACGAATGGCAAAGCCCTGATGCGGTGCTCTCCGCCGGTGACATCTTCATTCAGCCCAGGCCGGCCTCGGCCTTCAACCCCATACTGCTCAGTGCGATGAGCGTCGGCGCAGCCGTAGCCACATCACCGGGCGGCGTCGATGATTTGATTATCGCCGACCAAACCGCCGTCACCTTCGACCCGGCCGATGAGCTGAGCATATACAACTGCCTGAGGCGTTTGTTCAACCGAAAAGAAATGGCCCGAAAACTCGCCAGGCAGGCCCAGCGATACATCAAGGTTAATTACACCGTAAGCCGTATGGTTGCCGATACCATCCGCGCTTATGCCGACGCAATAGAGTGGTTCAAGGGCTGAACGGCGCTGCTTTAGTCCAGCAGGCCGTACTCGGCCAAAGCGGCCTCGAGAACGGCTTTGCCGTCGTCGTCCATCTGCGTCATCGGCAGCCGCATCTCATCGGAGGCCATATTGAGTATCGACATTGCCGCCTTAATCGGTATCGGATTGGTCGCCAGCGAAAGCAGCCCTTTACTCAGGGCAAAGAGCTTTTTATGCCATTTAAGTGCGGTGGCAAAATCGCCTTCTAAAATGGCGTCCGTCATTGCCTTGACGTCGGCGGGCACGATGTTCGCCACGACGCTGATTACTCCCTTGCCGCCGACGGCACAAATCGGCAGCGTCATTGAGTCATCGCCGGACAGAATCGTCAAATCGCACTGCGTGGCAATGCCGCTGACGTGGTCCATCTTGCCGGTGGCGTCCTTGACCGCGACGATATTCTCAATCTCGCTAAGCCGGGCGATTGTCTCGACGGTCATACCCGCCCCGCATCGGCCGGGTATATCGTACAGCACCACCGGCAAATCGACCTCCTCGGCAATCGCCCTGAAATGCTGATAGAAGCCGGCCTGTGTCGGCTTGTTGTAGTAAGGGTCAACCTGCAGCGTCGCATCGGCGCCGACCTTCTTTGCAAACGCAGTCAATTCAATCGCCTCTGCCGTCGAGTTCGAGCCGGCGCCCGCTATCACCGGAACCTGGCCCGATACGGTCCTGACCACCCTTTCGATGACCTTTTTATGCTCGGCGTGACTTAGCGTGGGCGATTCTCCGGTTGTTCCCACCGGCACTATGCCGTCAATGCCGCTGTCAAGCTGAAACGCAATCAGCTCGCCGAGGGTCTCAAAATCGACCTCGCCGTCACTGAAAGGCGTTGCTAACGCCACCATTGCCCCTGCAAACATCCTGATTCTCCTAAACAGCTCTGCTAAATTTATCTATCAGCCGAATCATCTCCGCGGTCGCCTTTTCGATACCCACAAAGACCGACCGCGCTACAATGCTGTGGCCTATATTAAATTCACAAAGACCCTCAATCCTCGCTACCGGGGCGATGTTGCGATACGTCAGCCCGTGACCCGCATGAACAACCAGCTTTTTCTTAATTCCCAAATCCTTGCCTGCCTCTAATTCGACCAGCCGTTTCATTACATCCTTCTCACCTTTCGCGTTTGCATACATCCCCGTATGCAGCTCGATCGCGTCGCAGCCGGTCTCGGCCGAGGCGGCTATCTGCTCTTCATCGGGCGCGATAAACGTGCTGACAAGTATCCCTTTCTTGTGCATTCTTTTAACCACTTGCGCCAGGCGCTTTCTATACTTGACACAATCTAATCCACCTTCGGTAGTCAGCTCCTGCCTCTTTTCAGGCACCAATGTCACCTGGTCAGGATTTATCCGCTCGGCTATTTTGACGATTTCCTCGGTCATACTCATCTCGAGGTTCAGCTTGGAGGCAACCGTTTTTTTCAGTATTTCGACGTCGCGGTCGCAGATGTGGCGTCTGTCCTGGCGCAAATGAACGGTGATGCCGTTGGCGCCGGCCAGCTCGCATTTAGCCGCCGCCCACACCGGGTCCGGCTCATCGGTCAGCCGGGCCTGCCTCACCGTCGCAATATGGTCTATATTTACATTCAGCAACGCCATCGCTGGCCCCCTTTCAATCGACGCCGGATTATACGCCTGCGCCGAACCCACGCAAGGAAAAAAATGCCGATTGACGATTGCCGGTTTCGAATCGCAAATCTATGTTTGACGTCGTTCTTTGCCGGTAAGAAGCGACAGCTCGGTGATGCCCAGGAGTTTGGCCGCCGCTAAATAGACAATCACCGCCGAGGGGACGACCGCCGCCAACCGGAGCAGGTTGTAAAATCTGTCCGCCGGCAGCTTCGCCATTGCCGAAATTATGGCCAGGCAGACCGCAGTCATAAGCGCCGCCGCTGCGGTTGTCTTTGCAAGGGTAGTCGCAAGACCGGCGAATATTGAAGTGTTGAAACGTCCGCCGAGTTTGCCCGCTAAAATCGCCACCTGCAGATATGAGCAGACGGCGGTCGAAAGCGCCAGCCCGGCCGTTCCCATAAACCAGATTAACGTCAGATTGAGCACGACATTGACGCAGATGGCCACAAGAGCGCTGAACATCGGCGTTCTGGAGTCCTGGACGGAGTAGTAGGCGCGAGTCAATATCTGCTGGGCGAAGTAGCCGCATAATCCCAGGGCATAAAAGGAAAGTGTCCAGGCGACTACGGGTGTATCGGCGGCGGTGAATTGGCCGTGCCGGAATATCGCCGAGACTAAGGGCCTGGCTGTCAGCCAGATGCCGGCCGTCGCGGGAACCGCCACGAAAACGGCCGATTTGATGCCCCGGCTGATTGTCGCGGCAAGGGCGTCAAAGTCCTTTTTCGCGGCGTTCAAGCTCATAACCGGAAAAATGGCAGTCGCTAAGGATATTCCCAACACGCCTAAGGGAAACTGATAGAGCCGCTGGGCGTAGTACAGATATGATATTGCGCCGTAGCTGATGGGTCGGCCCTGCTCATTCATAAAGAAAAGTGCGATAACGTCATCGGCAAGTGTATTGATTTGGGTAACGGTAAGGGCGACTATCATAGGGCCCATAAGGACGATAATTTTCCTGAACGGCTTGCTGTGAACGTCCCAGGCGCCTCTGATTGAGAGGCGTTTCGTCCGCAGGACGGCGAGCTGCATTAGCAACTGTGTGACGCCGGCACACAGCACGGCGACGGCGACGAAGAAGACCTGCCGCTGCGCCGGGATTTTCAGGACCCATCCGCTGAACAAAACGCCGCCTATGATGAATATGTTGAGGACAATCGGCGCCGCCGCCGGCGCAGCAAAATGCCTGTGAACGTTCAGGATGCCGGCGAGAATCGCAACGATACAGACGAAAATCATATAGGGCAGCATTATCGAACAAAGCGCCAGGCCCAGTCGCGGCCCGGTCCTCGTCTCGAAGAAGGCGTAGTACAACCAAATCAGGATTTGACCGATGACGACCACCGCTGTTAGTATCACGAATACGACTGTTATTACCGTATTGGCCAACCGTTTTGCAGCATGTGGATTTTGGTGGAGCTGCTCACTATAGACGGGGATAAAGGATGCCGAGGCGGCGCCTTCGCCGAAGAGGCGCCTGGCGAGGTTTGGAACCTTGAATCCCATCGTCCAGGCGGTCATCAGCCAGCCGGCACCGAAAAAGTGGGCAAATGCCATATCCCGCACCATACCGAGGATTCGGCTCAGTGTGGTCAGGAGGGCGATTTGTCTGAATCCCTTTATCACGTTATGTCCCACATTTTGCACGGGCAGGATGCCCGTGCTGCGATTCAAATTCACTGTTTCGGGGCGACGGTGAACGGTCTGGCGCGTCCGACGTTATTGAGCAGGCCCACAGCGGCCATACTGACCACCAAACTCGAGCCGCCGTAGCTGACGAGCGGCAGCGTAAGGCCCGTTATCGGCATCAGGCCGACGGTCATACTGACATTCACTATCACCTCGATTGCGAACATTGCAGCTATGCCTGTCGCCAGCAACCTGCCGAACGGGTCGGTATTGTTGGCCGCAATCTCCAGCCCGCAGGCGACGACAATTACATAGACCAGCAGCAGCAGCAGGCACCCGACAAAACCCCACTCGTGGGCGATTATCGCGAAAATGAAATCGTTGTGCCTTTCGGGCAGAAAGTTGTATTTGACGAACGGGCCTTTGCCGAAGCCGTAGCCGGTTGCACCTCCCGATGCGACGGCATATTTGGACCTGATGAGGTGATAGCCCCAGTTGTTTTTCCACTGCTTTGTGCTGAACCTTCCGCCGACAAGTATTTCACCGAGCAGGGGGTGCTTTTCGGCCCTGTCGCGTACCCACTCGCTCTGCAGCAGAACGCTGCTGATTCGCGTTCGCTGGTAGGGCTGCATCCTGAACCAGAGTAAGGGGCTGCACAGAACGGCAAGCAGCAGGATTACGAGCAGGTGCCTGATGCGTGCGCCGGCTGCGAAGAGCATTACAAACAGAATCGGCATCATAAGCAGCACCGTCCCGAGGTCCGGCTCGAGCAGTATGAGAACCGTCGGCAGCAGCGTCAGGACAAAGGGGCCTACGAGCGCCTTAAAATTCCGGTAGTTGCTTCGATAGCGCAGGTACCATCCGAGAGCGAGTATGAAGGCGAGCTTGCAGATTTCGGACGGCTGAACGCCGGGCATCTCGAAACCCTTTATTGAAAACCTAATCCATCGGTATGCGCCGTTTATTTCGGGGGCAAAAGGCAGAGCCACTATGTATTTCGAGACTAATAGAACGGCCAACAGCAGCACGACCGCCGCGTATATCCAGCCGCTCGCGGCCCCGAGCCGGCGGTAGCTGACGAGGTTGACGGCCACAAAGGCCACCAAACCGACGGCGGCAAAAACCGCCTGTTTTTCCCAGTAGTCGAAGGCCTGTCGGTCGCGGGCCGGCGCACCGATTTCTGCGGCGCTGTCGATTGAATATATGGCGATTATGCCGGTAATGACCAGTACGGCTGCACAGGCCAGGAGGATGGCCCTGACTAAGAGAAGTCTGCCCTTGAGGAATTCATACATAACAGCAACAATAGCACAGAGGTTGCAAAAGTTAAGCAAAAAACGCCAAGACGCGTTCTTATCCACTGAAATCGGCAATCCGGGAGGGATTGCATGGGATGGAAAAAGCATCTG
>CAYMYK010000088.1:6700-11351 GCA_964394625.1 uncultured Pirellulales bacterium
CGGCAATCCGGGAGTTTTGTCATTGTTCTTGTTGTCGTGGCCTGGCCGGCCGGGTGTGTGGCCGGCAGGGGGCGGCAAAATTGCCCAATTTGACATTTTTTCTGTAAGTCCTTGTGTGAGCGGATTTTAGGTATGATATTGCAGTTTTTATAGGGTTTTTAAAATTTTTTTGAAGTTTTTGGGAAAATTGCTTGATTAAGGGCCGGCTTTATGCTAAGATACAATCGACTTTCACCAATAGTAACCTTGTGCATGTTTATGTTGTTTCGCACGATTACGCCGTAAGGCAGAAAGGAGGAAATGGAGGAGCGGATAGTAGTTACTTGATTCCTTCTCCTTGACTGTTCCTGCCGGTCAGGGCGCCAAGCTCATTAAAGTGTGAGCAGGTGTAATTAGGCGAAAGTATTAAGGATGCAGGAAGAAACCAAAATTGTGCGGGGTGTGTAGCCCTGTACGGAAGAAGAAAAGAAAGGAAGGTTTTTACTATGATGCGAAGATTTATGCTAATTGTTGCGGCACTGGTCTTTGCGAGTCCGGTACTGGCGGTTGACGTCAACGCCGTCAAGGTTGGAAGCGATGGTGTTGCCATCACTTACACAGGCGGCGCGGGTGTCAGGGCATTTGCCCTGGACATCGATGTTAACAACGGCGCCACGATTACGGGTATCAGCGGCTTTTACTCAGGCGAGGGTGCGGGTTATGGTATATTCCCCGGAAACTTCAGGGATATTATCGTCCCGACGGCCCCGAACTGGGCGGAGCCCAATTATACCCCTGTGGCTCCCGCGGGCGACCCCGGTGCAGCCGGCGCCATTCCAGGCGCTGCTATCACCATCGAGCTTGGTTCGCTCTATGACGGTGATGGTAACAAGCCGCCTGCCGACGGCACGCTCTGTGTGCTGACGATTGATGCTCCGAACGGCAGCTGCGATGTCTGCATCGCGGTGAATCCGGAACGTGGCAACGTGGTGCTCGATGATGCCAACGAGGCAGCGACAAACCTGCCAATCTGCAGGCCCATCGAGTTCGCGGAGCCCGAGTGCTACCCGTCAGGACTGGCCAGCTACCAGGACTGGCTGGATTTGGGCAAGCCGGACTGCTGGTGCGGCGCCGCCGCGGTTGATCCAGAGTGTAAGTATCAGTGCTACGGTGATGCCGCCTGCGATGGCCAGATTCTCGACTGGCGCATTTACAGCAATGACCTGGTGTTGCTCGCGAACAACTGGAAGAAGAAGGGCACCGACCCGATGCTTGATCCGTGTGCCGATGTTGCCCACGACGGTCAGATACTTGACTGGAGAGTCTACAGCAATGACCTGGTGTTGCTCGCCAACAACTGGAAGGCAAAAGGTAGTGCACTGGATCTATTGCCGGCGTGCCCGACTCAGTAATGTGTCGCAACGAAAAGTTTAACTATGAAACTTAAAGGAGGACGAAATGAAAAAGCTGTTAGTATTAATGTTGGTTCTTGGAATTGCTTCAGCGGCGAATGCAGGGCTGGTGATTTCAGTGGACGGTGAGCTTGACCCGCCGGATAGTTCGATTATCCTGATGCCGAGTGATTACGTGACCATCGACGTGAGCTCTGACGGCCAGACAAACCAGGAGATGCCGGTATTCCTGACGATAGTAGGTCCGGGATCGCTGGATATCTCAGCCGGGACGGTCTATGGCGAGCTCGGTGTTCCGAATGAAACGCTCGTCGATATGGGAGATGGGATGTACTACATCGACCTGTTGAAGGATGTTGTAGTCCCGATTCCGCCGATTCCGGAAGGCGTAGTAGTTGACCTCATTGAGTTCCACTGCGAGGATTTGGGCGATGTGACCCTGCTCCTGGGAATGGAGCCGGGTTCTGGTGATTACGACATTCAGGTGATTCATCAGATTCCCGAGCCGATGACGATTGCACTGCTTGGTCTTGGCGGACTGCTTCTGCGCCGCCGCAAATAAGACGACCAGGAACCAGTAACAGTTGTTTTTTAAGAGGCAGGCCATTTCGGCCTGCCTCTTTTTTTTTGTTGCATGCTCTCCGGGTAATTTGCTAAAATCCAATATATGATACTGTTAAGAGGTAAAGGGAAATGATGAAGTTCTCAGTCGCAATACTTTTCAGCGTTGTATGTCTCCTGGTGCTCATCGGTTGCAACAATCCGGACGCAGACAGCTCTATGTCTGAACAAGCCCGCGAAAACACCGGCAAAGTCGCCTACCTTCCGGATATGGTCGTGGGTATGTGGAAGGCGCAGAAAAGTCTCTGGCTAATAGAGCTCGGACCCGAAGGTGTAGTCTCCGCGGTCATTCCGCTCGGGGTGGTTCAGGTCAGGCCCAATCAGGCATCGGAAGTTGAAATGAAAGACGGCAGCATAAGTACATACAAGGCGGGCGACTGCTATGCCGAGTATAATCCGGTTAACCGCGAGCTGTTCGTAAGCATTGAGATGGACGAGATTCATATTAGATTTATGGACCAGGTCATAGACGGCAATAGTATAGACAGATTTATGGGGCCTATTTCGGATGACGGCAAAACGTGGATGCCGGACAATATAACGATATTTGATTACGGGCCCCGTTTACCGCAGGGTGAGAACGGCATATACCCCGAGCCGATGGTCTTCGAGAAGGTGGTGCAGGAAGGGCAGCAAGAATAAGCGGGCCGGTCTAATCAGCGTATATTGAGAGGCCATAGCAAAACCTGGTATGCACGATAAGGAGCCGCTTCGCGGAACTATTCGAATAGATTTCTCGACTGCGCTCGAAACGACGGCCTATGTTTTGTTAGAATGCCTAAGGGCAAGAACCGCCGGGTTATAAGGGCCGGCGGCTTTTGTTTTGCGCGGAGACCGGGGCTGAGCCGGCGATGTGGATTGAAGGCTGGCTGCGGCGGGGGTATAATGGCCGGCGATGGTTAAGGCAAAGGCAAAGATTTATACGGTAGGCCAGGTCAACACGCTGATAAAGGCCGTGCTGGAGAATAACTTGCCTTCTCGACTGACGGTGGCGGGTGAAATCAGCGACTGGAAGGTGCATGGCCCGAGCGGGCACTGCTATTTTTCGCTCAAGGACGCCGACTCGGTTCTGCCCTGTGTGATGTGGGCGAGCCAGTTCAAAAAAGTCAAATTCAAGCCCGAAAGCGGTATGGCTATTCTCGGAACCGGCTGCATCGACGTCTATCCGCCACAGGGTAAGTACCAGTTCTATGTGGAGAGGATGGAGCCGGCCGGCATCGGGGCTCTGCAGTTGGCGTTCGAGCAGATGGTCAAGCGCCTGCAGGCACAGGGGCTGTTCGAGGATAAGTACAAAAGGGCTCTGCCGAGGTATCCACAGCGCATAGCAATCTTCACGAGCGAATCGGGAGCGGCGGTGCAGGATATAGCGGAAAGCATCTTCAATCGCTGGCCGTGCGTTCGTCTGTTTCTGTATCCGGTTCCGGTCCAGGGCGAGGGGGCGGCGGCAAAAATCGCCGCGGCGATACGGGATGTGAACAGGCGGAATGCAAAATTGAAGCTTGACCTTTTAATCGTTGGCAGGGGCGGCGGAGCGTTGGAAGATTTGTGGGCGTTCAACGAGGAGGTTCTGGCGCGGGCCGTCTTCGATTCGGCCATACCGGTCATCAGCGCCGTCGGCCACGAGGTCGATGTTACCATAGCCGACCTGGTCGCCGACGCACGCGCCTCAACGCCGACAAAGGCGGGAGTCGCCGCCGTGCCGGATAAGCAGGAGGTGCTGGAGCATTTGGCGGGTATCGAGCGACGGCTGGCGGGCGAGCTGAAGGCGGCTCTGGAGCTGGCCCGGCAGCGGCTCGAAACCCTTCTTGCAAACGCCGTTTTTCGCGACCCCCGGCTCCTGGCCCGCAACCGCGAGCAGCGGCTCGATGAGCTGCAGACGGCCCTTGCAGGCACTTTGCGCAGGACGACGGCACTGGCCAAGCAACAACTGTCGCACTATTATGAGCGGGTAGTCAAAATCGAGCCGCATCGCTTGTTGGGGACAATGGCGCTCGAGCTCGGCGATTTGAAGAGCCGGGCGGACAGAGCGGTAACGGCGGCGATAAACAGAGCGAGGATGAAGGTTACGGCCAAAGCGAATCTTCTGGCGGGTCTGAACCCGAAAACGGTGTTGAAACGGGGCTACAGCATTACGATGGTAAAGGAGACCGGGCAGGTTTTGAAGAGGGCTGAGGATGTGCAGCTTGGGGATTTGATGGTGACGGAGCTTGCTGAGGAGAATTTGATTGAAAGCAAGGTGACGAAGAAGTAAAAAGGCAGAGCGATGGCAAAGAACGATGAAAAAGACGATATTTCGAAGCTTAGTTTCGAGCAGGCGATTAAAGAGCTTACTGCTATTGTCGGTAAGATTGAGCAAGGGGAGATTGCGCTGCAGGACAGCTTAGAGCAGTACGAGAAAGGCATGGCCCTGATTAAGCACTGCAGGGGCATTTTGCACAGGGCCGAAAAACGCATCGAGAATATCACCAAGGAAAAGGAAAAATAGCAGCGCGAGCGTGGCGGAACTGGCAGACGCGCAAGGTTTAGGTCCTTGTGTCCTTTGGGACGTGGAGGTTCGACTCCTCTCGCTCGCAATGCTTATGGCATAACCGAACTCTTGCAAAAATGCTGAAATGGGCGCCGCGCTGGATTATCAAATT
>CAYMYK010000089.1:0-11320 GCA_964394625.1 uncultured Pirellulales bacterium
ATCCGTTCGACAAGCTCAGGACAGGTTTTCACCCCGTTTGCTATTCAATGTAAGCTCACCTTGGGGGCAGGCGAATAGACACGAAGGGTCAGATGGGATGCTGATTTGGGAGCTGGGTTTTGTTTAAGCCGGCCCCCGCCCTTGGGGGCAAGCTCAGGTAGGAACAAGTTTGGCAGATGAAGTTGTGCAAAGGAAATAAACTGTTGTGGGCTTGTCGGTTTTGGGTATAATGGCGGGATATAAAAAAGGCTGCAAGGAGAAGGTCGAAAACTTTGCTTAGCCACAGAGGAGAAACGGGTAAATTGGCCAACTTTAACTTTCAAGTCGAATATAATAAATGGCTTAGGCTATTCGATTCAGAAAATAAGAATAGTATTTTAATGCAAGTTCAAAATATGCTTTTTGAAACACTTATATATAAGGTTATTTTAAGAGCAAGGTCGATTGCTCCAAAAAACAGCAAAGGCAGGATCAAACTTAATGGAGCCGTGCATTATCTGATTGATAAGTGTTTCTTTAATAATCAATTGATGACCATTCGACGCTTAACAGACAGAGGTCAACATGCTATTTCTCTTCACAAGTTGTTAAATCAAATGAAAGGAAACTGCAAGCACTTAACAAGGGAAAACTTTTTTAAGGCCTTTCAAAAACGAGCTTATAAATACAATTATTCTAAAATCAAGAAAAAACAAGATGAATATATTGCTAAGAACTTGAAAATGGGCGAGGTAATCGGAATTCCAGAAGAATTAGATTGGGAGAAGTCAGAAGAATTACATTCTAATTTTGACAAACTATCAAAAAGTAATGTGGGCAATAGAAAACCTGGCGACATTATAGATAATTCTATTTTTGACAAATTGCTTGATGAATTGAAATCCTGTGAAAAACTGCGAGAACATGTTGATCATTTTATAGCACATTCTTTAAAATCTGAAAAAATTGAAAAATTAGATGACGAGGCTTTGCGGGTAACTTTCGGGCATCTATGGAAAGCACAACAAGTTATTTGTAAAGTTACAAAATTTATCGATTTATATTTGTTAGGCCAAGGCCAAGTAAGTCATGGGTTATTGCCCACTCCTCATGGCAGCTTTTTACAGTATATTGACGAACCTTTAATTTCAGAAGAAAGAAAAAAGGAATTGCACATAGAAGAAAAAATATTTCGAGATGAGATACGCTCTTGGAAAATTGAAATCACAGAATTATGTAAATAACCGACAGGTGGCTATTCCCATAATTCGAGTAAATCTGCGGCTGTTTTTTCATCTTTTCACGGCATACTAAATACTAACGACTAACCGTACTACCCAACCCCGCACTTGGCGTCAAAGGAAAAGATAGCGTATAGCGGATAGATATGGATTCGCTAATGCGGTTCTTCGCTTCGTATGGGCCTTTTTGCAGGGAAATCGGCCTTGACAGTTCAAGGTTAGTTTTGTAAAATCATTGATGTCGTACGGGGAAAATTATGCTTTTTAACCGTTTAAATGGGAAGTGTCAGTTATTTATGTGTTCTTTTGATTGGAGAGACAATTGAGTAACTCTATTTCAAGACGGCGTTTCTTGCAGGCGGTTGGGGCCGGTTCAGTGTATTCCATTCTTCCGGGCCATGTCAGGGGTGCTGATGAGAAGGTTAATATGAGACCGGCTTATCATATCACCTCTGACAGCGAGGTGGCCTGGCCCTTTGATCCCAACGCGGCTATCTACTGGAAGGGCCGATATCACCTGATGTACATCAGGAAAAGCCCCGGGGGCTGGGGGCATATTTCCAGTGCGGATCTGATCCACTGGAAAAGACATCCCAACGCCACCATCTTTGACCTCAGCGGCAACGCATTTATCAATAAGCAGGGGACTCCCACAATTATCTCCGGCCATGGGGGCGTTTCAGTGGCCGTTGCCCAGGATGACGAACTGAATGTGTGGAAGTTTGTGTCGATAAAGCGAGGCCATGAATTCGGCGATCCGCATCCCTCAGAGTTCGACCTCTGGGACCCCCACGGCTGGCTGGAGGGGGATACCTATTTCGCGATCTTCGGCTGTCACCCGTTCAAGCGTCCGACTCCGGCGACGGTGTGGAAGTCGTCGGATTTGAAGAAGTGGGAATACATAGGCCCATTGCTCAGTCGCGAGATGTCGGACGTCGAACCCTTCGAGGATATTTCCTGCCCCGACATGTTCAAACTCGGCGATAAACACATGCTGCTGTGCATAGCTCATATAAAGGGAGCCCGTTACTATCTCGGTGAGTTCAAGGACGGTCAGTTTCATCCTGAATCGCATGCTCGCATGAACTGGCCCGGCGGAGCCTGCTTCGCCCCCGAGACGCTACTTGATGACAAAGGACGCCGCATCATGTGGGCTTGGGCAACGGACGACCACAGATACCCCAAACGACAATTAGCCACCGGCTGGGCCGGGACGATGACGATGCCGCGCGTGCTTTCACTGGCCACCGATGGCACGCTGGCAATTGAGCCCGTAAAAGAGTATGAGAACTTGCGGCGCAAGCCACAGAAATATGAGAATATCACTGTTTCGGCCGGCACTGAGAGGGTGCTTGAAAATATCAGTGGCGATTGTTTGGAACTGATGGTCGAGATCCGGCCCGGCGTTAACGCGTCATGCGGCGTGAAGGTCCGGCGGAGTCCCGAAGGACAGGAGGAAACCGTCATTTCCTATGATCCTAAAAGGAAGCATCTTCGCATTGATGTTGACAAGAGTTCCCTGGATGAGGAAATTGTATACCATACCTACGTTCAGAATTATGGCGGCAAGTACAATACACCCAAAGCAAGCGAAAACCTTTTGGTGACCGCCCAGGAGGCGCCTTTTGAGCTGAAGGCGGCGGAGTCGCTGCGCCTGCGAATTTTCCTCGATCGCACAATCCTGGAGGTCTTTGCCAATGGTCGTCAATGTCTGACACAACGCATTTATCCCACCCGCCCGGACAGCATGGGTGTATCTCTGTTCAGCGCCGACGGCAAAGCCGAGTTCACATCGATCAGAGCTTGGGATATGGCTCCAATTGAGGTCCCGGCGGAGACCAAAGAAAAGTAGGCAGAAAGGCACAAGGACTCATGATCTGACCCCGAATTATGTACCACACTCGATTAGAGAATTATCCATGTTCCTTGTCCTGCAATCCAGCAGGCGCAGCGCAGCGGAGCTTGCCGGATTGCAGCTCGCCGCGAAGGCCGCCGGGGTCATATAACCCAAACCCCCCGAAAAAATGGGGCAGGCCCGCACTTGGCGTCTTTCAATTGATAATTGATTAATGATTATTTGGTTGAGATTGCCGCAGTCGCTTCGCTCCTTCGCAATGACGGAAAAGGATAGACCTCTCGACTGCGCTCGAGGTGACAAAAGTTATTGATTCGTATGATGGGGTCGAGTGGTGGTTTGAGAATGGTGATAATCGGGAGGATTCTTTTGCTTTGAAGTGCTACAACACACAGGGGCAGGGGGGTTGAGGGGCCGGCAGGGAATTATGCGGGCAATCCCGATTTGGCGTGGGCGCTGTATCTGGTTGGGCAGCGATATGATTAGGGCAGGATGTACGAAAAGACGAAGGATGTATTTGAGATTTTTATAAGGGATTACCCGGCCAGGCAATTGCATAAAAAAGGCGGCTTGACAAAGGGATAAGGTTGGGGGTAAGCTTTGGCCGATGCTCAGGCGTATTTGCCTGGGCAGAGGTCTAAAGGAAAAGGATATTTAGCTATGGAAAAAGACAAGCCGAAAGTTGCCGTTGTCGGCAGCAGCAATATGGACTTAGTCTGCAAGTCCGGGCGAATACCTGCGGTGGGTGAGACGATTTTAGGCGGCGACTTCATTATGGCGCCGGGCGGCAAAGGCGCCAACCAGGCGGTTGCGGCGGCCCGGCTCGGGGCGGAGGTATTTTTCATTGCGCTGCTCGGCGACGACATATTCGGCAAGAGGGCCCTGGAAAACTTCAAAGACCTCGGCGTCAATACGAAATACGTATTACAAACTCGAGAGGCGCCGAGCGGTGTCGCCTTGATTATGGTCGATGAGAAGGGCAACAACTCGATAGTGGTTGCGCCTGGGGCCAACGGGAAGCTGTCACCGGACGACGTGGAAAAGGCCAGGGGCGATATTGCCTCGGCGGGTGCGGTGGCTGGGCAGTTAGAGGTGCCGTTAGAGACGATTGAATATGCGGCTGATGTGGCGAAAAGCTCGAACGTGCCCTTTATCCTCGACCCGGCCCCTGCGAGAGAGCTTAGCGATGAGCTTCTGAGCAAGGTGGATGTTCTTACGCCGAATGAGACGGAGGCCAAAATCCTGACGGGTATCGATGTAAGCAGCGAACAGACCGCCCGGCGGGCGTCGCAAATACTGCTCGGCAGGGGGGTAAAGGCGGTGATTCTTACGATGGGCAAACAGGGCTACCTGCTGGCCGATAAGGGACAGTCAGAGTTTGTCCCGGCTCAGGAGGTAGAAGCCGTTGACAGCACGGCGGCCGGCGACGCCTTTACCGGCGCATTAGCGGTCGGCATAGCTGAAGGAAAGCACATCGCCGAGGCGGCCCGGTTCGCTAACTTCGCGGCTGCGCTGTCCGTTACAACAATGGGCGCCCAGCCATCTATGCCCACTGTTCAGGATGTGCATAAGTTTATAAAAGATAGAGGAAGTTTTTAAACGCTTTCGTCTCAGTTATTTGAAACAGGGAGGTTACAAAAATGGTCATCATTCAAAACTATGCAATTGCCGTGGCAATGTGCATCATCACAATGCTCTGCTGGGGCTCCTGGGCCAACACCCAGAAGCTCGCCAGCAGGGAATGGAAGTTCCAGCTCTTCTACTGGGACTACTCCATCGGTGTTTTTTTGCTGACGGTGCTTCTGGCGGTGACTATGGGCAGCATTGGCTCAGCCGGGCGCGGCTTTTTTGCTGACATAGGCCAGGCAAGCGGGAAATATCTCGGTTTTACCTTACTTGGCGGAGTCATCTTCAATATTGCGAATATTCTGCTCGTCGCCGCCATTGACATTGCCGGCCTGGCTGTTGCGTTCCCGGTCGGCATAGGTCTTGCTCTGGTACTCGGGGCGATTACTACGTACCGGGTGGACCCTACGGGCAGGGCCTCTGTTTTGTTTGTCGGTGTGGCGGGCGTGGCGGTGGCAATAGTGCTGGATGCGTTTGCCTACAGACGGCTCGACAGTTCAGGGCAAAGGGCCTCGACAAAAGGGATTGTACTGTCAATCGCCTGCGGAATTCTGATGGGCTTTTTCTATCGCTGGGTGGCCGCCTCTATGCCCGCCGAGCTGGCTGAACTGGGCGAGCCCGCCGAGGCAGGCAAGCTTACGCCATACACCGCGCTGGTCTTTTTTGCGCTGGGGCTTTTGCTGTCGAACTTCGTCTTCAATACCATTGGCGTCAAGCTAATTACCGGCCGGTCCGAGCCGTTGGGCGACTACTTCAAAAAAGGCAATCTGCGTCTGCACCTCATCGGCATTATCGGCGGTATCATCTGGGGCGTGGGTATGTCGTTCAGTATCTTGGCCGGCGACAGGGCCGGCTACGCAATCTCGTACTCGCTCGGCCAGGGCGCGACAATGGTGGCAGCAGTGTGGGGCATTTTTATCTGGAAAGAATTCAAGTCCGCACCGAAGGGTACAAACACCCTGCTCGCCCTGATGTTTTTGTTCTTCATTGTCGGCCTTGCACTGATTACCGTTGCGAACGCGCCGACATAGGGAACGACATTCACCCTCGATGTGGTCATTTGTCAGGTGCGGTTTGCCCCTGTATTTGCTGCGTTTGCTGCTCAGTTACCTCAAACGTAACAACACTGTGCGTTTTTACCGGCTCGCCGGCAATGGGGCGTCTGCGGATAGCGCCGCCCGGCGCAAGGCGCAGCTGCTCGACGATGTCCTGGGTCAGGTTACTGCGAATAATCATGCCTGTTGAGCTGTTTATCTCTATCAGGCCTGTGCCGCCGCCCGAAATTTCGCGCCGCATTTTCACCCCTCTGATATTGACCGGCCCGACATCGGGATTCGACTTGAGCTCTGTACTCACCTGCACGCGCACCACGGCGTCATCGGCCTGCTTCAACTGCCATTTCGTCTCGACAATCCGGCCGCTTGCCCCTGGGAACACGTGCCTGCGAGACCACGAATCGCCTACACTGACGGCCCTGTCCGGGTATATCGCAAAGAAATTATCCATCTCGCTTGTTATTCTGCTCTCATCGAGCTGCTGTTTCATCGACTCCAGTATCTGTTCTTTGCCCCGAATACTGGGAATTTTTCCCCTGACCGAGCTCAGCACCGTCTCAAGACCGTTTATCTTCTCAACCCGGCCGACCGGCGACATCTTCACATAAAAACCCTCACCCAATATAAGAACAAGGCCGATGGCCTCGAGCGGAACCGGCTTGTCCTTGTTGGCCGAGTCAAAATCCACATCGACTCCGGGCCCCTTCAGCTTCAAGCCCGACTCGGTATATGTGTAATCAATCCACGCACTGCCGTTTTGTTCCACGTCCTGGACATTAAAATTGCTTCCCAGCGTCGTCACCTGCTGAACGGTCTGCTCGGCGCCCTGAATTACCCTCGTTACCTTCTGTTCAAGGACTTTTTTGAGATGATACTTTTTGCCCGCCTCGAATCTCATCGCGTATTGCACTTTCTCCGCTGCCGTACAGAGCCGCCCACAGCAAAGCATGACCAGAGCAGCGGATGAGAACGTTTTTATAACTATCGCCCGTCGCATCTCAAACCCTCACAATTTGATTTACAATTCCGTCAATTCAATGTTTATTCGCCCGCAGGATTCTTCGAAGTTTTTTTGCTCGGCCCAGCCCCGCGCCCTGGCCGTCGCGGCCTGCAAACCCTTTACCAGCGCCGAGGCGGCGTCGGCGCCCTGCCGCGTCGATGCAATGAAACCCGCCAAGAGATAATCGCCGCAGCCAACCGTTGACACGGCCGGGCGGGCGGCACCTGCAAGATGTCCCGTAAACGCCGCCTTTCTCGTAATCAACACGGCCCCTTTCTCGCCGCGGCTGACTAAAACCATTGAAGCGCTGTCCAACAAGCCGCTTGCCGCCTTCGCTATGGACACAGGGCTGTCTTTGATTCGGGCGCCGAGTAATTCTCTGAGCTCCTCGGTGTTCGGCTTTATCAGCCATAGGTTTGTACAAGCCAGTATCGCCTTTAGGGCCTTGCCCGAAGTATCCAGGACGAGTTTTGCTCCGGCCCGGCGGCAGCATCTGACGAGCTTGAGCACATCCGCCAACAGCCGGCCGGCGGGCATAGCGCCCGCAAAGACGCACACACTGCGACTGCTCAGCAGGTTACTCAAGTCGGCGCCAAGTCCGCTCAGCGAAATCCGAGTCGCAAGCTTACTGCTGCTGCGAAGGTGCATTTCCCTTTTCTTAGCCGTATCCACAACGGTAATATTGCGCCTTGTTGAACCCGCCACAGGGGTCATCTTCAGCTTAATAAAGCGTTTCAAAGGTCTGATTTCCTCTGCCATCCGGTCATAGTCCCGGCTGCCCCACAAGCCGGCGGCCGTGCTCGCCTGTCCCATCCACGCAAGCGCCCGGGATATATTCAGCGCCTTTCCCGCAGGCCGGCAGCTCGTCCGGCTGATTGCCCTGTGCTCGCCCCAGTCGAGCCGTTCGCCCCTGCACGTAATGTCCCAGGCGGGACTCAAACCAACCGTTACTATCTTAAAACCGCTCGGCATAATACCCAAAACTCCCTGTGCATACACCTATTGTACCAAATTTTTCCCTGCGACAAAACACTGCGATTGGGGAGAATATCCTGCACCGGATTGAACAGGGCGAGCGGTTGGAGTAGTCGGCGGGTGTGTGATTTTGGGCTTGGCGAGCGGTTGAGCATCAGGTATAAAGGTAAGCTAAGTTTGTTTATTGAATAGCTTCGGCGGTAAGGATTCAGGTTTAATGATTGGTTTTTTACAGGAGACAGAGATGAAGAAGTTAATTGTGGTTGGCGCAGTGGTTTTGTCGGCGGCGATGTTGGCGGGCTGCGGTGCGAGGCAAAAGGCCGGCAGAGGTCAGTGGGTCAGGACGGATACGGGCAGGTGGCTTGTGCATGATATGAATCGGCCTGCGCCGGCGATGGTGACGCCGGGGAGTGCAAGCTGCGGCGGGAAGGCAGGGACAGCGCCCTCGGATGCGGTCGTGCTTTTCGGCGGGACGGACGTCTCGGCGTGGGAGGGTGCGAAGAATCCGGCAGGGCCTTTTCCGTGGAGTGTAGGCGACGGGTACGTCGAGACGGTAAAGGACGCGGGGTACATTCAGAGCAAGCAGAAGTTCGGGTCGTGCCAGCTTCACGTGGAATTTGCAACGCCTTCGAAGGTCATCGGCAAGAGCCAGGGCAGAGGCAACAGCGGAGTATTTTTGATGGGGCGGTATGAGGTTCAGGTGCTGGACTCGTATAATAACCGGACGTATGCGGACGGGCAGTGCGGTGCGTTATACGGCAGGAGCGTGCCGTTGGTGAATGTGTGCAGGAGACCGGGCGAGTGGCAGAGCTACGATATAATTTTTCACCGGCCGATTTTCAGGGGGGGCAGGGTCGTTTGCAATGCGCGGTTTACGGTGTTGCAGAACGGGGTGCTGATTCAGGATAATGTCGAGCTTCAGGGCGCTACGGGCTGGGCGGGGCCTCATTCGGTTACGCCTTATGAGCCGCACGGCGACAAAGGACCGATTGCGCTTCAGGACCACGGCAACCCGGTGCGGTACAGAAATATATGGGTCAGGCAGTTGAAGGATTAGAGGCGCTGAAGATACTGTGTTCCGGCGGTGAGGAACAGGTTGTGTTCGGAAGCGACGTGGAAGAAAACCGTCGGTAGATGACAAAGTGATGGTTGTTATATCCGGGAAAACATCGCTCAGGAGCTTTGCGGAGGTGCTGCGAGGGATACTCTTTTTCTTTTTTTTCTACGTCTATGTGTTGGTTGGCGTTGACTTGCGTCTTGTTTATCAGGGCGGGGGGATGATTGAGAATTTTCCTTACTTTTTCCGTGGTTGGGATTTTTTTTGGGAGCACGTTTCATACCCCGGCGGTTTTGTAGAATACATTAGCAGCTTTTTGTCGCAGTTGTTCCATATCGGCTGGGCCGGTGCGGCTGTGGTTACGATACAGGCGTGGCTGATTTTTTTGTGTGTCGATTGGATTGTGAAGGCGATGACTGAGCGGCGGGTCGGCTGGGTGCGGTTTGTTCCGGCCATCCTTATGCTCATTCTCTACAGTCAATATGCCTATCAGTTCGCCACGACAACGGCAGTACTTGCGGGGATGGCCTTTACGTGTGTGTATCTGAAAGCGAGATCGGCAAGTGGGGCGGTAAATCTTATTATTTTCTCGGTTTTATTTGCAATCACCGACTATATCGCGGGTGGTGCATATTTGCTTTTTGCGATGTTGTGCGTAATTTATGAGGTGTTTTTCCGGTATCGGTGGCGAACGGGGCTGTTGTATTTGTTGTTGGTTCCGGCGATTTTGTATATTGAGGGCATTTTGGTTCTTGGTGTTGGTATTGACGACGCCTTCGGCAACCTGCTACCTTTCTCGTGGGAGGTAGTTGTTTATGAGAGTCGCAAGCCGATTTTGATTGTTGTGTATGTACTTCATCTGTTTCTGCCGGCGGCAGTGTTGGTATTTGGCTTGTGGGGGCTGTTAATGAGCAGCTTTGGCCGGCGGGCCAGTGGGGCCGGTGTATCTACGGCACGGCGTGAATCGTCCGAACGTTGGCGGCAGATAGTGTCCTGGTATAGAGGTGTGCCGATTTTGAAATGGTTTGCGGAGTCATTGATTCTGTTAGTTGTCTGCGTGGCCGGGGTGTTGTATTCTCTCGACACTGAGACAAAGACGTTGTTAGTAGTTGACTATCTTGCGCGGCGGCAGAAGTGGCCCGAGGTGCTTGAGTTTGCGAGGGGCCGGCCCCATCGTTTTCTTATAAATCATACGGTGAACCGGGCACTATATCACACGGGGCGACTGGCTTACGATATGTTTGCGTATCCGCAGCATCCGAACACGCTTCTGCTGACTTCCTCTGCCCCGGCCTACAAATTCTGTGCACAGTGGACGACGTTTGATACTTATCTTGAGCTGGGGTACGTAAATGTGGCAGAGCACGAGCTGGTTCAGTGCCTGGAGACCTTCGGCGAGCGTCCCGTCGTTTTAGAACGGCTGGCGCTGGTAAATATGGTCAAGGGCAACACGGGTACGGCCCGGATTTATCTTGGTGCTCTGAGCAAGACATTGTTCGACGGGGCACGGGCAGAGGGCTGTTTTGAAGGCATAGCCGGAGCCCCGGAGCTTTCGAGGGACGGGCAAGTCCGGCGGCTTCGGAGCTTAATGGTGGAAAATGACAGGGATTTTGAATCGGCAGGCGCCGATATTTTGCCGGACCTGCTGGCTACAAACAGGAAAAACCGGATGGCTTTTGAGTATTTGATGGCCCATTATCTGTTGACCGGCCATATCGAGAAGGTGGCGGAGAACCTTTATCGGCTGGACGATTTTGATTACGCCGGGATTCCCAGGTTGTACGAAGAGGCGATACTGCTGTACGAATTCGTGCAAAAGAAGAAGGCGGACCTGCACGGTCGGCAAGTCAGCGGGGATACACGATTTCGGTTCGGCGATTTTTTTCGCATATATGCCGGAAAGTACAGGTCAAACAAAAAAGCGGCTTTCAAGGAGCTTGCCGGGGGCTACGGGGACAGCTATTTGTTTTATTACATATACGGCTTTTCAGGAGCGAAGAGGTGAGCACAGAGACGAAGAAAGCCGAAGGGCGGCAGGACGGAAACCGGCGAAAAAGAGTCCGCTTGCGGATTCTGCTGTTTGCGGTTTTTTTGCCGGTGGTATTGTCGGGGACGGCTCTTTACATATTTGCCGGCAGGAGGACGGTCATTGAGCAATACGACAGTGTGAATCGGCCGGCAAAAATCCATCCCGATTACAGCGACACCGTGATACCGGCCAACATTGCGCCAATGAATTTCAAGGTTGAGGAAAAGGGATCGATGTATTTTGTGAGGATACACTCGCAACAAGGCGAGCCAATCGAAGTGGTTAGCAGGACGGGGAAGATAGAGATTTCTCAAAGCAGGTGGCGCCGACTTTGCGATATGAACCGCGGGCGGGAGCTGTATTTTGATATTTTTGTGAAGGGTGATAGCGGCCGATGGAGCCGTTTTGCCGTGATTACGAACAGAATTGCCGGCGAGGATATTGACGGTTATTTAGGCACTCTAACAAAACCTAATAATTGAGTAGTAGTTTAGCCGATATAA
>CAYMYK010000090.1:0-11294 GCA_964394625.1 uncultured Pirellulales bacterium
AGCTTGTGACGGCGCGTTATTATTCGAGGACGGGCAGCAGTGAAGGGGCGAGCTTGTATTATCAGATGGTGATAGACAAATGGCCCGGCAGCAAGTCGGCGGCGGCGGCGGCAGAGGAGATGGGCAGGCAGCCGGTAAGGAAGAAGGAAAACAGGTGGTTAAAAAAGCTGGAAGAGTTATTATTGTAGTTTTTGCGGCGGCGGCGATTTGCCTGGCGGTATATGGTTGCGGCGGCGGCGGGTACAGTAACGAGTCGCTGTATCCTGGGGGAGTTCGCAGCGTGTATGTTGAGATGTTCGACAATCAGAGTTTTCGGCGCGGGATAGAGTACGAGCTGACGGATGCTCTGGCGAAGCGGATTGAGGCGGGGACGCCTTACAAGATAGTCTCGGACAGCAGCAGGGCCGATACGGTGATAAGCGGAAAGATAGTGCAGGCGAGCGAGTCGGTTTTGAGCACGGAGCGTCAGATGGGCAGGGCGCTGGAAAAGCAGGTTCTGCTTCGTGCGGTTGTTGACTGGAAGAATCTGAAGACGGGCGAGCTTTTGATAGATAACGGTCAGGTAAATGCGTCGGCGAGCTATTCGCAGTGGCAAAATCAGGGGTTTGCGTACGGCTCGGCGGTTGCGGCAAACAATTTGGCGGAGAAAATCGTAGAGTTGATGGAGGCCGGCTGGTAGGAAGAGCATAAGTGGGTAAGTTAGAGGCATTATGAACGAGGGTAAAAGACGAAAAGATGTTCGGAGACGTTCCGGGCCGGTCGGCAGGGGCGGCAAGAAGCCGGCGCAGCCAGCTTACGGGGGCGGTTTTTTCAAGCTGATGCTGTTAGGTTTTGGCATATTTGCGCTGATGATGCTGGTTCAGCAGTGGCAGCGGACGGAGACTATCAGGTACGACGAGTTTGAGAAGTATCTGGAGGCGGGCCAGATTGAGGAGGTACTGGTGGGCGAGACGGACATTCGGGGCAAGTTTAACGAGGCGGGTATGGCCAGTCGCGGCCAGGGTGGTGCGAATTCTTTTGTGGTGGATTACAAGCCGGAGGTGGTTGGGGACGAGCTTTTCAAGCAGTTAAGGCAAAGTGGA
Source organism: uncultured Pirellulales bacterium (assembly GCA_964394625.1). Taxonomy (GTDB): domain Bacteria; phylum Planctomycetota; class Phycisphaerae; order Sedimentisphaerales; family Anaerobacaceae; genus JAUVYV01. Next base: position 1,083 of record CAYMYK010000090.1, read on the forward strand.
GTGAAGTGGAAGTGTTCGAAACAGCATATATGGCTCTGGAATCTGGTAAGCTTGTTGCTTCCACTGTTTCTGATAGGGGTGTTTATCTATATTATGTTTGCGCGGAATCTTCGGGGCGGGGCCGGCGGGATGCTGATGAGTTTTGGCCGGAGCAAGCACAAGCTTCAGAGCAAGGACCGCATGAAGGTGACGTTCGAGGACGTTGCGGGAATCGAAGAGGCGAAGGAGGAGATAGCGGAGATAATCGAGTTTTTGAGGAATCCGAAGAAGTTTCAGCGATTGGGTGGCCGGATACCGAGGGGTGTGCTTCTCGTAGGGCCTCCTGGCTGCGGCAAGACCCTGCTGGCAAAGGCGATAGCGGGCGAGGCGGACGTGCCGTTTTTCAGTATATCGGGAAGCGACTTTGTAGAGATGTTTGTTGGTGTGGGTGCATCGCGAGTTCGGGATTTGTTCAAGCAGGCGAAGGACAATTCGCCGTGTATAATTTTTTTGGACGAGGTTGACGCGATAGGCCGGCGTCGGGGCGCGAGTTTTGTAGGCGGCGGGCACGACGAGCGGGAGCAGACTCTCAACGCGATATTGGTTGAGATGGACGGTTTCGGGACGAACGACCAGGTGATAGTGGTGGCGGCGACGAACCGTTCGGACATACTGGACAAGGCGTTGACCCGTCCGGGGCGGTTTGACAGGCAGGTAGTAGTACCGCTGCCCGATTTGAGGGGACGTGCGGACATATTGAAGGTTCACGCGAAGAAGGTCAAACTCGGGCCTGATGCGAATTTAGAGCGGCTTGCGCGTGGAACGCCGATGTTCAGCGGGGCGGATTTGGCGGCGATAATCAACGAGGCGGCGCTTGCGGCGACGATGGCAAACAAGCAGAACATCGAGATGGCGGATTTAGAGGAGGCGAGGGACAAGGTACGGTGGGGGCGTGCGAAGAAGAGCAGGGTAATCGACGAGAATGAGCGGCGGATAACGGCGTATCACGAGGCGGGCCATACGTTAGTTCAGTCGCTTTTGAAGGACGCCGATCCGCTTCACAAGGTGAGTATCATACCGCGAGGGCCTATGGGCGGCGCGACGTTTGCACTTCCTGAGAAGGACAGGACGATGTTCACGAGGCGGTATTGTATGGCGCTGATGCAGGTGTGCTTTGGCGGCCGTGTTGCCGAGAAGATGTTCTGCGACGACATATCGAGCGGAGCGCAATCGGACATACAGCAGGCGACGAGCATAGCGAAACAGATGGTATTGACGTGGGGGATGAGCGAGCAGCTTGGGCCTATCAACTACGAATCGGGTTACGAAATGAAAGATATGTATTACGCGATGCCGGGAGAGAAGGAGTATTCGGAGAAGACGGCGGAGATGATAGACAGTGAGGTGAAGAAGCTGACGGACGAGGCGTACGGCAAGGCGAAGGAGGTTATCGAGTCAAACAAGGACAAGCTCGAGGGGATAGCGAAGGCGCTTTTGAAGTACGAGACACTGGACGCCGCGGACGTTAAGGTGATTTTGGAGGGAGGGGCGCTGGACAGGCCGACGGTGGCGGATTTATTGACGGTCGAGCAGGCGAAGGCCAAAGCAGAGCAAGCCGATGCCGGTGGTGTTCAGCAGCGCGGCCGGAATGCGGATGGCAAGGCAGAGCAGGGGCAGCAAGAGCTGGAGTAATTTTGTCAATCGGCGATTTCAAATCTTATGAGACGGAGCGATGATGAGGGGGAAAACCGGTGTTTGTGCGGCGATAGTGTTGCTTGTGGGCAGTTGTGCGTTTTGTTCGCAGACGGCGGAGAGGCGGCGTGTAGATGTTGTGGGTTTTTCGGTTGGGCAGCGGTATGAGGAGGTGGGGCCCGGTGGCGAGTCGGCGTTTGCGATACGGTTCGAGCTGGACAAAGGGTGGCATTTCTACGCATCATCGAGGACGGCTCCGGACGGGAGGAGTTTGAGGATAAAGCCGGTGGAGAAGGGCACGAAGTGGTTGGTATTCGGCAAGGCGATATTTCCCGAGTCGGGGACGTATTTTGATAATGCGATGGGTAAGACGCTCGCGGTTTTTAGCGGGGCATTTACGGTTTATGTGCCGTTTGGGGTAGTGAGCGACGTTGATTTTTCGCATGGTGCGGTGAGCAAGGCGGCTGTTGAGATTGAGATAGCCGGGGCGGTTTGTTCGGCTATACAGTGTCGCGTGCCGGATTTCGGCAAGTTGGTGACGCAGGTCAGGATAGCGAAGGATGCGGCTCCGGGTCAGGCGAGGTTTTCACTGCCGCAGCCGGGGCAAACACGCGCGAGTGTGGGGACACGTGAAGCGCCGCAGGGGTACTGGGCGGATCATTCGTTGTGGGCGGCGTTGGTTTTGGCGTTTGTGGCGGGCTTAAGTTTGAATATTATGCCATGTGTATGGCCCGTGCTGCCGATTATCGTGATGCGGTTGGTGGAGCAGGCCAGCCGAGGCAGGGGCAAAGGCGCGGCGATGGGGCTTGCCTTCTGTGTGGGGATACTTCTCTTCTTTGCAACTCTTGCCGGAGCGAATATTGTTTTGCAGCTTGTCTATGGGACGGTTTTGCAGTGGGGCGATCAGTTCAGGGAGCCGTGGTTCGTGGCAGGGATGGCGTTATTGTTAGTTGTGCTGGCATTATTTATGTTCGGGTTGTTCACGATAAGTGTGCCGTCGTCGATATCGAGCAGGAGCGGGGCTGGACAGGGGTACACCGGTGCCATTGGGATGGGCTTTTTGGCGGCGATACTGAGTACGCCATGCAGCTTTGCGATATTGGCGGGTGCGTTTGCGTGGGCGCAGGCGCAGCCGCCGGCCCTTGGGACATTAGCGATAATGGTGATAGGGTTGGGGATGGCGGTTCCGTACATTATGCTGACGGCGATGCCGGCGCTGTTGAACAAGGTGCCGAAGCCGGGGCGCTGGATGGAAGTGTTTAAGCAGGCGATTGGATTTGCGCTTTTGGTGATTGCGGTCAAGCTGATAGCGGCGGTGCCGGCGGAGCGGAGGATGGGGGTGCTTTACTATTCGGTTGTGCTTGCATTTTGCGTCTGGATGTGGGGCGGATGGGTCGGTTATTCAAGCCCGGCGGCGAAGAGGTGGATAGTGCGGATTATTGCGGTTGCGCTTTCTGTGGCGGGCGGGTTTGCATTTTTGCCGGCGCCGAAGGCGGAGCTGATTGACTGGCAGAAGTACGATGCGAGTGCGATAAAAGCGGCACGTGATGGAGGCCGGGGCGTTTTGATAAAGTTCACGGCGGACTGGTGTCTGAGCTGTCAGGTCGCGGAAAAAATGGTTTTCTCGCGTGAGGATATTGCGAAGCTGATTAAGGAAAAGGGCGTTCTGGCGGTGAAGGCGGATACGACGGTGAAGGATTATCCGGCGTCGATAGCGCTGAAGGATGTTTACAAAGAGCCGGGCGTTCCGGTTACGATATTGTTTTTGCCGGGCAATAAACAGGGCGTGCGCTGGCGGGGGATGAGTTTCGGCGACGAGCTTTTTGACGAGTTAGAGAAACTCTAACTCGGCGTGGCAAGTTACGCGGGGCACATTATATTGACAAACCAGCGACCGTATTATATCAATAAGCCGAAATAGTCGTCGGTGCATATCGCTTACTCAATCGAGATGGGAAAGGAAGGCAGGATATGAAGAGAAAAGGTGTCTTGTCATTTTTGCTGTGTGGTGTGATATTGGGGGGAGGTGTTTTTGCGGCGGATGGGGAGATTAAGAGTCAAAGGCAGATTGTTTTGGAAGCGATGGCCGAGCGGGCTGGTGACCCGTGGCCTCGCGGGGACGGTCATGTTGTGTTGGCAGAGCCGGGCAGCCCGAGGACACAGAAGGCATATCATGAGCCTGGGGGCAGTTTCAGTCCCTGTCCGGGGAGTTTCGGGGTATCGTTCTGGGTGGTTGACAAAGGCGGCGAATTAGTGACGACGAGCGACGGGATACCGCTGGATAAAATAGAGCAGCAATATGACTGGAGGGACAAGGATGCGATAGCAAGTATTGTGACTGATACGGCTTATTATCAGAGTCGCTGGTCATATGCCGGGCTGGGCCGGTGGAAACTCGACCTGAAGAGTAAGGTTGATTCGGAACATCAGTTGGCAGTTGTGGTTCGCAGCGTGGGGCCTGCGGGCGGGCCGATTGAAATGATGGACTGGGACGGGGAGCGGTTGTTAGTGAACCACCGATGGGTTATCAATGTGGAACCTGAGGCCAAAGGGGTTTACTCAGGGGTTGAAGGTAAGCGCGGCTGGCTGAGTGCCAAGTCCATTCGGAAGAGGTGCCGAAGTGAATCGGGATGGTGTTATGCGCGTTTTGACCTTAGAGATATGTCGCAGTTGAAGCTTAGGATACGAGATACGCGGCCTCAGTTTAAGAGTCCTTTGGCATATTCGGGGACACGGTCAACTGTTTCTTGTGAGCTGCCGGATGAGCGGTTCGAGGCGTCGCTGCAGGCGCAGGTAGCTAATCTGATGATGGGGTATATGGGTCGGCAGACGTGTCCGGGCGAGCCGACGAATTATCCGTTGGCGTGGGAGCGTGACGGGGCTTATTCGGTTATGGCGATGGGGCGATGCGGGCAGTTGGAGACGGCGAGGGAGCTATCGGTTTATTTTGCGGAGAACGATTTCTTTGGCGGGTTCGGGGCAGAGGGAGATGCGCCTGGTTCGCAGATTGGCGTGTTGGTTGAGATTTCATCACTATTGAATGATGCGGATTATGACCGGTGGATATGGCCTCATGTTCAGCGAAAGGTCGAGACTATTAAGCAGATGCGCAGCGCCAAGGGTCGTCTGGTGCGACAGTGGGTTGGGCCGGTACTTGCACAGGCGGCTGATGCACCGGTTATATGCAAGGCGGCGAGGGACGGTGTGATTGTCGGGTCGATGGACCATCATTATCCGATACTGTATGTAAATGCGGTATCGTACAGGGGGATGGTTCAGGCGGCGAAATTGGCGCAGCGCTTAGGCAAGCGGGAGCAGGCGAAGGAGTATCGGGTGATTGCATCGGAGATTCGCGGGGGGTGGCTGAAGGCATTTGAGACGAGTGAGGCGGAGAACGAGCGGACTTATATGTCGGGGATATGGCCGAGCTGGATAGTGAAGCCGGATTTCGGGCCATATATTGAAGCGATGAGGAAGCGCAACTTCGGAAAAGGTGCAATGCTTTCGGAGCGGCCGCTCTGGACTTACTTTACAGTAGCTGAGGCACATCAATGGCTGTTCATAGGCAAGACGGAGCCAATCTGGCGAACACTTCATTATTTCTGGCTCAATCAGTGCTCGCCGGGGCTTTATACGTATTGGGAGGGCAAGGGCGAGGAGAATACGTTTGGGCTTTGGCCGAACTATCGCGGGTGGGTCAAGCCGCCTTACGTGACACCCCACTACTGGACGGCATCGGAGATGCTGCTTTTGCAGTTGGACATGCTTGCTTATGTGGATGAATCGGGTAATGAACCAGTATTGGTTGTCGGCGGTGGTGTGCCGCCCGAATGGACGGGACAGGCGATGAGTGTGAAGGGGCTGCATACGAATATCGGTCGGGTGGACTGGCGGTATGATGGGGACACGATGGTTGTGGATTTTTACACGCGGGGTAAATATGCGGTTCGGTGCGGGCCTGGGTTCGGGAAAGACGTAAAGAAAGAAGTAAATTATCATTGATGTGCAATGGCAAAAAAAACAACGAAGAAGAAAATCAGGAGGTCCCAAGTCGATAAGGGTGAGGCGGCGGAGCGGGTGAGGAAGATTTATCCGATTCTGACGAAGCTGTATCCGAATGCGACGGTTGCGCTTCGGTTCGGCAATTCTCTGGAACTGTTGATAGCGACGATATTGAGCGCCCAGTGCACCGATGCTCGTGTGAATGAGGTGGCGCCGGGGCTGTTTAAGAAGTACAAAGACGCAAGGAGATGGGCGGATGCGGAGTTGAGTGAAATCGAGAGTGATATACGGACAACAGGGTTCTTTCGGAACAAGGCGAAAAGCATCAAGGCAGCAAGTCAGAAGATACTGAGCGATTATGACGGTGTGGTTCCTGATACGATGGAGGAATTAGTGAAGCTGCCGGGGGTAGGGCGGAAGACGGCAAACTGCGTGCTGGCGAATGCGTTCGGCAAGCCCGGATTGATGTGCGATACACACGTTATCCGGCTGAGCCGGCGGTTAGGGCTTTCGGCGAATACGCACGATGCGGTAAAGCTGGAGTTTGATTTGGCCGAGATAGTACCGAAGAAGTGGTGGACGGTTTTCAGTCATGTGCTTATTCTGCACGGGCGGAACGTCTGCAGGGCGCGTAAGCCGGAGTGCGAAAGTTGTGCGATATCGAAGCACTGCCCCGCGGCGGGCAGGGCTGCGTTGTGGTGAGATGAGCGTTGGGCGCAGGCGAAAAGGTGTAACGTTAAGTTAAAGGAGTTCGAATGGTGAACACAACGAATCAGCCGGTCGAGGATTTGTGGCGGATATTTCGGATAATGGCGGAGCTTGTGGAGGGCTATCAGGAGCTTTCTCACGTGGGGCCGGCGGTATCATTTTTCGGTTCGGCGCGGACGGCTCAGCAGGGCCGGTATTATGAGCTTGCGAGGCAGACGGCGTTTGAGGTTGCGAAGGCGGGCTTTGCGGTGATAACGGGCGGCGGCGGCGGGATAATGGAGGCGGTGAACCAGGGAGCGGCGGAGGCGGACGGCAAGAGTATCGGTCTGAATATCGACCTTCCGTTAGAGCAGGTTCCGAACGAGCATCAGAATATGTCGCTTCATTTCAGGTACTTTTTTGTCCGTAAGGTGATGTTTTTGAAATACGCGCACGGATTCATCGTATTTCCAGGCGGGTACGGGACGATGGACGAGTTTTTCGAGTCGCTGGTACTGATTCAGACGCTCAGGCAGGCGTCGTTTCCCGTCGTGTTGATGTGCAGGGAGTACTGGCAGGGGTTGATTGACTGGATGAAGGACAAGATGCTCAAAGAGCACGAGCATATATCGGCGAAGGATTTGGACGTTTTCTCGGTGGTGGACGAGCCGGCGGAGGCGGTGAAGATAATAGTGGGCTTTAGGGACGGCAAAGGCCAGGGCGGGCTGCACTTTCCACAGGGGATGCGGAAGGCGTAACAAATCAAAAAGCAAAAGGCAAACATCAAAAAGGGCACGGGCAAAGATGCCCGACACGGGCTGGAAGCCCGTGGTACGTTCAAAGCTCAGGGTTTTGAGGATGCCGGCGGCTGGTTCTGCTTTCGGCGGCTGCCGTTGCATCGGCGAGGTGTTTGAGGAGGTATTTTTTGTCCGGGCCGCCGAGGTGCTCGAAGGGGAGGATGTCGTCGGGGTCGAGCTTTTTCCGGGCCTGGGCTTCGAGGTTCATACCGCATTTTTCAAATGCGTCCCGCCATATTGAATAGTCGAAGGATTCGCTCCAGAGGTCGAACCTGGCGCCGCTTTTGAAGGCGGTTTCTATGACGGCGGCGAGTCGCCTGTCACCCCGGGCTATGGCTGATTCGAGGATGGAAAGGTTTATATCGTGGAACTTGAAACGCAGGTAGTTTGCGCGGAGTTTTCTCTTTTCGTCGAGTATGATTTGCTTTGCGTTCTCGAAGTAGTCCTTTGGTCTCTGGGCGAGAAAGGCGAACGGGCTGTGCGGTTTTGGGACGAGCCAGGAGACAGCGACATTGATTTGGGCGGGTCGGGCGGCGATTGTTTTTCGCAGCAGGGCCAGCCGGGACGCCAAGTGCGGGATTTGTCTTATGTCGCGAGCGGTTTCGCCGGGATGACCTACTAAAAAGTAGAGTTTTAGTTTTTGGTATCCTGCTTTGTATGCGGCCTCGACGGCGGCGAAGAGGTCGTCGTCTTTGATGGGTTTGTTGATGATTTGCCGCAGGTCCTCCTGGGCGGCTTCGACGGCGATGGTCAGGCCGGCCTTTCGCACGGAGCTGACGAGTTTCGGCAGCAGCTTTAACTGGCGGTCAACGCGTAAGCTGGGCAGGGAAATGCCGACGTGTTTGTCCTGGAAATAGGCGGTGAGCTTATCGATGAGCTCTTCGAGGTGTGGGTAGTCTGCGCTCGAGAGACTCAGCAGGCCGACAGTGTCGAGACCGGTGTTGTGGTATGCGGCTTTTGCGATTTCGAGAATTCGTTCGACGCTGCGGTGGCGCACGGGTCTTCTGGAGAAGCTGGCCTGGCAGAATCGGCAGCGGTGGGGACAGCCGCGCATAATCTCGACGGAGAGACGCTCGTGGACCGGCTGAACGAATGGAACGATTGGAGCAGTGGGGACGGGAGAGGTATCGAGGTCTTCGACTACGGCGTTTTTGAATCGGGTACGAAGGCCGGGGACGGCCGGCGTGAATGATTTGATTTTTGGGCTGTTTTTTTTCACGGGCTGGAAGCCCGTGCTACAATACTCGAATTTATAAAGGCAGGGGACATAGGCCCAGTCGAACTTTTTCGCGGCGGCGATGAGGATGTCGTTTTTCGGGATGTGTTTTTTCTTTTTATCAATGATGAGCTGGGCGAGGTCTGTTATGGCGTATTCGGCTTCGCCGAGGACGAACAGGTCGATGAAGGCGGCGACTGGTTCGCAACAGTTTGCAATGCCGCCGCCGGCGATGACGATTGGGTCGGATTCGCAGCGGTCTGCGGAGCGGATTTTCAGACCCGCCAAATCGAGCATATTCAGGACATTCGTGCAGCACAGCTCGGTTGTCATACTGAAGCCGATGACGTCGAAGTTTTTTAGCGGGGCCTTTGATTCGAGGGTGAACAGGGGGATATTTTTTGAGCGGAGGATTTTTTCGGCGTCGAGCCATGGTGCAAAGGCGCGTTCGGCGGCGACGTTCGGCAGGTGATTCAGGGCGTGGTAGATAATGGCCAGGCCCGTGTTGCTCATTGCGATTTCGTAGGTATCGGGGAAACACAGGGCGACGGTCAGGTTGGTTTTTGTGAGATTTTTTTTGATTTGGTTGACTTCGCCGCCGATGTACCGGGCCGGTTTGCGGACGAAGGGCAAAAAATCGCGGTCCACTTGCTGCGTGAGTGTCTTATTTTGTTCCGTGAGGCGTCCGGCGGGTGAAATTTCGTCCCTTCGAGCGCGCTCAGGGCTATGTTTGGTATATTGCGTCGGCATTTCGCCGGTATTATAAATTGATTGTCGGCGAGGTTCTATCTATTATTGGTCAGCGTGTGTGGTATATGGTCAGGGGTCACGATGGATAACAGAAAAACGGCGACAAGGGCAGGGAAAATCAAGAGGATAGTTCTGGCGGTTTGTATAGCCGGGATAGTGTATTTTGTCGCGAGGAGTATCGAGCCGAGACGCATCGAGGTTGACGGGGGCGACCGCATTTTGATGGGGACATTTGCGCGTGTGGAGGCGGTGGCGGCGGACGAGAAGACTGCGAGGGCGAGTATCGAGGCGGCCTTTGAGAGGTTAGAGTGGATTGACGATTTGATGAGTGATTACAAGGATGATTCGGAGTTGAGCAGGGTCAATCGGCTGGCATACGGGCGGGCGGTGCCGGTGAGCAGCGAGCTTTTTGAGGTTCTTGAGAGAAGTTTAGATTTCAGCAGGGAGACGGAAGGTGCATTTGATATTACGGTTGGGCCTTTGGTTGATTTATGGCGGGCGGCGGGGGAAGCGAACGAGCCGCCAAGCGCCGAGGCAATAGCCGAGGCGGAGGGAAGGGGCGGCTACGAGAAGCTGATATTGGATGCGAATGCGTTGACTGTTAGATTCAAGGTCGAGGGTGTGCGGCTTGATTTGGGCGGGATTGCGAAGGGCTATGCGATTGACAGGGCGGTTGAGGCGATGAAGACGGCGGGGGCGAGCGGCGGGATGGTCGATGTCGGCGGCGACATTCGCTGTTTCGGCCGGCCCGCGGACAGGGCAAAGTGGTTGGTTGGGTTGCAGGACCCTGAATCAGCGTACAGCGGAGAAGAACAAACGGGAGGGCCTGCAGAGACGTTGAGTCCGGGTGAGGTGTTGATGGTTTTAAGATTGGCAGATGCTGCGGTGGCGACGAGCGGGGACTATCGGCGGTTCGAGATGATAGGCGGCAAAAGGTATAGTCATATTATCGATACAAAAAAGGGCGAGGGGGTGGACAAGCTGAGCAGCGTGACGATTATTGCAAAGACGGCGATGGATGCGGATGCCCTGGCGACGGCGGTGAGCGTGATGGGGTTGAAAAAGGGACTGGCGATGATTGAACGGATG
>CAYMYK010000091.1:0-11240 GCA_964394625.1 uncultured Pirellulales bacterium
GGCGCGGAGCGCCGGCAGCCTACATGGCCCTTGGCGGCTCAGCATGAGCCCCGCGCTCACCATCGCCTTATCCAATGCCTTCTTTACCTCGCTCGGCCTAGCTTCTCTCGCGGCCCCTCAGCCGGATATGATAGTTATTAAGCCGTTCGACCCCTCTTCAATCAGGGACATCGAGAAAGCGATAAAGAGCAGCGAGCTGTCCCTGGCGCCGTTGGTGGAGGGTAAAGTTATCCGCCTGCACATTCCGCCGCTGAGTGAGGAGAGGCGAAAACAGCTTTCAGCCCAGGTCAGGCAGTTGGGCGAGCAGACAAAGGTCAGTATCCGCAACATACGCAGGGATGCAAACAAGCACCTTGAACAGAAGCAGAAAGACAAGCTCGTTACCGAAGACGACCTTGAAAGAGGCAAAAAGCAGATTGACGAGACCACGAAGAATTACACGAAAAAAATCGACGAGCTGGTGAAGCACAAATCCGACGAGATAATGCAGGACTGGGCCTGATTGGTCGAAAGGGCTTCGCCTCAAGGCATATTCAGGCGGGATTTGCAGCAGTTCGTCCTGTGAGCAAAGCGAGAAATGTTTTTTGATTTTCTGAACGGCCGAACGCATTGAAGCCGATAGACTGCCTGGAATCGTTTTGGAACCGGGATTTCAATTCTTTTTTCGGAGGCCGATACAATGGCGGCGGCACATAAACAAGAAAGCAAACCGATTAAGAAGCCGGGGCGAATAATACGAAAAGTCGCCCTTATTGTGCTGATTGTTTTAGTTCTGCTGGCGGCAGCGATACTTGTTTTTGTCCCCGTTTTTGTATCGAGCGCCAGGGCGCGACAGATGATTCTCGCCAAGGCAAACAACTCAATCGACGGCACGCTGGATTTTGCATCCGTCTCAATGGGCTGGTTCAGGGGAATAAAGGTCAGTGATATAAGCTTTAAGGACACCGCAGGGCGAACGAAAGTGGCGGTAAAGGACTTTGCCACAAAGCCCCACTATCTTTCACTGCTGACGGGCAGTCCTTCGTTCGGCAAAACCGTCATAGACCAGCCCAGCATTGAAATAGATTTGCAAAAGCCCACCGGCGGGCAACAAGAAAAGGAAACGGCTCAAAAGCAGACAATCGGCAAGCAAAACAAGACGGTGGCTCTGCCTGTGAAGCGAATCGACCTCGTCGTCAATGACGGAAACCTGTTGGTCAAATCGGGCAAGGAACAGGCCGAGCTTTCGGATATCAATACCAAACTTGCGCTTCGCCCGCCGGGCGAGCAGAGCAGCTTTGATATGAGTGTTACCGTAAAGGATTCCGGCGGCCGGTCAAAACTCAGCGCAGCGGGTAAGGTAAAACCGGCGGCGAAGACGGGCTGGACCCTTGCGGGGACAAGCGGAGATGTGACAATCGAGGTCAAAGACCTGGACCTTGCATCGCTTGGGCCGATTCTCGACCTGGCCGGGGCTAAAGTCCAGGCCGAGGGCATTGTAAACGCGAACATAAACGGTGTTTTGAAAAACGGCGAGCTTGAAAAACTGGACGGTGCGGTAAATGCTAAAAACCTTCAGGTCAAGGCCGAACAGCTAAAAGGTGATACTGTCAGGACCGATACTCTGGATGCGGAACTTCGGCTGAATCGACAGGGTGATTTGATGAATGTTGAGAAGCTTTCCGTTCGGGCGGACTTCTTCAGGGCCGAGGCGAACGGCGTCGCCCCGACAACGTTCGGCTCGTTAGCCGAGTTTGTCAGGCCGGATTCGAAGTACGAGCTGAAAGGAAGTTTCGAATGTGACGTTCCCGCCGTGATGAGCCAGTTGTCGCACACGCTGGCGGTAAAAGAACAGATGAAGGTTACGTCCGGCAAACTGACCGGCAGCGTTGATACGCTGACAGAAAATGGGCGAAAGAAGCTTTATGCGCAGGCAAATCTCGCCGGCTTAGCGGGTATAGTCGATGGTAAGCCGGTTGCTCTCTCGCAGCCGGTAACTGTCGAGGCGAAAGTTTCACCGGAAACACAGGGGGTAAAGTTTGACAAATTGGCCGTCTCGTCGGCCTTTGCCGCCGTCGATTGTACCGGCGACAGCAAACAATTGAACTATAAAGCCGACGTGGATTTGTCGAAACTTCAGGCCGAGCTGGGACAGTTCGTGGATTTCGGCAGGTACAACGTTGCGGGCGAATTAGCCGGCAATGGACAGGTATCGGCACAGGGCGAGCAGGTGGCGGTAACCGGCTCGGCCGGGGCGAAGAATTTCCTTCTCTCGGCGGACGGCAACAGTGTCTCGGAGCCGTCGGCTGATATGAGCTTTGCGTTCGACGTTGACAGAAAGGACAACATCCTCTCGATTAAATCTTTCGCTGCAAAGGCAAGCTTCGGGCAGGTGAGTGTGCGTGATGCGGTTGTGCCGCTAAATGAAAACGCAGCGAAACCGATGAAGCTCGTTGCATCCGCCGGCGGTATCGACCTGACGAAGCTCCAGCCATACGCGGTGATGTTCGGGGCGATGAAAAAACAGATGCAGTTGTCGGGGACGGCGCAGGGAGAAGTTTCGGTCACTTCACGCAGGCAAATCTACAGTATTTCGACCGATTCGGTAAAGCTGTCGAACCTGGTGCTTATATCGCCGGGCAAAGCGCCCTTTGTTCAAAAGCAGGTGACGTTCACATTTGACGGCGACTTTGATACGGCACAGCAAAGCTGGGCCATACGAAAAATGGAGCTTAAAAGTCCGAATATAAAGATGCAGATAGGCCTGAGCAAGGACACGCAGGACGACAGGCAGCGGGTTCAGGGCAAGGCGATGCTCGATTACGACTGGTCGGCGATCGGGGCTCTGATTGGTGCGTTTATGCCTGAGGGATTGAAGCTGGAAGGCAAGAGGGCGGATACCATCAGTTTTTCGAGTAAGTACAAGGCGGGCCAGCCTAACGGATTTCTGGCCAACCTCAATACGCAGGCCGGCCTCGGCTTCGACAGGGCCGAGTATATGGGCCTGAACGTCGGAGCGACGAATGTGAGTTTGCAGATGAACGAGGGGCTTTTGGAAATTGCACCGTTCAACACAACGGTGAACAACGGGCAGCTTAATTTCGCCGGCCAGGCCGATTTCAGGTCCAAACCGGCGTTTTTCAGAATAGACAGGCCCCGCCGGATAGTTAAGGATATCGACATAAACGACAAGACGTCGCAGAAGCTCCTGCGATATGTGAATCCGCTTTTTGCGAACGCCATAGGCGTAAGCGGCGTGGCAAATTTTAATTGCGAGAAGCTCACAATCCCGCTGGGGGCGGGCTCAAGGGACGACATCGAGGTAGTGGGGACAATTTCTATCGAGAAGGTCAGCTTGCAGCCGGCGGGCCTGCTCGGCCAACTGATTAACGCAATGAAGATGCAGACGCAGGGCCGGCAGTTGCTCACGATTCATCCGACAAGATTTGTACTGTCAAAAGGCGTGTTGCGATACGAAGATATGCAGATCGATATAGGCAGCAATCCGGTCAATTTCAAAGGCAGTATCGGACTTGACGAACGTCTTGATATGACGGTAATACTGCCCTATACGATTGCCGGCAAAACGGCAAAGCTCGGCAGCCGGACCGAAGGCAGCAGGATATCGGTGCCGCTTACTGGAACGATTCGCAAACCACAGCTTAATCTGGAGAAATTCCTGCAGGACCAGGTCATACAAACCGGCCTTGACCTGCTTTTGCGCAGGGCGCTGGAAAAATAACCGACACGGCAATCCGGATTTGAAGGTAAAGAGCGATTCCGACAAATCAGAGGATGTTTAGCCGCAGCCCTATTCGGATTTTGCGGTGACCTCGCAGCTTACGGTTTGTTGTATTTTCCCTATTCTGTAGCGACAATCAAGCCGCAACGGCGGGTTGAGCGGCTGCAGTGCCCTGCGTTGTATCGGCTGTTTTCCGGCTTCGACAAGGGCCGTCGCATCGAGCCTGACGGCAGCCGGGCCGCCGGTTTTCGGAATCGTCACCGTCCTGGACTCGCCCGGCTTATAGTCGCCTTCGTCGCAGCTAAGTGAGAACGTCAGCTCGACCGAGTCCGGCAGCGGCGGGACGGATACCTTGTACTCGACGGCGAAGGGCTGACCCTTTCTGGGCTGAGCCGCCAAAGGCACAGGCAAAGTGCGATGCAGAAGCTGATGGAAATAAACAAGCTTCGTGGGGACGGCCTGCTGCAAATACTGCCTGTCCAATGCCCCATCGGTCCTGGTCAATTCGAGATGGTCGAACACCGCCCCGTTGACATCGATAGCGTCCATACTCAGCTTTGAGCCGGCAACCTTGAACAGGCAGAAATGATGTATCGACTTTGCGACGGCGTGGTATGCCGTTGCAGTAACACTGTAAAGCGGTGCGGCCCCGCCGCCCGCCGTGATGTAAGTTACGAAACTGCCCTTTGTGCCTTTGGCCGGTTTAAACGGCCTGAAGCGCTCGTACTGATGGGAGTGTCCCGTTATGACGAAATCGGCGCCGGCCTTTGCAAAGGAGTCGAAAACCTCGGGCGAACCCCAGTCGGAAAAATGACCTCCGAAATTAACGCTCGGTATGTGGTAGCTGACGAACTTCCAGCGGGCCTGGCTTGTGCGAAGCTCTGTCGCAATTGAATCGATGAGATTCCTTGTGGCCAGAGTCCTTGAGTAATTGTCGGCGCAGAAGTAATGCACAGGGCCGGAGTCGAAGGTATAGTTGTTTCTTTCGCCGCCCGGCAGAAGGAGCCGCTCGTAATTGCCATTTCTGCCCTCGTGGTTGCCCTTTGCTATGTACATCGGGGTGGATTCGGCAAGCCCTTTGACGACGTCGAAAAACTGCGGGCCCCACACCGAGTAGTCGTCGCCGTTGCTGACCAGGTCGCCTGTGTGGACCACGAAATCGACGTCGGCATCGATGATTTGCTCGACGATTTTGCGATGAATGTCCGTATTGGTTCTGGTATCGCCGTAAACAACAAATGTTGTACGATTGGCGTCGGCGCCGGGCGTGTGAAATGTGTAAATATCACTTTGAGCATCGTCGGCAATGATTCGATAGGAATAGGCACACCCGGGTTTCAGGTTCACAAGCCAGCTCTTGTGAATAAAAGCGGTTTTTTCCTGGCCGTTATGCGTGCGGTATTCGAGCCGGTCAGGCCGGGTAAGGATGCGGTAATTGAGCTGCTCGCCCCGGCCGTAAGCGACTTTACCCTCTCCGGCGATATCGGTCTCCCACATTACCGCTGCCCTGCCGGGGTACAGACGCAGCAGGACCGGGCCCTTTGTGATGGCGGCGTGCAGCTCGGCGGAACACAGAATAGTAAAAACAGCAAGGGCGGACAGTATTTTTGCCGTAGCCGGTCGGGTCGCCGGCCTGCGAGTTTTTTCGTCGGTCTTGTGCGACTGCATAAGAAAATCTCCTTTCGTTGGATGTTAGATTAAGTTGTCGATGACGGTAATGCAAACAATATCCGTGCTGCATTGTAAATAAAGAACAGGGCGAAAAACAGCATTGCAGCGGCGCAGATTTTGAGGACGATTTGCTGCAGTCTGTACCCGAGCAGCGTAGCGCCGTGAAAACTGGCAAACGACAGGGCACTCACCCAGAACAAATCGACAAACCAGTGAACAATGGCAAACAGCGCAAAGGCCCGGATGCCGAAGCCCGTGGCCGTGGTTGCCAGCGCCAGGCCGACTGTGGCCCACCATATCAAAAAATACGGATTCGAGCCGGTCAGGACGATACCGGCGAGAATCGGCTTGCCTTTTCGAGCATCGGCCTGTGCGTTTGGTACGGCCTTTGAGCTTTTGAACATCCGCCAGGCCATATAAAGCAGCACAGCACCGCCCGCCAGACCGACAGTAACCTGGGTTGTGCTTCGCCGCAGCAAGGCGCCGGCGCCAAGCAAAATGAGCAGCATTAAGGGAAATTCAGCAATGCCGTGGCCGACGGCGAGCAGCACGCCCGCCCATCGGCTGCGAACACCCATTGTGATAGCGGTAGCGGTAACAGGCCCCGGCTGCATAGCGCCCGAGAACGATATGATAAAAACCTGAATTAAAAACAGCAGCAGAGCCATCAAGACCACCGTTATTCGCCGATGATTTTTACCAGCACCCGTTTTTTGCGTTTGCCGTCAAACTCGCCGTAGAAAATTTGCTCCCAGGGGCCGAAATCGAGCCGGCCGTCGGTAACGGCAACGACAACTTCCCGGCCCATCACCGAACGCTTCAGGTGCGCGTCGGCGTTGTCCTCGTAGCCGTTGTGCTTGTACTGAGAATATGGCTTCTCGGGGGCCAGTTTCTCTAACCAGACCTCAAAATCCTGGTGAAGACCCGGTTCATCGTCGTTTATAAACACCGAAGCCGTGATGTGCATTGCATTGACAAGACAAAGACCTTCTTTGACGCCGGACTCGGCCAGGCACTGCTCGACCTGGCCGGTAATGTTAATATACTGCCTTCTGGTTTTGGTGTTGAACCACAACTCTTTTCTATAGCTTTTCATTGGAATTTGCCTTTATTGAAATGTATTGTATTTCAGGTTAAATCGGCGAAAAGCTTTCTAGCATACCCGCAGCTTCGCTTAAGTGCCTCGACCGCCGGCATCGTATTCGGCGTGCCCTTCTCGCACGCCTGCTCCATCACAAGATGCGGCCTGATACCGGTATCCCGCAGGTGCCTCGCAAGAGCACGGTAGTCTATGTCACCCGGCCCAAACGTCTCGGACCATATACCGTTTTGGCTCTGCCGCAGGTGAAGCTCGGTTATGCGCCGCCCGTAGAGCTTCAATACGTCAAACAACGCCACCGACGAGTCGCCCGAGCCGCGATACACCCAGTGAGCGTCGAGACAGAACGTGACATTTTCCGGCTCGGTGCCGGTTAGCATATGATGAAACTCCCTGGCTGCCTTGCGAAGCTCGGCATCGTGATTGTGATAGGCAAGCGTAAGCCCCATCGCCTTTAGCTCTGCGCCGAGCTTATCCAGGGCTTTGGCCTGAATCCTCAGTTGCGAATCGTCCTTGTCCTCCGGCCCGCCCCACCGGATGGGATTGGGATTAGTGACAATAATTTTTGTACCGGTGTCTTTCGCCCTTTTGGCGATGGCGAGGATTTGTTTGATGCTCTTTTCGGCCTGGGTGGGGTCGTGCAGGGTGCTGTTGACGTAGAGAGAACGCATCTGGACGTTGTGCTTTTGCAGCAGAGGTACAAGGCGGTCGAGTTCTCTTGGCTCGTTAATGAGGGACTCGAAGCCCTCGAACCCGGCGGCGGCAACGTCGGCCAGGCCGTCGTCGAGGTTGGCGTTGAAGTCGAGGTTCTCTCTCTGGTAGAAGGTAATCCACGAATACTGGTTGCAGGCAAGGTGCAATTTTTCTTTCGGGTTTGTTTCGGCGAAATTTGCATTGGGGACGGCCATAAGTACAGCTCCTGTAGTTAAGGTTGCTTTGGTAAGAAACTCTCTGCGGTTTGGGTCATGCTTTTTCATCACATATGACTTTAGCAGATTGAAACTGTTCAATCAAGTACGGTTTTTTTCAGGCGTTCCCGCGACGGCCGGCGAGCAGCTTTTCGTAAACGGCTTCGATAGCATCCACCATCGTATCGGGCGCGAATTTCTCTTTAACCGATTCTCTGCCCCGCCGGCCGAGCTTTCCTCGCAGGTCTTTGTCCGCTATTAGCTCGGCGCAGGCGGCGGTAAGCTGCGCAATATTCTTCGGCTCGACAAGCCGACCCGTGTTCTCATTCACCACTTCCCTTGCACCATCGACATCGAAGCTGATTGCCGCCCGGCCGCAGAGCATCGCCTGCGGCAGCGTCCGCGCCAGCCCCTCCCGAAGAGAACAGTGCACCAAAATATCAGATGACTGGATGACAAGAGGAATTTCAGCAGGCGCCAATAAACCCGTAAACCGAAACCGGCTGGCGAGACCTAAGCTCTCGATTTGCCGTTTGTACTGCCCGGCTAAAACCCCGTCGCCGACAAAAAACCATACGACATTCTCGAATTGCCTCGCGAGCGTCTTTGCGGATTCGATTATAAAATCGTGCCCCTTCAGATGAAACAGCCGGGCAACGGTAACAAGAACGACGGCGTCAGCGGCAATATCGTATTTGGCGCGAAATGCGGCTTTTCGCTCGTCTGATATTGGTCTTAAAAAATCATCTTCTTCAATGGCCGAGTATGCGGTAACGTATTTGTCGGGCGAGCTGATACCTGCTGCGAGGGCCTGGTTTGTCATTGCATCGGCGACACTGATGAATGCATCGGTTCGCTTTGCGGCGGCCTTTTCGACGGCAATATAAAACTTATTCAACATTGAACTTTGATACGGATGAAATGCTAGGCCGTGGATGCCGTGGACAATGACGGGCGTCGGTGCCCCACGCCCGTAAGCCCCCAACTTTATGTTGGGGGTCAACCCCCAGGATAAACCTGGGGGCTTTCGACGTATTGCATGGGCGGCGAAGCGAGCGAGGATGCCGGCTTTGGCAGAGTGTGTGTGGACGATGTCGGGTTTAATCTGCTTCAGCAATTTTTTGATTTGCAGGTACGCCGGTAAATCGTAAGCGGGATTTATCTGCCGGCGGAGATTACCGAGGATGATAAGCTCATAGCCCTGGTTCCCGGCCTGTTCGTAGAGGTCGCCTTCAGGCCCCAGTGCCGGCCCCGTCACCAGCGTGACATCGTGGCCCCGCTCGGCCAGGAGCTTACAAGTAATCAACGTATTCTCCTGCGCCCCGCCTAAAATCAATCGTGTTATTATGTGAACGATCTTCAATCTAAACCCGATAAACCAGCAATCGACTTGAAGTGCTGTTTTTGGCATCACACGTTATAGCTGACGAAGTCGAGAACCTGGAAGTTGGGCTCTATGAAAAACTTTTCATCGTCTTTTTCAAGCCTTGCCAGTTTTGCTTTAACAATCTTCTTAATATCTCTATACCTTGTAGTGGTAGATACACTCCGGTACAGTGCGGTTAGTTCTGCGGAGGATTGGAACTCGTCGAGAGGGATTTTTCCTTTCTGAACCAACAGTCTTAGGATGTCAATTATCCTTTGATTCAGCTTAACGGCCCGTTTTCTTTTGGTTGCCAAAAGGTACTTGGCATAGTCCAAGAGCATAAGTTGTTTTACTTTCTTCAGGACAAGGCCCTTAATCTTTTCTATTTCGCCCAGATATCCTTTCATGCCCCACAAGAGAAAATCCGAAGGGTTGCAGGTGTTGCGGATGTTTCCGAGATGAACGATGTACCGGTCTCTATGAGTACTCCAGAAATTAGCCAGGGACCAGAAGCAGTAGTTATTCACGCCATTAACATAGAGGATCAGGGCTTCGAGAGCCCTGGCTGTCCTACCGTTCCCATCGGCGAAAGGGTGGATTTCCGTCAAGTAGTAATGGGCCATGATACCCTTTGCGAAGATATTTGTGCTTATGATTCCGGCTCCAGGGTCATTTAGCCAACGGACAAAATTTGTCATAGCCGTTTGGACTTCACTTCTGTTCCTGCATAGCCCTTCTCTTCGGGGTACTCCGAAAGTTGTTGCGAAGTCCCCTCTGTAATCGCCCGGTTTATTTCCGAGATAGTTCAAGTTTTCTGTAAAGTACTTGTGAATCTGTTTTATAATGTGCTCGTCATAGATGAAGGATGTTTCAGGATTTCTTACGATATCGATGATGAACCGGTACGCCCTGCGTGAATTCTCGGCTTCTTGCTCGGTGCGTTTGAGTGTTTCGTTAAGATCTGCCTTGCGCAACGACTCTTCGATTTCGTCCGCCCGCAAATTGGTTCCTTCTATCGCCAAGGTTGCGCCGATGGCAGAGATTAATTCATCCCTGATTATTTTGTCGGTGGAACCTGGAAATGAGGGCGAATCCTTGATGAATCTGTCGGCGCTTTGAATTTCCAAACCGATACTCAGGAATTCAGTGAGAATACCAGAACGTGTTAGGAGGGACGTTTCCAACTCCTGCACCAGGTCAAATCGGATTAGTTTCTCGAATGTAAGCTCCATAAATACCGAGTCCCCTTAGCACACGGTCTTCACCAATTATCGGCAGGTATAATAGCCGAGTTACGTAAAAATGTCAACTTTTGTGCAAAGATACATGCAATCACTGTAATTATTGTAACATCTTGTCAAATAAGGTCTTACGAAAGGTTGAGGTGCCTGTAGCCAAGAAAAATGCAATTATAAGTGAATTCATCATAGACGCTGTGGGACTCTTTTTCGGGATCAAGGGCGAACATCTTTCGGCCACAAGAGCATACGTATGTGCCGATTTCCAGCCGGTACCGCAGGCCCCAAAAGGAATTGCATCTGGGACTTCTCTGGTTTTGCGCAAGGTCCTTCAGTATTTCACCCACATCAAACACAAGCCCTGGGCTGGTGCGATGGGCCCGGCGGCGGTTCTTGTTTTGGCCTCGAGGATTTCAGCTATTTTCCCCGGCTTGACCCGGCCCAGGCCCACTTCCACAAGGGTGCCAACAATGTTTCTTGCCATGTTATACAAAAAAGCGTTGCCTTCGACATCTATGTATATGCTCTGGCTTTCGGCGGTGACGCCGCAGCTAAAAATCGTACGTACCGAGCTTTCGCGTTTGTCTTTTGCGGCGGCGAAGGATTTGAAGTCTTTCGTTCCGATGAGCAGCTTGGCGGCTTTACCCATAGCGGGGACATCGAGTTTTTTGGGTATGTGCCAGCAGTGCCGGATATTCAAGACGGGACGGTCCGGCGCAGTGCAGATTGTGTAACGGTATAGCTTACTCGTGACGTCGCCCATTACGTTGAACTCTTTATCGGCCGGCTCAGCGGAGGTGACAACGATTTCGGGTGGGAGGCGGTCGTTGATGGCGCCGGCAAAGTTTTCGATGGGTATTGGTGAACTGACTTCAAAGACGGCAACCTGGCCAAGCGCGCTGACGCCGGCGTCGGTCCGGCTTGCGGCGTGAACGGTTCCCTTCCGGCCGACAAGCTCGCTAACGGCGCGTGACAGCTCGCCCTGAATCGTGCGTTTTCCCGGCTGGATTTGCCAGCCGTGGTAATCGTAGCCGTCGTACTGAACCGTAAGCTTTATCTTGCGACGCTGCATCGAGCGTGATTATAGCAGCTTCTCGGCGATTTGCACGGCGTTCAGCGCCGCCCCCTTGCGAAGCTGGTCGCCTGCAACCCAGATATTGATGCCCCGATTTTCGGGGACTGAAAAATCCTGGCGGATTCTGCCCACGAGAATATCGTCTTTGTCGGTGGCGTCAAT
>CAYMYK010000092.1:0-11215 GCA_964394625.1 uncultured Pirellulales bacterium
AAGGCCCGCTCTGCCGTCTCCGAGAACACAGCTTCAGGAAGAAGTATCCGTATTCTCAGGGAGGACTTCTTCAACATTCATTGGAACCGTTTTCTCAAGCCCCTGCCTGCCCCAATCCTGGTTATAGTTAATCCGCCATGGGTCACAAACGCCTGACTTGTCAGTATAGGAGTTTCTAATCTGCGCGTTAAGTCAAATTTCCAGAACCGGCGAGGACTGGATGCCATCACCGGAAAGAGCAACTTCGACATATCCGAATGGATGCTGATTCAACTGCTTGAACCGCTTTGCGGCAGCCAGGCAACGCTCGCCATGCTGTGCAAGACGACTGTTGCAAGAAAAGTTCTGTCTCATGCATGGAAGAACGAACTGAGTCTGAAGCAGGCCGAAATGTATCTTATCGATGCACATAAGCACTTTGGGGCTGCTGTTGATGCATGTCTGCTTATTGTAAGGACCTCCGATAACTGTAAAGGCAATGACAGCACAGACTGTCGCCTATACAGCTCGCTTCAGGCCGAATCGCCTGTAGCTACTTTCGGATACAGAGATAAGCAATTAGTCTCGCGTATCGACCTGTATGAGCAGTGGAAACACCTCCAGGGCCGCGGATACTACGGTTGGCGGTCTGGAATCAAGCACGATTGCGTCAAGGTAATGGAGCTAAATGAGGAAAATGGACGGTACCGAAATGGTTTCGGCAAGCTCTTTGACCTGGAACCTGATTACCTCTACCCGGTCATCAAAAGTTCGGATATCGCAAAGCACAAAAATCCCTTGCCTTCTCGCTGGATGCTCGTTACACAGCAGCACATCGGAGAAAATACCGATTATATTAAGCACACTGCCCCCAAAACGTGGCAATACTTAATGAAATACGCGGCATACCTCGATCGCCGCGCAAGCTCCGTATATCACAAACACCCCAAGTTCTCCATTTTTGGAGTTGGCGACTATTCTTTCGCCAATTGGAAACTCGTGACTTCCGGCTTTTACAAAAGCTTCGACTTCAAAATCGTCGGCCCATACAGAGGCAAACCTGTTGTGCTTGATGACACAGGGTATTTCATCGCCTGTAGATCTCGAGAAGAAGCCATCTTGCTTTTCAGACTCCTAAACTCTGACCCGGCTAAGGCCTTTTTTTCCGCCTTTATTTTTTGGGATGAAAAACGCCCCATCACACTGAAGCTTCTAAGCCGCCTTAATATCCTCGCCCTCGCACAAGAGCTCGGCATCCAGGATACCATTAGTGAATTCCTTTATGAGCATGCAGGAACTGTCCAACAGCTTCTGCCTTTTCCATAGCTGCGGAACACACTGAGAACGATATTATCACATATCGCCGGAACCGAATGGAAGCCCTGAAAAACTCTTTTTTAGCCGTAAACAATGCCGCTACAACAAACACAACAGCAAAAAGACCAGCGTTATATGCGAACGGCGATTGACGCTGCGCATATAGCACAGGAAAACGGTGATGTACCCATAGGTGTGGTTATTGTTCATAAGGACACGATAATAGCCAGGGCATATAATCAGCGCGAGCAATTGCAGGACCCTACCGCCCACGCAGAGATTATCGCGCTTACCCAGGCCGCTGCCGCTATGGAGAACTGGCATTTGAATGGCTGCACGATGTACGTCACCTTAGAGCCGTGCTGTATGTGTGCCGGCGCCCTAGTATTAGCTCGAATCGACCGGTTAGTCTATGGCTGCGACGACCCAAAGGCCGGCGCCTGCAAATCGCTCTATAACATCGTCCAGGACGAACGGCTCAATCATCGACTTGAGATAACATCAGGTGTATTGGAAAATCAGTGCAGCGGGCTGCTGCAGGCGTTTTTTGCGAAAAAGCGAACGGAAAACAAGATGGGCCAATAACCTCACGTCGTCGCCGGACCTCGGTAAATGCCTGCCGCTGCTGCCGATATCTTCACCCGTTCCGATGCTCACCCGCCCTATCCGCCGGGGGCGAATCGGGGTGACTGGATTCGAACCAGCGACCTCCTGCTCCCAAAGCAGGCGCTCTAAGCCAAGCTGAGCTACACCCCGAAAGTACAGCCGGCGACCCTTCAAAAAGGCATTCTACACAAACTCGTCGGCCCCTGCAACACAATGATACCCGGTCGGCAGGACGGTGGAAAGGCCCGAAAGGTGGTTTTGACTGCCACAAGGTTCGCTTTCGCCAAAAATAGCTTGCAAACAGGCGGCTTTGGCGGTATAATCTTTAGTGTTAGGTTTGTGCGTTTTGGACGGCAGCTCTTGCCGGCGGTTCCGGTAAAACTGCTGTAATGGCTAAAGCCATATTTTTATTGTTGTTGTCTGTCTTGCAGGATGTGTTGACCAATGGCCCGGATGGATTGCGACAGCGTGGTGGATAAACGATTATTACGGGTTTTTTTGAGAGACTTCAAGGACATAAAGTCAAGCTAATAGCTAAGTAGAGGGAAAAATAATTATGGCAGGTATGTTTTATTCGAGAAAAGAAGCCGCAGAGAAGCTCAATAAGACCGACGGTGAGATTGACGGCCTTGTAAAGGAGGGCAAGCTACGTGAGTTTCGTCACGGCGAGACGCTGATGTACAAAGTAGATGAAGTTGATGCCTTGGCAGGTGAGGTCGCCGTCACTGAGCAGCCGCAGCCGGAACCACAGTCGCAGCAGGAACCTCAGCCCCAGCAGGCCGAGACAGACCTTGAAGCGGAGCAGACGCCAACGACTGAAGAAACTCTCTCAGCCGAGGAAACTCCCCTTATTGAGGAAGCACCATCAGTTGAAGAGTTGTCTATTGACGAAGAGGTACCTACGCTTGAAGAAGCCCCCGCTCCGGAAAAGACCTCCGGCCCCGATGCGGATGAGATACTGCTGGCGTCGGAGGCCGAGCCGTCGGAAGACAAACCTGAGCAGATTGAGTTGAGCGATGCGGACACGGCCATCGTCGATGAAGGAATAAACGTCCTCGGCGAGACCGACACAAAAGACGTCTTCGACGAGCTCAAGCCGGAGGATGAAGGAGCGGAACTGTCCGACCTCGGCGAGACCTCCGTCGCCGCTGCGGACGAAGCTTCACTTGAAGAGATTGAGCAAGACGTGAATCTGGACACGTTTGGCAGCGGTTCCGGGCTCCTGGATCTCTCACTGCAGGCCGACGACACCTCACTGGGAGGAATACTGGACGAGATTTATACTCAGGAAGGCGAAAGTAAACCGGCCGGTGAAGAGGCAGCCGCCGGCTCAGCGGCGGAAATGGCCGCCGAGGCGGAGCAGATGCTGGGTGAAGAGGAGTTTGTCGAGCCGCAACCTGTCCCGGCCGCGCCGGTTATGGCCGCCGCGTACGTCGAATCGCAGCCGGATACAATAAGCAACTTCCTGGGTTTTATGATGTTCATTCCTCTAGCGGCCGTCATCTACACGACAATGGTGGTCGTGGCGGGCTCTCGCAACATAATGCCTCGCGCCCTTACGCTTGTCCAGGGCTATGTCTGGTACGGCGTAATTGGCCTGGCTGTGCTCTCGGTCCTGATAGTGGGTGCGGCTTTCACGATGAGCGGCGAGAAAAAACCCAAGAAGCCGAAGGCCAAAAAGCAAAAGCCGCCCAGGCCCAGGAAAGAAAAGAAGCCGAAGAAGAAAAAAGAGAAGAAGTAGCCCCCGTGAACCAGTTGTCGGCATCCTGCGGCCGAACCGGGCGATATCCGCGTAGGGCTGCTGTGGCTGCACATAATGCCCGGACAGTCGGCATTCGCCGGTGATTCACTTCAAAGCCGGTTCCTGCGCGAAAATCGCCATGATACCCGCCATAATATTTTGTAACTTTGTCCTTGACGGGAAAATTCAAATAAGCTTTATTTACGGGCACGCTTAAGAGTATGGAAGCGCGTGCGGCAGTAAGAGCCTACGCAAAACGAGCTTACGTTATTATAGGACGATTAAAAGGGAATTTATCAGTCGGGCTTTCTTGAAAGGGTCAAATCATGCGAATTGCTAAACTTTCCGCCGTTGCTTTCCTGGGGCTTTGCCTGATACTTACAAACGGATGCGTATCAGAGCAGGATTATAACGACCTGAAGTTCCAGAACAATACACAGCGCAGACGGATAGCGGAGCTTGAAAGCCAGCTCCAGGCCGCCACGCTCGAACTCGACCAGCTAAAAAGAAAGGTTGATTCCTCCGCGGGACGCAGCAGTATCGAGATAAGCACAATGCAGCAGAAAATTGCGTCCCTCGAGGAAGAGCTTCGCAAAAAGAAAACCTTAATCGCTTCTATGGAGCAGCAGCTTCTGCACGGCACACAACTGCCCGTCGAGCTGAGCACTATGCTCGAAGATTTCGCAAAGACAACCGATATGATTACCTATGATTCCAGCCGGGGAGTTGTAAAGTTTAAAAGCGATTTGCTCTTTGAAAAAGGCAGCGACGTTGTCGCGCCGTCGGCGACAGAAGCTGTTAAATCCCTCTGCAAAATCCTGAATACCGAACAGGGCAAAGAGTTCGATATAATAGTTGCGGGACACACCGACGATTTGCGTATCGGCAGGCCCGAAACTCGCGCGAAGCATCCGACTAACTGGCACCTTTCGGCGCACAGGGCGATATCCGTGCTCGAGCTGATGACCGGCGACGGTGTCGTTGCCGAGCGTATCAGCGTCCGTGGTTTCGGCGAATACCGTCCCATTACGCCGAACAAGCCCGGCAAAAAAGGCAATCCTGTAAACAGACGGGTCGAAATCTACATCGTACCCAAGGGAACGTAGCCGAAACTTATACACTCGAACAGGCGGTGGCGCGAACCAAAAGACCTCGGACAAGGCCGGCGGATGCCCGGACGCACTTTGATAATTATCAAGTCGGCCCGGATGAGTGAAAATCAGAAAGCCGCAGCAGTTCGAGGCACGTCAGCATTCGGGTCGCCGGCTGCGTGCAGCTCAGACCTGTCGTAATCTATCACCAGTGCGGTTCTTTCCTGGGGGACATGTCCGCTCTTGTTCTTTAGATTGATTATGTGACCGAACTTTTTCAACTGTTCAAGACGTTCGGTTCCCATATCCGGGCTGATTGTAAGCTGTCCCGGCATCGGCGGCGTCTGGTTGAAAGAGCCGACGTAATGCTCTGTCGCATAGCGAGGCGTCGAAACGAGCTTGTCTGCACCCAGGCCAAAATCAATGTAGTTCGTTACCATTTGCAGTGTCGCCTGGTCCTGGGTATCGCCGCCGGCCACACTAATCGCCAGCACCGGCCTGCCCCGGCGCAGGACAATGGTCGGCGTCAGTGTTATTCTCGGTCGCTTACCCGGCTCAATACAATTGGGATGTCCCTTCCACGTATTAAAACTTATCAGCCGGCTGCCGAGCCACACACCGGTATTGCCGGCCAGAACGCCGCCCCAGCCGCTTGGCGTTGCCGCCACTACATTTCCCCACCGGTCCGCAACGAGACAGGTTGTCGTGTCGCTGACCTTGCCGCGAAGACCGGCAGGCAGCTTTTCCGCCTCGATAAGGCCCTTATGCCCCAGTGGGTCGCCCGCCCTGAGCACCATTGAAGCCCTGTCCGGCTCAATCAGTTTCCACCGCAGTTTGGAGTACTCTTTTGACAGCAGCTCCTTAAGAGGGACGTCCGCAAAAAGAGGGTCGCCGTAATACACATCGCGGTCCGCCAGCGCAAGCTTCATCGCTTCGACAATAACGTGAATCGTCTGCGGCCTCTGAAAACCCATTTGCCTGAGATTGAAGTTCTCGAGCAGGTTCAACGCCTCCAGCAGGTAAGGCCCCTGCGTCCACGGGCCGCATTTGCAAACCGTATAGCCGCGGTAGCTGACCTTTACCGGCTCTTCAATCCGAGTCACGTGCATGGCCAGGTCGCTGTAGCGAATCAACCCCCCGTGCACCCGGCTCCAGGCGTCAATCTCTCTGGCAACAGGCCCGCGATAGAAACAATCGGCTGCCAGTCTTAATCCGCGTTTACGGTCATTCGCTTTTTGTTCCGCCTGTATCAGCCGTTTAAGTGTCTTCGCTAAATCGGCGTGCCATTTCTCTTTTCCCTTGCCAAGAAGGCGAAGCGTCGGCCCGGCAACCTCGGCAAAACTTTTTGTGCCGTACCTGTCCAACAAAGTCACTATTGCATCGAGGACAGCAGGCACCGCCGCCGACTGAAGCGTTCCGCCCCTGATGCCGCCGTTCTTCTTAAAATATTCCAGCGTCGCTAACCGGGGCGCCGTGCCCATACCGGCTACGACCTCAACAACGTCTCGTTTGGAGTCATAAACGATTATCGGCACCTCAGAGCCAAGGCAAAACGACGACGAATCAGTAACCGAAAGGGCCAGAATCGTTCCGGCGGCGGCGTCGGCGGCGTTGCCGCTGTTGCGCAATATCTCAAGGCCTGCTTCAGCGGAACCGCTTTTGCCGGCTGCAACCACACCGTTTTTTCCCGACGCCCGCCATTTATCTGCTCCCTGTGCAGGTGTACATAGAGCAAATGCTGCGAACGCACCTGCGAAAAGAATGTATAAGCGGTATAAACTCATAATATCACCTCTTTTTTTCTATCTATGCTTACGTGCTTATGTTTTTACGGGCACAAGGATAAAAAGGATAAATCGGCAGGCCGGCGATGTCAAGATAGATAGCCGGTTCGCGTGGGCCGGGTTGGGCGCAGCGCCCGGGTATTTGTGGATAAAACATAGTCTCAGCCCAGACAGGCGACGTTTAGATTTTTTGCGGCGGCGCTCAGACTTCTTCGGTGACTTTGAGGCCGGTCAGCGTGGACAGATGCTTTATGTTCTGCAGGTGGTTGCCGTAGAAGATGACTCGGTGGAGGTGCTGGACCCAGCCGCCTTTTGTGATATTGCAGCCCCAGTTGTCGAGCATGCTGCGGGCATCGGCAACTTTGGTGGCGATCTTGGTACGGCAGGCACGGTCAACGTCGGGACTGCCGGTTATCTCGCCGGTGGAGATGAGGATGGTGTCGAGGTTGACGAGCTTTGCGCAGGTCATGGGCGTGCCTGTTTGGTGGATAACCTGCAATGCGGCTCCCTTGTAGTCCTCGAGGTGGTTGCGAATGATGTATGGGCACCGTGGGCCGGCGGGGCCGTCCATCTTTGTCGCACTGACACAGTGGGCGTGGATGACCGTATTGGTCGAGGTATCGAAGACGGGGTCGCTGATAAAGCCGGGGACGCCGAAGGCATAGCCGAATATGAGCATTGTCAGCGTTGAGTCCATGTCGGCCTCGCAGGCGCCGACGAGTCCTGCGTCGTTTAGCTTGCTAAAGCCCAGGCAGGGATAGGCGGGCAGTGACCTCTGCGCAAACAGGCCGAGGCAGTCGATGGTGATGGCCCGGGCATGCTCATCAGTCATAATCTTTTTCATTGCGAGGTACAGTCGAGAGGACTTGACGATTTCCTCGCGGCTGGGCTCGACGACCCTTTGCGCGTTGTTAATCCAGTGGTCTGCTTCGGCCTCGGCTTGCTTGCTGTCAATGGCTTCATATACTTCGTTAAGTTGCTTGTGGCCAACGGAGACGACCTCGACGCCGAGTTTGTCTTTGAATTCGGCGGCCCTTCCGGCTTTCATCGGGCCGTTGCCGATATAGATAATTCGCGTCTGGCGCAAGCGCGGCGCGACGCGCATAAGGCCTGCGATTTGAGTGATTTCGCCATAGTCGCTGGTGGCCAGCAGGACAACCTTCTTACCGAGCTTTGGCATCTTACAGACCTTGCACCAGTCGTGGCCACTGTAGGGCTGGGAGAATAATACGGTGGGCAGGCCGATAGCCACGAACGGCTTGAACTGGCTTTCCACTATCGTGTTAAGATTGAAGGCCAGCACGCCATCGACATCACGGAGTTTGTGGGCAAGTTTGGTGCTGTCAGCGCCTCCGTGGCGCACGAGGTCGCCACCGATGAATTTGACATCGCCGAGCCGGCGTTCGGTCTCGGCCAGATGCTTTTCCAGTCGGGCGATTTCGGCCTGGATGTCGAGGTCGGGCTTTGGCCAGCCCTTGGCCCCGGCGAGGTACACCTTGTAGATTTTCACGTCGGGCAGTTTTGGCGGCCAATTCGCAGTCGCGGCGGCTGTGATTGACTGGGCATTCAATCTTCCGGCCAGCAGCATTGCACTTGCCGATGCCGCACCGGCTCCAAGGAATTCGCGTCGGTTTATCGGGTTACTCATAATATGGCTCCTTTACAGACAAAGACTCTGACTATTACGCTGTTATGACTCTGCACTTAGTATAACTCCAATTTTAGAGGCGGGCAACATTGAGGTTTTTTGCGGCGGCGGTCTCGTCGGGCCGATTGACTGGTGTGGTTACGGGAGCGGCCTTGACCCGCTCGGGGTTGCTCTCGGTGAGTTCGGCTATCTCAATCATCGCGTCGATGAAGGCGTCGAGTGTTTCCTTGCTCTCGGTCTCGGTCGGCTCTATCATCATCGCCTCTTTGACGATTGTGGGGAAATATACGGTCGGCGGATGGAAGCCGCGGTCGATAAGGGCCTTGGCGACGTCGATGGCGCGCACGCCGGCCTCCAGCATCTTCTTCGAAGGGCTAAGCACACATTCGTGCTTGCAGATTCTGTCGAAGGCGCTCCGGTAGTGGCTTTTGAGCTTCTCGCGGATGTAGTTCGCATTGAGAACGGCGTTTTCAGCGACACGTTTGAGGCCCTCGATTCCAAGCATCAGTGTATAGACGTACGCCTTCAGGATTACCGCGAAGTTGCCGTAGAACGGGGCGACGTAACCGATTGATTTTGGCTGGTCGTATCGAAGGGCGTAGGTTCCGTCGTTTCTTTTTGTAACGATTGAAACAGGCAGGAAATCGAGCAGCTTTTCCGTAACTCCCACCGGCCCTGCGCCCGGCCCGCCGCCGCCGTGGGGCGTTGCAAACGTCTTGTGAAGATTTATATGAACAATATCAAAGCCGAAGTCGGCGGGTCTTGCCTTGCCGACAATCGCGTTTAGATTCGCACCGTCATAATACGCCAGGCCGTCAACGCCGTGAATAGCATCGCATATTTCCCTGATGTGGGGATTGAACAGGCCGAGCGTATTCGGACAGGTGAGCATAAGCCCTGCGACCTCGCCGTTCAGCATTTTTTTGAGGGCGTTTATGTCCATAACGCCGGTATCGTCGCTGGGCACCGACAGCACGTTGTAGCCGGCGATGGCTGCGCTGGCAGGGTTGGTCCCGTGGGCGCTGTCGGGGATGAGAACGGTAGTTTTCTTGTTGCCTTTGTCGGCGTGGTATGCGGCCATAATCATTATGCCGGTAAGCTCGCCGTGAGCGCCTGCCATCGGCTGCATCGTAAAACCGGCCATACCCGTTATCTCGCGGAGCAGCAAATCCATTTCGTACAGCACCGCCAGCGCGCCCTGCGTGAGCATACCACCCATTCGAAGCTGCGGCAGAAGCGGATGCAGATGGGCAAAACCCGGATATGCGGCGATACGCTCGGCTACCTTCGGATTGTATTTCATCGTGCACGAGCCGAGTGGATAAAAGTTGGTATCGACGCCGAAATTTCTACGCGAAAGCTCCGTGAAGTGACGGACGACATCAAGCTCGCTAAGCTCTGGGATCTCGGCGGGTTCGTCGCGGAGAAACTCTTTTTTTATATTGATTGTCGTTGGAACATCGCTTCTTACCGTCCTGACGGCCCGGCGTTCAGGGACGCTTTTCTCGAAAATCAGTTTCATAAAACGCTCTCCAGGGCTTCGGCTAACATACCAATCTGCTGTTTTGTTCTCTTTTCGGTGACACATATAAGAATAGAGTTCTTCATATCGTCGTAGTATCTGCCGAGCGGGAAGCCGGCGGCAAAGCCCTTTTCGATGAGCTTCGCTATGACGTCGGCGGCCCCGGTCGGCAAATCGAGGACAAACTCGTTGAAGAACCATTTCGCTCTGAAGTGCGGCTGAACGCCCGGTATCGCCGTAAGGCGTTTATAGGCGTAACTGGCCTTGTCGGCGCAAAGCTGCGCCGTTTCGCAAAGGCCCTGCTTGCCAAGCAGCGAAAGATATACCAAAGCGGTAAGAGCACACAACGCCTCGTTCGAGCAGATATTCGATGTGGCCTTTTGTCTGCGGATGTGCTGCTCGCGGGCCTGAAGCGTCATTACGAAGCTGCGACGGTTCTGTCTGTCGGTCGTTTGTCCGACGATTCGGCCGGGCATCTTGCGGATGTATTTCATTCTGGTAGCCATAAAACCGAGGTAAGGGCCGCCAAACGACATCGGCATACCAAGGCACTGGCCCTCGCCGGTGACTATGTCGGCGCCCATTGCCCCGGGCGCCTTGAGTATCCCTAACGATATCGGATAGCAGGAAACGACGAGCAGTGCGCCCTTTTTGTGTGCGGCGTCGGCGATGTCTGTGAAGTCGTCGATACAGCCGAAGAAGTTGGGGTTCTGGACGATGACCGCTGCGGTCTGGTCATCGAGTTTCGCGAGCACCTGCTTTCTATCGACCAGGCCGTTGCCGCAGTGTGTCTCGATGAGCTCTATTTTTAGGTTGCGTGTATATGAGTGTATCATAACACGATAGATAGGATTCACGCTGTCGTCGATAATGACTTTGTTTCTGCCGGTTATCCGAAGGGCCATCATCATCGCTTCGTACATCGCCGTGCCGCCGTCGTACAGCGATGCGTTGGCGGCCTCCATTCCGCTAAGCCGGCAAATCATCGACTGGTATTCATAGACCGCCTGGAGAGTACCCTGCGAAAGCTCGCTCTGATACGGTGTATAGGCGGTGTAGAACTCGCTTCGCGAGATAAGCGAATAGACGGCTGCGGGGATGAAGTGGTCGTAGAAGCCACCGCCCAAGAAGAGCGTCAGGTTGATTGAATTTTTGCCCGCAAGCTCGGCCAGCCGGTTTCGCACCTGCTGCTCGGTAAGCCCTGCCGGCAGGTTGAATTTGTGCTTTGCAAGCTCGGGCGGGATATCGGCGAACAGGTCGTCCATTTTCAGGCCGATAAGGTCGAGCATCTGTTGCTGCTGGTTGGCGGTATTTGCAATAAACGGCATCTTCAGATTCTCCATTTTGCCACAGAGAACATTCAAAATTTTTTAGCCACAGGGGGCACAGAGCACACAGAGAATTCATTTTTTTAGCCACAGAGGCCACAGAGTTCACAGAGAAATCATAATAAACTACTGCTTTTTGAATTGCTTCTTGATACTCAGATATTCTTCCTTAATGCTCTGATAATCCCATTCGTAAACA
>CAYMYK010000093.1:0-11079 GCA_964394625.1 uncultured Pirellulales bacterium
CGCAGGCGGTCGAGGTCGGCGTTTTTCGAGGCGTCTTTCTCGATGTAGATGTCGCGCTGGGGGATGTATGCCTCCGGCTGGTAGTAGTCGTAATAGCTGACGAAGTACTCGACGGCGTTTTCGCCGAACAGCTCCTTAAATTCCTCGTAAAGCTGTGCGGCCAGGGTCTTATTATGCGAGATGACAAGCGCGGGACGGTTGAATTGTGCGATGACGTTTGCCATAGTGAAGGTTTTGCCTGAACCGGTGACGCCCATAAGCGTCTGGGATTTTTTGCCGGCGCGCAGACCATTGACGAGCCGTTCTATGGCCTGTGGCTGGTCGCCGGCGGGCTTGAACGCACTGTTTAGCTTGAATTTCGCCATTGCTCTTGAATCATTTCGGTTTCAGACATATCGATTGTAATCTTGTGCCGGCTGAATCTCAAGTGCGGTCGGACTTGATAAAAAGACCCATTCCTGCCGATGATACAATATGGTGTTCGTGCAAAGCCGGTTAATACGGGCTTGTGAGTGGTTTTGAGTATTTTGGTGGTTTGGCAAGGTGGCTGAGAAAAGACGTGGGATTCTGGTTATTGTCCTGATTGCGGCGGCGGTGGCAGTTGCGGTCTATCTCGGCCAGGGGTTTTTCTACGGAGCGGCGACGATACATAAGCTGCTGGCGGAGAACAACCGGCTTAAGCAGGCGATAACGAACCTTACCGCCGAGGAGCAGATTGGCTATGCAAAGGTGGTTTCGCAGGAGAGTAAGAACGGGAAACTGTATATGACACTTCGATTTGTGGAGACCGCCAGGGACGACAAGCTCAGGAAGATTTTAGAGAAGGACTATACGATTGAGGGCGATATCGTTTATTTCGATGCGATTATAGTGAAATTCGGCGACAAAATGGTGGTGGACGGCAGGGAGAAGGCCTTATACCTGTGGCGGCGGGTTTATGGCGAGACGACGGCGCCTCAGGATGGTTTTGTAATAGAACAGGCGGGGGCCGAGCCGGCACGCTATGCGGATTTGCTGAAGGTCTTGCCGATAAAACATCGGGAGGTTTTCTGGTCGGGTATATGGGATTTGGCGAATGACCCGGAACGACTCAAACAGTACGGCCTCAAGGCAATCTACGGAAACGTAGTCTATTCGAGACTGCGGCCGGGGCTGATATATATCTTCAAGATAAGCCCCACCGGCCAGGTCTATCCGGAGATAGTGCCGGATATGTAGCCACGCCTTTTTGCAGCGCTATTCAGGCTCAGCAATTCTCATTGTTGTTTTTTTCTTCTCCTTAGAGCAAGTCCGCCGAGGGCGAGGATGGCAATTGTCGTCGGTTCGGGTATTTGGTGGATTACCTGGGTGTCGAGCACCTCAAGGTTATGGTCTAAGAGCAGTACTGACGCCTCACCGGGGTTCTCGCAGTGAAGAATGATCTGGTCAACGAGCATACCCTCCAGCGGGGGCGGGTCAGGCTGATAGTTGTAAAGTTCAATGGTGATCCAGCCGGGAAAGGGTGGTTCCGGGGTGGGGGGCATGGGAATCTCTGCCGGGTAAATCATTGTCATATTTGAAGCATCCAATGTGGCAAGGTTACCTTCCTGTACGCCGAGGTAATATGTACCCTGGGGGCTGGAGCCGTCACCCCAGATACCGATGACCGCCATGTCGCTTGGCAGGAGCGTGATTTCTGTGTCGGGCGGGTCAATGACGCCGTCAACCGAGATGAGCAGCGCAGCGTTTGCGGCCGAGGTGATTGCCATGGCCGCCAACAATATCAGCTTTCTCATCTTTGGTCCTCCTTAAAATGATATTATTGTTTTTTTCTTCTCCTCAGAGCAAGTCCACCGAGAGCGAGCAGGGCGATAGTTGTCGGCTCGGGGATTTCCCAGTAGATGTCGTCAATTTGCAGGGAGCCGGAGATGGGTCCAGCGGGCCAAGTGACGTCGGTGCCGTTAAGCTTGGAGGGACCGGATGCCCCGCTTGTATCGGGCGGGCCTATAGTAAAGGCGCTGATTGCAATGTCGGTGAGTGCATCAAGGGAGACCAGTGGAGCGCCCCAGGTGACCCACATAATGGAAGGGTCGATGACTATCTCGAGCCAGTCGCCGCCTTCCCATAACTCTGGGGTGTCAGGCGGCCAGACGTACGGTTCTATGGGTCCTATGTAATCGTGGGGAACGACGATGGCCGGAACAGGGGGTATCGGCCACCAGACAGGAATCCAGTCAGCTCTGGGAATCCAGGTCTGTGACCACTGGTCGCCGTACCAATCGATTACATAACCGAAGTCGGTTGGCATGCCGCCCATTGGCTGGCGGAGGGTCATGTGTAGCATTGTGTCGGCGGTGATATCGAACGGTGCGGGCAGGTCGAGGTTTATGGAAGCGTGGTCGGCGATGGGGTCATAGTTGGTGGGGTCGTCGGGGTTAGCCCATCCGCCGTTGTTGGTGTAGTCCCACTGCATTGCCTGGGTGCCCTGAGCGGCACCGGCGGTGAGCAACTGAAGAGTGTTGGTCGTTCCGGGCAGTGCAACCCCTGACCATGGCCCTGACGGTGTTACCATCGCCGGCGTGCCCCAATAGGACTCGAAGTCGTCGATGACGACAACAGGGGAGGCGTTTACGGCGGATGCGGTCAACGCCAACAGCGTTACGAGGTAAAGCAATCTTTTCAACATCACTCTTTCTCCTCTCGTTTTATTCAAGTTCAATAGCTATGATGATTTACGGCTTTGTTTTGAGCGAATCAATGCCAGGCCGCCGATAGCGAGTAGTGCAATGGTTGCCGGCTCGGGTACGTAATAGATGTAGTCGATGTCAACGGTGCCGTCCAGGGGCCATGAAGGCCAGATGGTGTCGGTGCCGCTAAGTTTGATATCTTCAATGGGTGGATATTCAGGAAGCGGACCAGTTCCCCAGAGCCGCAAGCTGATGCTATTCATCGCGTCGAAGTCCACGAGGGATGCGCCCCAGGACATCCACATATTCTCGTCGATTACGATTTCAACCCAGCCGTCGTCGGGGCTGATGATGGGGATGTCATACCATTGTTCGTATGGATGAGGTGGCCACGGTGGTATCCAGTCGTCCGGTGCGATAATGGCCGGGATGGTCGCAGGGTCCAACCAGAATATGGCGCCCTCTGCGGTGGTAGGGCCCGGCAGCCAGGTTTGACCCCACTGGTCGCCGGCGTACTCGATGACAAAGAAGTCGGCGTTGCTGATATCCCAGCCGGGTTCGAGTTTTACATGCATGTGGATTTCTCCGCCGGGCTGAAAGTCAAGAGGTTCAAACTGTCTTTGCATACCTGCGTTGTCCCATGATTCATAGTTTGTGGGGTCATCCGGATATTGCCAGCCGCCGGCGATATGATAGTCGAACTGGCCGGCCCAGTTTCCCTGTGGGACATCGCCGGAGATATAGGTCAGACTTGCCGAGGATGGGCCGGGCGAGCTGTCCTGCCACGAGGGAATCATTAACGGCGTGGGCCAGCCGCCGGACTCGAAGTCGTCGATGACGATGGGTTGGGCTACGGCGATGGTGGCGATAAACGCTGATAGAATTGCCAAAACCAGCACACGGAATGCTTTTCTACACATCTCTGCTCCTCCTTCATAAAACACCCCTTAGTTATGCGCTTCGGCCCCCCGCGAAGCTTTCTCATTCTCTAAGTTATTATAGTTAAGCAGATGAATCGCTGTTTGTCAAGCAAAATCTGAAAAATTATAGGACTTTTTTTCACTGGCCGCAAGCCGGTTTTGGCCACAGCAGGGGCGAATCTTGACAAAACCGGCTTTAAGTGGGAAAATCAACACAGGATGCGGAATCCGAAGGGCAAGGTGAAAAATGCAAAAGGCCCGTTCTGTGTCGCTGGTGCGGGCTGTTTCGGCCGTGCTCGGGCCGGTCAGAAAGGTATTTGCTTAAAGGGAATGTGTCGATGAGTCAAAAAACTGATTTCGATGTGGTTGTCATTGGCGCAGGGATAGTCGGGCTGGCCTCGGCGTATAAAATTGCGCTGAATCACCCGGATATTTCAATTGGGGTTCTGGAGAAAGAGGCCGAGCCGGCGAGTCATCAGACCGGGCACAATTCCGGAGTGATTCATTCGGGGCTTTACTATAAGCCGGGCTCCGCGAAGGCGAGAACCTGTACAGAAGGGCGAAATCAGCTCATTGCCTTTGCGAAGAAGTACAAGATTGCGCATGAGATTTGCGGCAAGATAATCGTGGCGACGAGCGAGAAAGATTTGGTCAATCTTGAGATGAATTTCGAGAGGGGCCGGCAGAACGGCATAGAAGGCATTGAAAAGATAGGGCCGGAGCAAATCAAGGAAGCCGAGCCGTACTGCACGGGTATTGCGGGCCTGCGCGTGCCGTGCACGGGGATAATAGATTATGCGGCGGTCGCCGATAAGCTGGCTCAACTGGTTGAGAAAAAGTCGTCGAGCAATAAAGTTTTGCCGTCTCACAAAGTTCTCGGTTTCGACAAGCATGATTTTTTCACCGAGCTGCTGACTAACCGGGGCAGTGTGAAGGCGAGGTTCATTATCAACTGTGCGGGTCTGCAGAGCGACCGCATCGCCCGATTAGACGGGGTTCGGACAAGGATGAGGATTGTGCCTTTTCGGGGCGACTATTATGATTTGACCGCTGAGGCGGCGGAGAAGGTGAGAAACCTGATATATCCTGTCCCGGACCCTGAGTTTCCGTTTTTAGGTGTTCACTTTACTCGCAAAGTTGACGGCGGCATCGAGTGCGGGCCTAATGCGGTGTTCTCGTTCAAGCGGGAAGGTTACGGCAAAACGTCTTTCAGCTTGAGGGACAGTTGGGAGTCGCTTACTTACTGGGGGACATGGAGGCTGTTTATGCGGCACTGGCTGTATGGGATGGGTGAATACGCAAGGGCGTTCAGCAAGAAGCTATTTGTGCGGGGGCTTCAGCGTCTGATACCGTCGATAGAGCCGGCGGATTTGCGGCCCGGCAATTCGGGAGTACGTGCGCAGGCGCTGGGCCCGGACGGCGAGTTGATAGACGATTTTGCAATCGAGCGCAGGGGCAACGCAATTCACGTTCTGAACGCACCGTCACCGGCAGCGACGGCGTGCCTGGCCATCGGCGAGCATATAAGCCGGATGGCCACGGAACACTTTAAGCTGGGAAAGAGTTTGAAAAAGAAACAGACATAGAGGGCACGGAGAGAACGCAGAGAAGGTAAAAGGGGAAAGTAGCCGCGAAAAGGCATAAAAGAAAAAGTATAGTTAGACGCAGATTAACGCCCAAGTTAACGAATTGGATTATTATATGAAAACAATATTTCATTTTAACTGCGTGGTTTGTGGTGCCCATCCTGATGAAGTAACTTTTGAAGAATTTGACTGGCCGAAAAACAGTGAAATGCTTGAGTCGTTTCTTGATGCATTGGCTTGGATATTGCCTAATATAGAATCTGCTTCTTGGCGCATACCAAGAATTAGGGGTTTAATGAGAGAGTTGATCCAATTATTGGGTAGTCGACCAAACGCAACACCACTACATAAGTTCGACGGACCACGCACGCTATTTACAATCCGGTGTCCACTATGCGGCATGGAGGCAGGTACTAGACCTTACGATCCGTATTTTAGCGCCTGGATAGCTTGGCACATTGTTGATGGTGTTCAAATAGGCAACCTGTTGTTCGAGTCTTCAAAACTTTTAGCGCGAGTTGGAGGTAAAGACAATATAGTATCGGCCCTGAAGAACGCGATAGAATCTCTGGACTTGCAAATATGTTTTTGTGGTCGACCAACAACAACCCTAACTAAAAAGATAAATTCTGAGGGAGAAGGTTTGTGCCGTTGGTGTATGGATGCTCAAGCAGAAACGATACCAACTATACAAGACAATAGCTTCCATATTTTCGTAAACAATTTAAACTTGAGCCGATTTCTCGCAGTGACACCCGAAGCGTGGAATTCTATTAGAATCGCATTACTTAAAGATTTTGAAGAAGATAACAGAACACCTCTGCATCTGGAGGCAGCGTTAATTGGTAATCCTACGGGTAAATGGTTAGAGCCGTGGAGAAAGATTTTTCAAAAGTTGGACTCATGGCCAGAGATATGGCCAGGCCGTTGTTGCGACGACGAAGAAATGCAAGAAGAACCATCGATACCTCTATCTTATCGTGATGCGTATGAGATATACTGTAAATTTCCTCGTGAAGTCACTCAGATGTTCTCATGTTCATGGTTCAGAAGACCAATATCGCCGCCCATTCGCAACATTTTAGAAGCGCATGGGCTTGTAGAGATAGGACAATCAACAGATATTGAAGGATTTCTTAAGCAGTTGCCAATAGAAAAAGTCAGAGAAATTAGTAATCGTTTGGGTACTGGTAAGGGTCGTTCAAAAGAAATAATTATAAAGAAAATATTGTCAGGAGCCACTCCAGACGAAATCACGAATATAATACCAGAAATCAAAAATGGGTGGGTCAAAGCAGTGCGTTCTCCTTTTGATAGACTGCCACCAGATTGGCTAAGATACCAACGACTGAAGGCAACACTACTTAAAGATTTTGTACAGAGAAAATTCTGGTCGTATAAGGATATTCAGGATAGCGGGCCAAAAAGAATAGAACTTCACCCTGATTGTTCTAATTATTGCAAAGAAAAGGAAAAGTCTTTTCGTTGGTCGCAGAATCTGAATCTCAATGATGTTCCACCATGGTATCCAGGCTGTATGTGCCAATTAACATATTAGGTTAATAAATGAGTAGATACCGAACGGATAGTTTGTTTGAGACGGAAGAGGCTGAGGAAAGTATTCCTTGCAATCATATAATTCGTGTGGCGTTCGAGTCGGGGGTTGACAGGGAGTTTGATTATGCGGCGCCGGACGAGCTTTGGCCTGTCGGGCTTGGCCGGCGTGTCGAGGTCCCGTTCGGCAGGGCCAACAAGCCGGCGGTTGGGTTTTGTGTAGAGGCGGATGTCCCTTTCGAGGAGTCTTTTACCTCGCGGGGCAAAAAGCGGGCGCTTAAGAAGGTTGCAAAGGTAGTTGACAGAGAGCCGCTGGTGGATTCGGGGCTGATGGAGCTTGCGCGGTGGATAAGCGTGTATTATGTTTGCCCGCTGGGTCAGGTTCTGGCGGCGATGGTGCCGGCGGCGGTAAAGAAGGGCGCTGGGGTAAGCACGCGGCGACATCTGTATCTGGCAATCGACGCCGGGCAGGTGGAAGAGACGGTTAAACGGCTCCGCAGCGGCAAGCAAAAGAAAATTGTCGAGTACCTCAATCGCCTGCGGGCCTTCGACTCACAGACCTCGGCCCAGCTGCACGCGCTGCTTGCGGCTGTGGGCTGCACCGACGTACCCGTCAAGGCCCTTGCCGAAAAGGGGATTGTCGCGGTCGTGCAGAAGACGGTGTTGAAGTCGCTGCCGGCGGTCCCGGAGGGGATGGTCTTAAAAAGCGAGCGGGTGGTTCTAAACGCCGACCAGGTCAAGGTGCTTGCGCATATAAAGAGACAGATAGAGACGGGTACATTCGGTGTGACGCTTTTGTATGGTGTTACCGACAGCGGCAAGACGGAGCTTTACATAAGGGCAATAGATGCGGTCTTGAAGAAAGGCAAAAGCGCGATTGTGCTTTTGCCCGAGATTGCTTTGACGGCGCAGACCGTTCAGCGCTTCGGCTCTCGTTTTTCGCGGATAGCGGTGATGCACTCGGGCCTGACGGCTGCACAGCGCAACGTTCAGTGGCAGAATATAAAGGCCGGCCTCGCCGATGTGGTGATAGGGGCCAGGTCCGCGGTATTCGCTCCGCTGGCGAACATAGGGCTTATCGTCGTTGATGAGGAGCATGAGCCGAGCTATAAGCAGGATACGGCGCCGCGTTATCACGGCAGGGACGTGGCGATAAAGCGTGCGCAGCTTTCCGGCGCCCTCTGTATTCTCGGCAGCGCCACGCCTTCTCTCGAGACGTTGTACAACTGCCGCACTAAAAAACACTTTACTATGGTTCGGCTGCCGAGGCGGGTGATGAATCTTTCGTTTGCGGAGATGAAGCTCGTTGATTTGAAGGATTACTATTCGAGAGACGATGGTGTTACACTTATAAGCCGGCCGCTGGCTGAGCAGTTGAAAGAGGTGCTCGCTCGCGGTGAACAGGCGATACTGCTTTTGAACAGGCGGGGGTACAGCAATTTTGTCTTTTGCCCGTCCTGCAAACATGTACTTCGCTGCCGGAACTGCGACGTTACGCTGACTTTTCACCGAAGGGCAGGGCAGCTTAAAAGCCGGATGCAGACGATAACCGGCAGCCACATCGAGTACGGCTACGCCGTATGTCACTATTGCGGCGCCCGCACCTTAGTGCCCCGCAAGTGTCCCCTGTGCGGCAAGGGTATGGCGATGATAGGACTCGGCTCGCAGCGCTTGGAGCAGGAGCTTGTAAAGAGGTTTCCGGCGGTGCACGTTGCGCGGGTCGATAGTGACTCGATGAAAGGCGGCGATTATTATCGTGTTCTGACCGACTTTGGCGAGGGCCGGATTGACGTCCTGGCCGGGACACAGATGTTAGCTAAGGGACTGCATTTTCCTAACGTGACGTTAGTGGGGATAATAAGCGCCGATACGTGTCTTTATCTGCCCGATTTCAGGGCGAACGAACGCACGTTTCAGTTGATCAGCCAGGTGGCCGGCAGGGCCGGACGCTCCCAGAAGAAGGGAACGGTATTCGTACAGACGTTTTTAGGCAATCAGCCGGCGATACAATATGCCGTCAACGGCGATTTTGACGGGTTTGTCAGGGACGAGCTCGAGCATCGCTCGGCGTGCAATTTGCCGCCTTACTGGCGGCTCGCCGCCGTTGTTATGCGGGACAGGGACTATAAGAAGCTCGAAGCGGCGGCGGCGGCGGCACGGCAGCGCATCGATGCGGTCGTCGCGAGCTGCGGCCTTGAGGTAAAGGTGCGAGGGCCGATGCCCGCGGTGATAAGCAGGATAAGGCGTTTTCACCGGATGCAGATAATAGTGCAGTCGCCCGATGCGGCGACGATGCAGCGTCTGTTCGCCGCCTTGCGTGCGGCTGGGCCTGTTCCAGGCGGCGCCAAGGTTGCGATTGACATAGACCCTGTTAATTTATTGTAGCTTGCAAACGGCCCGGGCTTTTGGTATATTCCGGGCATCCGATTTTATCGGGGAGTAGCTCAGCTTGGCTAGAGCGCTGCGTTCGGGACGCAGAGGTCGCAAGTTCAAATCTTGTCTCCCCGATTTTTTTTGTATGGTTAGGCGGGGCGGTCGAGAGGGCCTGTTGTCCCGGCGGCGAGTGGTGTGGTCTGGATTTGTCGTTGATTATTGCCGGCTGTTTTCATACCATAAATCCGTTCGCAAATAGGAGTAACGGTTTCTGTGTCAGCAGAAGGAGTTTTGAATATATGAGCGGTAAAAAAGGCGGCTACAGATTCGGCGAGATTGAGCCCAGGTGGCAGCAGTACTGGCAGAGTAACAGGACGTTCAGGGCCATCGACCGCGACCAGAGCAGGTGCAAGTATTACGTTCTTGATATGTTCCCGTACCCAAGCGGGCAGGGACTGCACGTCGGACACCCTGAAGGTTACACGGCCAGTGACATAGTCGCGCGATATAAACGAATGAAGGGCTTCAACGTTTTGCACCCGATGGGCTGGGATGCGTTCGGCCTGCCCGCCGAGCAGTACGCCGTGCAGACGGGCACCGACCCGAAAGAGACTACACAGAAGAACATCGATAATATGCGCAGGCAGATTAAGTCGCTGGGCTTCAGCTATGACTGGGACCGCGAGGTGAATACCACCGATACGCGTTACTACAAATGGACGCAGTGGATATTGCTCAATATGTTCAACAGTTACTTCGACGAGCAGGAGCAAAAGGCCAGGCCGATTGAAGAGCTTGCCGTACCGGACGGGTTGAGCGAAGAGGAAAGGCAAAAATATATCAACGGCCATCGGCTGGCTTACGAAGCCGAGGTCGCGGTGAACTGGTGTCCGGCGTTGGGGACGGTTCTGGCGAACGAAGAAGTGATAGGGGGGGTGAGTGAGCGGGGGGGACATCCGGTAATCCGCAAGCCGATGCGGCAGTGGATGCTCGGGATAACCAGGTACGCCGAGCGGCTGCTGGATGATTTGGCCCGGGTTGACTGGCCCGAGTCGATAAAGAAGCTTCAGCAGGACTGGATAGGAAAGAGTATCGGCGCCGAGGTGGATTTTAAGATAGACGGCTACGATGAGAATATTCGCGTTTTTACAACCCGGCCCGATACGCTTTTCGGCGCGACGTATATGGTGATGGCGCCGGAGCATCCGCTTGTCGATATGATTACAACAGATGAACAGGAAAAAACAGTAAAGAAATATCGTGAGGAGGCATCGCGTAAGAGTGACCTTGACCGGACGGATTTAGCGAAGGAAAAGACCGGCGTTTTTACAGGCGCTTTTGCCGTCAATCCGGTAAACGACGAAAAGATTCCTGTCTGGATAAGTGACTATGTTTTGCTCAGCTACGGCACCGGTGCGATTATGTCGGTGCCGGCCCACGATGAGCGAGACTTCGAGTTTGCAAAGAAGTTCGAGCTGCCGATTGTCGCGGTCGTTGAGCCGGAGGACAGCGATCTTTGCGAACAGGTTAAAACGGGCGAGGCCTGTTTCATCGGTGACGGTAAGGCAATGAACTCGGGCAGGTTTGACGGTCTGGCGACGGCGGAGTTTAAGGAGGCGATTACCGGATGGCTCGAGGAAAAGGGATTGGGTAAAAAGGCGATTAACTACAAGCTGCGGGACTGGCTGTTCAGCAGGCAGAGGTACTGGGGCGAGCCGTTCCCGATAGTGCATACCGAAGATGGTCGAGTGGTTGGGCTTTCGGAGGATGAGCTGCCTCTGGAGCTGCCTAAGCTGAAGGATTACAAACCGTCGGGGACCGGTGAGCCGCCATTGGCCAACGCCAATGGCTGGGTCAACGTGCGTTTGCCTGACGGGACAACTGTAATGCGTGAGACAAACACGATGCCGCAGTGGGCGGGAAGCTGCTGGTATTACCTTAGGTATCTGGACCCGGCGAATGAAAATCGCTGCTGTGATG
>CAYMYK010000094.1:0-6056 GCA_964394625.1 uncultured Pirellulales bacterium
TTGTCAGCAACAGGAAGATGCGCTTCGAGCACGTTGACTGTACATTCCGTGTTAAGGGCAGAGCTCCCGAACTGTGGCTGCCGGATACCGGCCAAATACGCAAATGCGCCCTTTACGATTCTCTCGATGGGGCAACTCGACTACCGCTTTGCTTGGGGCCGGCCGGTTCCGTGTTTGTAGTCTTTCGAGAGCCGCTCGACGGACGTAACGTTGTATCGCTAAGCAAAAACGGTGAGAAAATTTTCCCCGGACTGCGAAATCCTTCCGGTGACTTCACCACCCCCGAGCTGTGGCAAAATCAAAACGGTGATATCGAATTTGTCGCCGACCGGGTCGGAAAATATCTTATCGAGACCGCAGCCGGCAGAAAAATCCCTATTGATATTGATTCCGTCCCGGATGCTTTTCAAATCGAAGGCCCCTGGGACGTTCATTTCCCGGCCGGCTGGGGTGCGCCACCCTCGAAGCTGTTTAGTGAGCTAATCTCCTGGACCAAAGCTG
Source organism: uncultured Pirellulales bacterium (assembly GCA_964394625.1). Classification (GTDB taxonomy): domain Bacteria; phylum Planctomycetota; class Phycisphaerae; order Sedimentisphaerales; family Anaerobacaceae; genus JAUVYV01. The sequence goes on from CAYMYK010000094.1 coordinate 502, forward strand.
ACGAAGATGCGATAAAGTACTTCTCCGGTATTGCGACATACAACAAAAAATTCGAGATACCCGGCGAGCTTGTTGCAGATGATATCAAGCTCGTCCTTGACCTCGGCAAAGTCAGAGAGGTCGCGGATGTTTACCTTAACGGCCGACACCTCGGCATCTTATGGAAACAGCCGTACAGAATTGATATTACAGGTGCAGCCGGGCCTGGTTCGAACAATCTCCTGATTGAGGTTGCAAATAACTGGAATAACCGCCTCGTCGGCGATGGTAAGCTGCCTGAAGAGAGACGCTTCACACATACGAATATCGTCAAAGGGCCGACCGCCTGGATGAGACCCTGGAAGAATGTGGATTTGCTCGAGTCCGGCCTCATTGGACCTGTACGGCTTCTCCCCGCAAAGAAAGTCCGCCTTGATGTGTCTCAATAGCTTGGTTCACGTCCGGTTCGGTATAATCCCGCCTGTAATACTTGTGCTGTAGAGTCGATACGGTTATTATCCGCTGATTTTGTTGTTTCTGAGTTTTTGACGGGCGAAACAATGTGGCTGATAGTTCTCCTTTTTCTTTGCGTCATTTTCATAGTGGTCTCGACGACTAAGCTGAAGCTTCATCCCTTTCTTGCGCTCCTCGCCGCCGCATTGGGCTACGGCATCCTCTGCGGAAGAATGAACCTTATTGATGTAATTGATAGTATCAAGGCCGGTTTTGGCGGGACAATCGGCCATATCGGTATCGTCATACTGGCCGGCTCGGTGATAGGAACATTCCTGGAAAAAAGCGGCGGGGCTTTGAACCTTGCTCAGGGGCTCTTGAAGGTGGTGGGCGCCAAAAACGTTCCTTTGGCAATGAGTATTGTTGGCTATATCGTAAGTGTCCCTGTTTTCTGTGATTCGGGCTTTGTGCTCTTGTCGCCGTTGTGCAGGGCGCTGTCACGCAGGGCAAAAGTACCCCTGGCGGCAAGTGCGATAGCGCTTAGCTTGGGGTTATATGCGACGCATACGATGGTTCCGCCTACACCCGGACCTGTTGCAGCGGCGGGAATGCTCAAGGCGGATTTGGGTTTAGTGATTCTATGGGGCGGGCTGGTTAGTTTGATTACCCTAACTGCGGGATGGTTGTTCGCTGTGAAGTTCGCAGCGAAAGTGCCCCTGGCGAACGAGCCGACCGGTGAGACCGATGTCAATGTTGACTCTTCGAATAAAGGGCCTTCGGCTGTCAAATCTGTAATTCCAATTCTGCTGCCAATCGTGCTGATTGTGGCTAAGTCAAGAGCCGAGTATCCCACACATCCGCTGGGTGACAGCGAAAAAATGCTGGGCGTTATCGGCTTTGTCGGGCATCCGGTAGTGGCGTTGTTGCTGGGGGTGCTTTTTTCGTTTCTGTTGCCGAAAAAACCGACGCCGAATATGTTGAGCGCCTCGGGTTGGGTCGGCCAGGCGGTGCTGTCGGCGGCGGCGATAATTATCATCACCGGCTGTGGCGGGGCCTTTGGAAAGGTGCTTCAGAACTCGGGCATCTCGGATGTGGTCGGTGCTCAGCTCGGCCAGGAGACGGCTCTCAGTATCTGGCTGCCTTTTATATTGGCCGCTGCCTTGAAAACTGCGCAGGGCTCTTCAACGGTTGCGATAATAACCACCGCAGGTATAGTGGCGCCGCTTCTTGGAACACTGGGACTTGACTCTGTCAACGCTCGCGCTCTGGCGGTAGTGGCAATAGGCGCCGGTTCTATGGTCGTCAGCCATGCCAACGACAGTTACTTCTGGGTCGTCACCGGCCTGAGCAAAATGAGCGTGAAGCAGGGATACAAACTCCAGACCTTGGGAACCTTTGTTCAGGGTATTGTCGCCGCCGTAACACTGTGGGTGGTAAGCTTGATAGCGCTGTAAAAACTTGCCGTCTTTGTCACCCTGACACTACTTAAACCGCGTTCGTGCCTTATGAAGATTGTAGTTGCAATGGACTCGTTCAAGGCAAGTTTATCCGCTGCCGAGGCGTGCGGCATTGTCGCCGATGCCGTCGGAGAATATATGCCGACCGCTGTGGTCGTTAAAAAGCCGATGGCGGACGGCGGCGAGGGGACTGCACGGGTGATGATGGATGCCTCCGACGGCCAATGGGTCCCTCAAACAGTGACCGGCCCTTTTGAGGATATGCGCGTTAAGGCCGGTTTTGCATGGTTTCAAACCGATAGAACGGCTGTTGTGGAAATGGCTGCCGCCAGCGGCCTTGAGCTTCTCAGTCGAGACCAATTGAATCCGATGAAGACGACTACTTACGGCACGGGAGAACTGATAAAAAAAGCATCCGAGTATGGAGCCGAAAAGATTCTTCTGGCAGTCGGAGGAAGCGCAACCGTGGACGGCGGTGTCGGGGCGGCAGCGGCGCTGGGCTGGGCCTTCCTTGACGCAAAGGGCAGTCCGGTTCCGCCTGGTGGAATGGGGCTTTTGAAGATAGAAAAAATAGTGAGGCCGAAAGAATTGCATCTGCCGCCTGTGGAAGTTCTGTGCGATGTTGACAATCCGCTTTGCGGGGACAACGGAGCGGCAAAAGTGTATGCCCCTCAGAAAGGTGCGACCGACCGGATGGTTGACCGCCTTGAGAAAGGCCTTGCTCATCTTGCAGCGATTGTAACTAAGCAGCTTGGTCGTGATATTCAGGACCTGCCCGGTGCGGCAGCGGCAGGGGGGCTGGCGGCCGGAGCGGCGGCGTTTATGAATGCCGCTATAGTATCCGGTATAGAGGTCGTGATGGCCCGCAGCAAGCTTGCCGACGAGCTGAAAAACGCCGACTGCGTAATTACAGGCGAGGGCCGCTTTGATTCACAGTCGCTGCAGGGAAAAGTTGTCTCTGGTATATGCAGAATGGCCCGGAAGTATGCCGTTCGAGTAGCTGTCCTGGCTGGACAGATTGCTGTTGCAGCGAAAGAATATGAGCGATTCGGGATTGTCGATGCTCTCGCCTGCCGCAGCAAAGGTATGACCGTGGAATACGCTGTACGGCACAGCCGGGCCTTGCTGCATGATGCCGCCCATGAGCTTGCCCAACGGCTGTCAATAAAATAGAACCTGACTCAAACCCGGCAAGCCCATACAGAACAAACCGGCGGGGCACCTTTCGGCAATCACTTCGCTGCTTACGGCTGTTATGGCAATTCCCTTCTTTGTAATATCCGTTCTCAGAATCGAGAGTTTACATCGAAAGTGCGTCCCAGCCGCTCAAAATTCACTATCTGCCACAACAGAATTCAACAATATCGCCTAAAGCCGAACCGGCATCAGGCCGATATTTCAATGCCTGTGCTGTCACGCGCAAGCCGTACTATAATCGTGCCGGGGATTTTGATTATAGGAACTTTACGGCATAAGCGGAGACCACGGCAAACTGAGACCGGCCGAAGGAAACCTTAAATGGAGAATTGTTATGGCAGATGAAAATTTCCAGGCAGTCGGTAATAACGGTCTCGAAACGGCAAACCCCGCCCAGACCCCCTCGGCTGTTTGTGAACAATCGCCACAGGAGAAAACAAAGGCAAAGGACATCGCGCAATATGGAATCGTCACAATCCGCAAGGATTCGTCCGTCTATCAGGCCATAGCCCTGATGGCCAAAGGTAATGTCACCGGCCTGCCCGTCGTTGACGATTCGGGCCTCGTCGGAATAATCTCCGAAAAAGACGTATTGAAGCTCCTCTACGACACCGAGTTCGTCGCCGGAAGCGTGGCGAATTATATGACCGAAGATGTCATCACCTTCGACGAGCAAGCCCAGCTCACCGAAATCTGCGACTGCCTGGTAAGCAACAGCTTCCGAAGAGTCCCGATATTACATAACGGCAAACTCGCAGCCATAATAACCAGGGCGGACCTTATCAGGGCCGGGCAGCATAAGTTCAGGCCGCGCCCCGCCGACATCTCAACGCCGCATTCGAACGTCCTTACGGCGGCGGATATAATGAAATGCGGCCTGCTCACCGTCAAGAGATACTCGCCAATCTACCAGGCGATGGGCATAATCGCCAAAAGAAACATCACCGGCCTACCCGTCGTTGACGACAGTTTGAACCTCGTCGGCATCATCTCCGAAAAAGATATGCTAAAGCTGCTCTACGACCCCGGCGCAAAACCCGGTTTCGTCAGGGACTTTATGACCGAAGACGTAATCACTTTCGATACCGACGACTGCCTCTTCGAGATATGTCACTGCCTGATAAACAACAACTTCCGACGCGTCCCAATCCTCGACCACGGCAAGCTCACCGGCATCATCAGCAGGACTGACATAATGCAGTATATCCTCAAAAACAGGACCCACTTCTTCCGCAAAAAGCCCAAAGAATAATCCTCATCACACACCACCTTTGGGCCGTTTGATTGAAGCCCCTCACGGCGTCGCCCCGGCAGTAAATTCCTTCTGTGTCCTTGCGTCCCAGACTCTGGTGCCAGCGGGAAAATTAACATCAAAATCCTCCTGCGACAGCCCGAGGTTGATCTTGATCGGTGCCGTTACGCTGAACCCATTGGCATTCGGGCTCCCTGGAGTCGTTATTATCCCGCTCGAAGGAAAATACAGCCCTTCGCCAACTTGCTCGAGCGATAGAATGTCCGCCGTGAACGCAACTCTGGACCCTTTTGGTCCAGAGTTTATATACTCGAACCTGACTGGCGTGTAGTTATGGTCCACTGAACAGTATATCTTACGGCACGGGGTCCTGGTCGTCTCCTGGAGCAAGTTAACACAAATCGTATTGAAATCGTTAATCCTTGAAATCTCGCCATTTATAACCACCAGATTTGACATCCTCAGTAGCTCCGACAGAGGTACTGCATCTGCATCGAGCGCCGGGCGGAACACAGAAAATCCCATGGGAGTCAACACAATACTTGTAAATGGGTTCTTTTCTGTTATCCATCCTGACTCAGACAATTTCTTTGTGTCACTCTGACTGTCAAACTGCTTGCCAACATGACCGTCATAGGAGGTCTCGCTGACCACAGCGAGCGTACTCCCATCGGGCCTGTTGAAGGTCGTTCTTTCTTTCGACCAGAGACGCCAGTGCCTCCCGGTCGCGTTTCCATTCGCGTCACTCATCTTTGACGCACGCATCTCAAATTCACGGAGACCATCGCAGGGGATCAGAATTCTGTTCGAATCATCGGGGCTCAACTCCCCTCTTGTCAGAGGCGGCATTTCATACCATTCGTATGCGATGGAAATATCTCCCAGAAAGCTTTCCGCCTTTTCGACGGCACTGCATAGTTCCATTGGAGTGACCTCGGCTGTGCATGTCACCGTGTGTGTCAATAGAAGACATCCGGAAACCATAACAAAAGCCAACCCGCAAATTCTCATCATAATACACCTTGCTTTCGTTTGAAAAATACCATGCAATAGGAAGTATGCTCTATCAGCAATCATTTCGAGGACAATCTCCACTTGTGCCCGTTTGGTAGCAATAGCACCATACTGGGCCGAATAGGCGAGTGCAACACGTGTAGGTAAGTCGCGTGCTGCACGTGGCAATATAGAGTTAAATAATGCATTCCTTACTGATGAAT
>CAYMYK010000094.1:6066-11054 GCA_964394625.1 uncultured Pirellulales bacterium
CGGACAAGCCCAAACAGTACCTATCGGCTGACCCGGACGGACAAAACGATTGACAATTCCCCTCACAACCCTCATCTCCCACGACACAGGTTCCCAGGCCACCGCCATAATCTCCGCAATTATTGCCTAAACTCACACAGGGGCCGGCACCGCCGCCACAGGCCAAAACAATTGCCCCGCTGGGGCCATAGGGAAGGTCTGTGGTCGGAAACTGTGTCAGAACCCCGATGAGAACAAGTGCCCAAATACGTCGCTTTGTTTTTGAATTCATATTGTCTCCTCTCAATTCGTTATACCTAAGGCTACCGCCATCTGCTCTGCGGCTCTTGCGATGTTCGAGCCCGAACACCTCGTTTCCACTCCCGCCAGGGCGTCAAGTATGTGCTCTCTTGCCGTCTGCGGCAGTTCTTCGCCGGCGGCGCCCAGATCATGATACGACTGTATTATCATGATGTGGGCCGTACATACCTCTTGTGCCTCCGGGAAACGGACCACCATCTGCCTGCAATTATCGACTGCCTCTTCATATTTTCCCAGCCGTCTTGAGCAGTCGGCTATCCCCAGATACGCCTTTACGGCCAGGGGCGACGATTCACATTCTTTCGTAATCACCTCCAAAAGTTCGACGGTCTTCTCCAACATGAACCGGCTATCGCCTTCTTCCCGCGCCGCCTCGCTCTTCAGCGCCGTTTCAGACCAATATTCTGCCAAACGGAAAAGCGTCTGTGCCAAATAGGGAGAACCTCGGAAAGTATCCACAAGCTCATCCATCATCCTGTCGGCGGCGACGTCGCCGGCCCCGAGAGAAGCCCTTATCTGCGCCCTCGCCTGTTCAATGTTTGTTGCGCCTTGCGCAAGTGCGGGAGGCGACGCGCCAGCAAACATTACGCCAACGACAAATGCGGCGCAAATCAGGCCGACAACGCCCGACGATGTGTTGAGAACCTTCTTAGCCATGGTTTCCCTCCGTTCATTGAGAAATGCTCCTGAATGTGTTTGAACCGTGTCATATTCTGAACCTTTCTCCGTTCACAATATCTGTGCGCAGATTAGCCCCGCTGGCGTCAGGTTGTCAAGAAAAAAATCGAGAACTTTTGGCGGATTTTTCACTTCTGTGTTCGTAAGTCTTTATACGGGGGGGGATACGCGCGAAAAAAATTTTCCGCTTTTTGAAGAAAGATATCGTAGCGTCCCGTCGCTATCGCCACTTTCCCGGCAATTCGCGGCTTTAAGGAGCGTTTTATAGCAATGGTGTATTCAGGTCGGAATCAACGTCTGGCGAAGGATGATTCAACCAGCCGGACGCCCCGGCTTGCTAAACGGTATAGGTGGATGAGCTCGTATCGCCGCCTCTACCCGTCCAGTTCGTATGGAAAAACTCGCCTCTCGGCCTATCCACCCGCTCGTATGTATGCGCGCCGAAATAGTCACGCATCCCCTGCAGAAGGTTCGCCGGCAATCGCTCGTGCCGATAACCGTCAAAATACGCAAGCGCCGTGCTCATCGCCGGCATCGCAATTCCCATCTGAACCGCAGCCGACACAATCCGCCGCCACGAATCCTGACCCTTCTCAACGGCATCCCTGAAAAAATTATCCAGCAGCAGGTTCACCAGACCCGGCTCCTTGTCAAACGCCTCCTTAATCCTGCCCAAAAATGCCGAGCGAATTATACAGCCGCCGCGCCACATCAGGGCAATCCCCCCGTAGTTCAAATTCCAGCCGTACTGCCCGGCGGCAGCCCGCATAAGCTGATAACCCTGTGCATAGCTGACAATCTTCGAGGCATACAGCGCCCGTCGCAGGTCGTCGATGAACGCCTTCTTGTCGCCGCTGAACTGCGGCTTCGGTCCCGAAAGAATTCTCGACGCCGCAGCACGTTCTTCCTTCAGAGCCGACAGACACCTCGCAAACACCGCCTCGGCTATAGCCGTCAACGGCTGGCCCAGCTCCAACGCCTCTATCCCCGTCCACTTGCCCGTCCCTTTTTGACCCGCCGTATCCAAAATAAGGTCGATAACCTCCCTGCCCTCCTCGTCTGTGTACCCTAAAATCTCCCGTGTAATCTCAATCAGGTACGAATTCAGCTCGCCGTCGTTCCACTGGCTAAAAACGTCGCGCATCTCGGCGTTACTCATACCAAGCCCCTCCTTCATCATTTGGTACGCCTCGCATATCATCTGCATATCGCCGTACTCGATGCCGTTATGCACCATTTTCACAAAGTGCCCCGCACCGTTCTCGCCCACCCAGTCGCAGCACGGCTGCCCGTCGGCCCTCGCGCAAATCGACTGCAATATCGGCTTGACATATTCCCACGCAGCAGGCGAGCCGCCCGGCATCATCGAAGGCCCTAAAAGCGCGCCCTCCTCACCGCCCGAAACACCCGTGCCGACGTACAGCTTGCCCTTGCTTTCAACGTACCTGGTTCTGCGCATCGTGTCGGGAAAGTGTGAATTGCCCCCGTCAATGATGATGTCACCGTCATCCAGATGGGCCAACAGCTTCTCGATAAAATCATCGACCGGCTTTCCCGCCTTGACCATCAGCATCACCTTCCTCGGCCTCTTGAGATTCGCGACAAGCTCCTCAATCGAATGGCACCCGATAATGTTTTTCCCCCGGGCCCTTCCGCTGATAAATTTATCGACCTTCGATACCGTCCGGTTAAAACAGGCGCAGCTTATGCCCTTGCTCTCCATATTCAAAATCAGGTTCTCGCCCATTACCGCCAGACCTATCAGTCCAATATCCGCCTGCGACATCTTTAGTTTTCCTTTCCAGATATAAACTTGTTACTCAATTCGTGCAAATTCGTGGCTATTTTTCGTTCCCACGCCTCTTGTCATTCCCGCGCCTCTTATCATTCCCGTGCAACTTGTCCCCAAGGGAGCGGAAATCCACAATCTAAAAAAATCAGTGTCAATCAGTGTTAATCAGTGTCTAAAAAATGAAATCGCTCAGTTTGAGTTTGTTACCGCCCGCGGCACTGAGCCGTCTTTCAGCCGATACAGCATCTCGCCCGCGTGGTCAACAACCAGAATACCTTTATGTTCCTTATGTCGGTAATTCTCTATATCAATCAGCCCCGGATTCATATACCCCAGATTTATCTGTTTGCATCTTTCTTTACTGATGCCCGTCGCCAGAGCCACGTTTATCCTCGGCCGCTCAACGCCGTCAATGTACGTTCCTATCCCTTTGACATTTGCCGAATGAGCTAATGCACCATGCGGAAAATCCCTGAACCTCTCCCACTGCTTCAAAAAGTAATCCCGTGTGTGATAACCGATTTTCTCGATAATCTCGCCGTGAGTATAAGAAATCTCAGTTATGTGCGGCGCGTAAATAATCAGCAACCCGCCGTCGGCCACAATCGGCTCAAGCTTGTACATCACCTTGCCCGCTGTCCACATATCATCGTACATCCGCGGCGCAATTCCAAGCACCGTCTTGAACGGCCTCGGCTTGTGCACAATATGCAGCTTCGCCGACAAATCCGCAGCACGCTCCCACGCCTCGGCGCAGTCGCCGATAAACAAGCTCTGCAGCTTGTCGCCGACCGCCACCACCGCAAAAAGCTTGCGAGGCGCCTTGACAAAAGAAGCCGCCCTCTCAATCACTTTCCGCGTCGGAGTCCACTTATGCCCGTTAATGACCGGATTCGTGACCACCGCGGCAAGCCAGTGGAAGAAGCTTATAATCTCCGCCCCGGCTATACCCGGAAAGATATACTTGTGCCCACCGGAAAAACCAACCGCCTCGTGAGGGAACACAGGCCCTAAAATCAGCAGCTCGTCATAGTCGAATATCCGTTTATTGATCACAACATCAACTTCCTCGCTGAATAAACCGCCGCTGAGCTCCTCGATTTCAGACGCCGAAATCGTCCCGATCGACTCAAGCGCTTCAGGCCTGTCCCACTCGTGGTTGAAAAACCGGACCCGCGAGTATGTGCTGGTGCGCTGCCTGGGCGTAATGCCAAGCCGAACGCATATCTGCTCTTCGCTCATCGGCGGATGCGTACCCAGCGCAACAAGAATATCCAGCGCCTCGACGTTGCCGTCGAGAAACTCGAACATTATCTTGAATATGTCTCCTATAGGCCCGGAGCGCGTATTGTCCGGCACGAGCAAAAGCACCCGCTTGCCTGCGTAATCGTTCTCGGCAAAAAATTTGCCGATACCCTCGCGAAGCAGCGATTCGTTAGGCAAACTAATATCCTGTACCGGAACAAAAAGCATCATTACTCCAAATCAGCGTTAATCTGTGTTAATCAGTGTCTAAAAAACCAAGTTAATCTGTGTCTAAAAAATGATACCGTTCGGTCTGAATACCTCATTCAAATCAATTCGTGTAAATTCGTGTAAATTCGTGGCTATTTTTCATTCCCGCGCAACTTGTCCCCAAGGGAGCGGAAATCCACAATCTAAAAAAATCAGTGTCAATCAGTGTTAATCAGTGTCTAAAAAAACAAAAATGCTCGGCTATTTCTCCCAAGGCGGATTCTCCGGCAGAAAAACTTCAAACTCGGCTATCACCTTTGCCTCATACTCGCCCGCATATTCGCCGCTGATGAACTTATCGAACGCCTCATCGTGAAACCGCTTCCACGACTCGATTTCGCTGCCCGGGTTAATCGGATAGAACAGCGCATCGTTGGCCTTCGCCGCCTTCATATCACCCGGCGCATCACCCACCATCAAAACGTGATTCTTTTCGTACCTGCCCTTCGTTGTATATTCGAGGTGTTGCGCCTTCTTGCCCATCTCCTGACCTGCTATCACCTCGACATACTTCGCAATATCGTGCTCTTCCCACTCCCGCGTAAGCGCCTCACCCGGCGTCGCCGATACCACAATCACATCCGCCACCGGCTGAATCTTCTCCAAACTCTCACGAACGTACGGAAATGGCGGCATACCTTTGACAATGTCCGCTATCGTTTCATTTACCCGCTCACTCCACGCCAGCGCCAACTCCAGCTCT
>CAYMYK010000095.1:0-10993 GCA_964394625.1 uncultured Pirellulales bacterium
ACGGCTTTCTTGCCGCCCAGACAATCGACCGCCAGAGGCAGTCATCCAGCCCGGCTGGCAATTCAGACGACTGGATCCATTACCGACCTTCGCCGCCAGTCCCGCCGACTGCAACAAGGTCTATACCTTAGACGGTTCTTATGACTTGGCCGTCTATGACGGGCATAGTTGGCGAAGTACGGGCGTATTGGCCCTGGCCGGCGGCTCGTGGCTCGGCAATTTCGTCAGGAGCGTGGTAATCGACCCGAGGCATCCGGAAATCATATATGCCGGCACATTTTCCGCCGGCCTGCCGTGCATCTTCAGAAGCATCGACGACGGCTACACTTGGCAGGATATAACGTACAACCTGCCGCGGGCCGGTATAGCCGGTATGCGGGTCAATCCTCATACGGGAGAGCTGTTCAAGGGCGGTGTGTACGGCACGTGGGTGTTTCCGCCACCCTACGTGAGCGATAATCTTATTTACGATAAGCTCGATTTCGGTCCACTCTATGAAGAACAATAAGGTCGCAACCGCCGTCCTTGCAGGGCTGCTTTTCAGTTCCATCGGCGTCTCGGCCTGCCCGGTGGCCGATTTGACGGGCAACTGCAGGGTTGGTCCCGCCGATTTGCTTGTCTTTTGCAGTCAGTGGCTCGATGTTTCCGGCAGCGCTGATTTTGACGGTGTCGGCGGCGTCAATTCCGCGGATTTTGCGCTCTTTGCACAGGACTGGCGCACGGGCGACAGGCAGGTCTGCATCGTTATCAACGAGTTCATGGCCGACAACGACGATTTTATTCAGGACCCGCAGGGCGAGTACGACGACTGGATTGAGATATACAACTACGGTGATTCGCCGATAGATGTGGGTGGGATGTACCTCAGCGACAGCTTAACTGACCCACCGGGAGAATGGTGGCCTATTCCCAATGATGTACCGGCGGAGACTACTATCGATGCGGGTGGTTTTCTGATTATCTGGGCTGACGGCGGCGACGCTGGTTCCGGCCTGCACGCCGACTTCAAACTGAGCGCTTCGGGTGAGCAGATAGGACTGTTCGATATCGACCGGCTCAGTTTGATTGACGGAGTAACCTTTGGTCCGCAGGGGGGCGACGACTCGTACGGGCGGTATCCGGACGGCTCTGCGAGCTGGCGGGTTTTTTCCGCCGAGACGGGTGCGTTACCAACGCCGGGACAATCCAACCAGGTTCAGCCGCCGAAGGTGGTCATAAACGAAATAATGTATCATCCGTATCACGGCGAGTTCGAGGCGGAGCCGAACGGGCAGGAGTTCATCGAGCTATATAATATATCCGGCGAGGTGGTTGACCTAGCCGGCTGGCAGTTCACGGATGGTATCGACTTCAATTTCCCGCCCGATATGAATATTGCCCCGGGGCAATACCTTGTCGTGGCGGCGAACGTTAGTGCCTTCGGCGTGGTCCATCCGACGGTGACGAACGTCATAGGCGGCTGGAGCGGCAAGCTCAGTAACAGCAGCGAAAAGATTGTGCTGACCGATGGGGCCGGTATGCAGGTCGATGAGGTTCGTTATGCGGACGAAGGCGACTGGGCTGAGCGGTTTCTGGACCCGCCCGACCATAACGAGCGCGGCTGGGATTGGTCGAACGCACACGACGGCGACGGCAAATCGCTCGAACTGATTAACCCGCTTCTGCCGAACGAACACGGCCGGAACTGGACGGCCAGCGCGTCGACCGGTGGAAGCCCCGGCGCGGCAAATTCAGCGGCTTCGAGTGACATCGCGCCGCTGATTGTCGATGTCGAGCACTTCCCGTACATTCCCACGTCGAGCGACACTGTTACCGTTAGCGCATTTATACTGGATGAGCTGTCTGGCGGTTTCACCACAACCTTGCATTACCGGGTGGACGGTGAGCCGACATTTAGCACAATGCTGATGCTGGATGACGGGGCGCACGGTGACGGCGGGGCCGGTGATGGTGTGTTTGGCGCCGAGCTGCCTGCCGAACCTAACGGAACGATTGTCGAATTTTACATTGAGACCACGGACGCAGGGGCCAACTCGCGGACATGTCCTGCACCTGCGGATGTGGACGGGACGCCGGAGCAGGTGACAAATCTGCTGTATCTGGTAGATGATTCGTTTGACCCCAACTGGTATGGGGGGCGCCAGCCGCTTTACTACATCATTATGACCGATGCAGAATTCCTGCATCTACAGGATATCGGTGATACCAACTTCACCGAGGAAATCAGGGAATACAGAACCAACGCCCACATGAACGCTACATTTATCAGTGTCGATGGACTCGATATGAAGCTGCGCTATAACGTGGGCGTTCGCAACAGGGGTCAGGGGACACGTCGGATGCCGCCTATGAACTACCGCATCGATTTCAGGCACGACCAGTCGTGGAAAAATATTACCGAGTTGAACTTCAACAGCGAATACGGATATCTGCAGCACTTAGGCAGCCAGATATTCCGTTTGGGGGGTCTTGCGGCGGCGGAGTCGGCGGCGATACAGGTTCGCGTCAACGGGCGGAACCTTTCGATAGACGGCGAGAGGATGTACAATACATACGTTCAGCTGGAGGTCATCAATGATGACTTCGCCGAGGAGCATTTTTCGGGTGACGGCGACGGCAACGTCTATAAGGCAGCGCCTCTCGGCTACAGCGCATCACTGGAATACCTTAGCACCAATCCGCTGGACTACAATGACGACGGCTACTTCAAACAGAGCAACGAAGCCGAGAACGACTGGAACGACCTGTTCGAGCTGACCAATGTAATTGAGAACGAGCCGGACGCCACTTTCGTAAGTGAAATGCGTCGGGTAGCCGACACCGAGCAGTGGCTGCGGTGGTTCGCGATGCATTCGCTTATCGACAACAATGAGACCAACCTCGGCAACGGGTACGGCGACGACTATTATATGTATCGAGGCGTTGATGATTCGCGATTCGTTCTCGTGGCTCACGACCTCGATACAATACTGGGTCTCGGCGATGAGCCGGTCATTACGGATTACTCGATATTCAGGGCTGCGGACGGGTGGTATCTGCGGGACACTATCAACCGGTTCCTAAGACACCCCGTTTTTGCATGGCGATATTATGAAATACTCGATGAGCTTATTAATACCGTATTCGAACCGAATAATATGGCCACGCTGTTTTTGAACTCCGCAGGTGATTATCTTCCCGTTGAAACCATTGTTCAAATAAAGGACCACGTTGCCACTCGAAACGCCCAGGTTCTGGCTCAATTAGATGGGATTGTGAGACAGCTGACTGTAAACAGCGACCTGACGGTGGTCAACGGTTGCCCTCGGACGACGAGTAATGTCACGAGCGTTTACGGCATTGCCAATCCGTTGTACACACGTTCGGTTTTGGTCAACGGCGAAGGCGCTTCATGGTCGGATAACGATGATAACTGGTCAACGGGCAATACGGTGGCGCTTGAGCCGGGGATTAACCGGGTAATTGTGCAGACGTTCGACGGAGCAGCCGGTGACGGCAACAAGCTCGAACGGGCGTATCTTGATATATGGTATGACGACGGTACCGAGATGACACTGTCGGGTTCTATTGCCGGGCCGACTACGACTCTTGACGCGGCCTCAGGGCCATGGCATGTGACGGGTGATGTTACCGTCGGGGCGGGGGTGACGTTGGTTATCGAACCGGGCACGACATTGTTTTTTGACACCGGCTGTGGTATGACGGTCAATGGCAGGGTGGTGGCTGAGGGGACGCAATACCAGCGAATTCATCTTACTAAGACACCCGGCGCCGGGTCGAACTGGGACGGCATTGCCTTTGCAAACTCACTTCAAGACAGCAGGCTGGCATATCTCGATATGGAATACGGCAACGCACAGGGGCAGTGCATTTTGGTAAACAGCTCGAAGCTGCTCATTGACAGTGTCACCTGGGGCGGTGTCAACAGCACGATACTCGAGCTTTCGCACCCGTCGTTAATCCTTCGACGCTCCGTGCTGCCTTCTATGACCGATGTGGAGTTGGTTCATGGGGCGGACCTTACAGGCTCGGAGTATCTCATATTCGAGAAAAACACCTTCGGCAGCACGACGGGCTATAAGGACGTTATCGATTTTTCCAACTGCAAGCTGCCGGGGCCGATTCTGCAGGCTTATGACAATATTTTCATAGGTGGTCAGGATGACGGTCTCGACCTCGATAACGCCGATGCCTACGTTGCGGGTAATACGTTTATGAATTTCGCAGGCGGTACGGAAACCAGCACCAGTAACGCAATTGCAACCGATTCACTTTCTCAAATTGTCGCCTTGCGGAACATTTTCTATGGTAACGACCACGCAATGCTGCTCAAAGGTTACGCCGCGATACGGGCCGAGAACAACACCTTCGTTAACTGTTCTGTTGCCGCAATCAACTTCCAGGAAGACGAAATCGTTGACCCAGGCGCCGGCGCGGAGCTTAAAGCAAATATCTTTTGGCTCAACAACGACATTTTCCAGAATGACTACGGCGCAAGCCCCGCCATTACCGCCAACTACAACATCATTCCCGGCGAGTTTCACTACCTCGGCACTGGTAATATTGACGCCGACCCGATATTTGTCGATGAGCAGAGCGATTTCCACTTGAAGCCGGATTCGCCTGCAATCGGTGCCGGGAGCAACGGCGGTGATATGGGTGCTAATGTTGCAGCCGGGGCCAACATATCGGGTGAGCCGGACGTTACTACATATCGGACCGATGCGACTGTCACGGTTGGCGGGCTGGACGTTGTCGGCTACAAGTACCGTCTCAAAGATAACGAAATAT
Organism: uncultured Pirellulales bacterium; assembly: GCA_964394625.1. Lineage (GTDB taxonomy): Bacteria > Planctomycetota > Phycisphaerae > Sedimentisphaerales > Anaerobacaceae > JAUVYV01. Next base: position 4,792 of record CAYMYK010000095.1, read on the forward strand.
ATACAGGCTGGAGCGGTGAAACTGCTATCAGTGTTCCTATTGAGTTGTCCGGTTTTTCCGACGGACATTCATATACAGTTTACGTCATCGGCAAAAACTCATTGGGCGACTGGGCCGGTGATGCGAACGGCAACCCGTCGGAAACATGGACGGTCGATACCGCCTACTCGAGATTGCGAATTAATGAAGTTCTTGCGCATACTCACGGTGACGCATCCGATATTGTGGAACTGTATTATGACGGCCCCGGACCGATAAACCTGTTTGGTATGAGCATGTCCGACGACCCGTGCCAACCCAGAAAGTATATCTTCAGCAATTACACTATGAATCCGGGAACATATAAGATTCTTTTTGCCGACACGATTGGTGCGGTCGATCATCTGGGCTTTGCGCTGAGCAGTTCAGGGGAAGGATTGTACCTATATGATTCTATATTCGTCAGTGACGACCTTATTGACTACGTTGAGTTCGGCCCACAGATAAACGATTACACATTGAGCCGGTTCCGGGGCGAGCAATGGCGGTTGGGTGTCCCCACCTTTGGCTTCGCGAACGTCCGCCAGCCGCTCGGCAATTCCGCAAAGCTGAAAATCAACGAATGGCTCGCTGATGGCATAGTGCTCTATGAGGAAGATTTTGTTGAACTGTACAATCCAGAGCTTCTGCCGACCCCTATGGGCGGTCTTTACCTGACCGATAAATTTGTAGCAAGGCCGGACAAGCATCGCATCGCCGACTTGAGCTTCATCGACCCGAACGGCTATGCCCTGTTTAGCGCCGATGATGATGAAACTGCCGGGCCGAATCATCTGAATTTCAAGCTCTCGGCAGAAGGTGAAATAATCGGCCTGTTCGAGGCCGACCTGACCGAAATTGATAAAGTTGTTTTCGGTCCGCAGACATCCGATGCCTCACAGGGACGCTCACCGGACGGCTCGGATTACTATGGCTTTTTCGGTACGCCGACGCCGGGGCAGGCAAATCCGAACATGCCGCATCCCGAGCTGCCGTCTATAATCTATATCACACTCATAACTGAAGACGCATCAAAGAAAGTTCTTGTACCCACAAGCAATATCGGCACCACCTGGAAAGGCGCCGCCGAACCGTATGACGACGCCTCATGGAACAGCGGGACATATATCTCCGGCAAGACCGGCGGCGTCGGTTATGACAACAGCCCCGACTACGACCCATACATTTCCTATGACGTTGATAGTGAAATGGACGGGGTCATGGGAAGCTGTTACGTTCGAGTCCCCTTTGACGTTAACGGAGCCGAGCTTGCCGGGTACGCCTCAATGAAGTTGAGGCTCCGCTACGAAGACGGATTTGTCGCATATATCAACGGCGTCGAAATCGAAAGAGAAAATGCGCCTGCCACCCTTGAATGGGGCTCCGAAGCAACGGCACTGCACAGCGACGCCGCCGCCGTTGTCTTTGAGAGCTTCGACATCTCCAGCCACATCAGCGACCTCCACGCCGGGACCAATATCCTCGCTATACAGGGCCTCAACTACCCGAAAACCAGCTCCGATTTTCTAATCTCGGCCGAGCTTGAGGCCGTCGCCACTGCCGTTGTGCCATGACCGGCAAACCGAGTGAGCTTTCAGCTAAAGAAAAAAGCGGGCACAAGTTTTCGTGTCCGCCTGTTTTCTCTATTTCGCAGTGTTAGAGCTCACGGCAACATGACCGAGAGGGTCCGGCCCCAGCACTACAGTGATGCAACGAAGTTGACTTTGCCTAACTTGACTCCTTTTTGGCTCAGCATCTTTTCAGCCATCTTCTTTATTTCTCCTGCCCGGCCTTTGAGGACGATAATTTCGAGGCAGTCGTGGGCGTCGAGGTGCACGTGTGTGGTGCATATCGTCTCCAGGAGATGACGGTGCTGAAGGTCTGTCAGCTTTTCCATCAGTTTTGTGGAATGATGGTTGTAAACCAGATGCACCACAGCGATTGCTTTGGCTTTTGGGTTGCTCAGTTGTTCGGCGCTGAGCCGGCGGCGGAGCAAATCGCGGATTGCCTCCGACCGGCTCTGGTAGCCCACCCCGGCGATAAGGGCGTCGAATCCGCTCAGTAGCTCCTTTTCCAGCGACACCCCTATCCGCTCAAGCTCTTTTTCATCCCGGATGTGGCGGTGTCGCATTCGAATTTTAGATTTTGCTTGTGACATAGATGACCTGTTCGGCAAAAAGATTTGGTGCAAATTTAACGGGCTTTGCCCGCGCCTTACTCAATGGAATCCTTTTTTCTATCCTCGCTCCGAGCCGGGCACAGAAGCGCTCGAAATCTTTCAGCGACAAGAAGTGTATATTCGGCGAATTGTGCCAGTCAAATGGCAGTTGCTTCGTCACGGGCGCTCTGCCCGTAAAGAACAATTGCGCCCTGGATTGGAAGTGTGCAAAGTTCGGAAAGCTGACAATCACCTTCCTTGCTACCCGGAGCAGCTCGCTGAAAACCTTCTCAGGATTTCTCACCGTCTGCACCGTCTGCGATAGTATCACATAGTCGAAACTGCTGTCGGCGTAATATCCGAGCCCCTGTTCGATATCCTGCTGGATAATCGGCAAAGCCCGGCATACACAGTCAAGCACGAGGTTCTGGTCAAGCTCGATACCCTTTCCCCTGATGTTCTTGTAGCTGTTCAGATTTGCCAGGAGTTGGCCGTCCCCGCAGCCGACGTCCAGAACGGTGCTGTCCGGCTCGATGAGCGATTCTATCAGCTCATAGTCAACGCGTGAACGATACGCCTGCTCGAACCGGCTGAGCGACCGGTCTTCCGTGGCGTAGCAGGAACAGGGCTCTTTTTCTCCGTCCGGCTCGTATGTCGCTTTCAAAAAGCAGCAGATGAATCTGCCGAGCGTCTCCGGCTCTAACAGGAATGCGTCGTGGCCGTAGGGCGAGCTGATATTGCAGTAGCTGACGTCCTTGCCGGCCGCGGCCAGCGCATCGACCATCGCCTTCGACTGGGCCGGTGTGAACAGCCAGTCACTTGTGAAACTCGTTACAAGAAACCTGCACTCTGTTTTCGCAAATGCGTTCACCAACGAGCCGTAATCCTTGGCGAGGTCGAAATAATCCGCCGCCTTGGTGATGTACAGATAGCTGTTGGCGTCGAACCTCTCAACGAAGCTCTGTCCCTGGTATTCGAGGTAGGTCTCGACTGCGAACTCGGAATTGAAGTCATAGCTGTAATCGTCTGCGCCTCGCAGATTCCTGCCGAACTTTTCGCGCATCCCCACCTCCGACAGATATGTTATGTGCCCAATCATCCGCGCAATACTCAGACCCCTGTCGGGCAGCTTCCTGTCGTGATACCTGCCGTCGGCGAAGTTCGTATCCGCCAGTATCGCGTTTCGACCGACCGCATCGAAGGCGATTGACTGGGCGCCGAGGTGGGTGGTTGTAGCGGCCGGAATCGCAGCTTTGATAAACTGCGGGTATTCAATCGTCCACTGAAGGACCTGCATACCTCCGAGAGAGCCGCCGATTACGGCCAGCAGCTTTTTGATGCCGAGCTTATCGAGCAGCAGCTTTTGAACCCTGACCATATCGCTGATTGTTATGATGGGAAAATCAAGGCCGTACGGCTTGTGCGTCTTCGGGTTGACCGACGAAGGCCCGGTAGTACCGCCGCAGCCGCCTAAAAAATTCGAGCAGATAACAAAATACTTGTTCGTATCGATGCCTTTGCCCGGCCCGACCATAGAGTCCCACCAGCCGGGCTTTTTGTCTTCGGCGTTGTTGTAGCCCGCAACGTGGGCGTTGCCGCTCAGCGCGTGACATATCAGGATGGCGTTGTCCCCGGATTCGTCCGGCTTGCCGTACGTCTCGAAGGCCACGTCTATCGGGCCGAGCGTCTTGCCGCAGGCCAGCCGTAACGGCTCGGCCTGCTCCACGACCCGAACCGTCTGTGTCCGAACGATACCGACCGAGTTTTCCATTCTCTGTTCCACAGCGCCAGTCAAATATAACTAAAAGTTTCGTATTGTAAAGCTCAACTGCTGCCGTCATTTTCGATTACCTGCCCGCCGCCGGGTACCACAATGTTCCTTGCCCATCCCGGGGGTATTCTATTGTTTGCTTTACATTACCGTGCCGGATTATTAAGATGGGGTAGAGGTGAGCCGGATTTTTGTAAAGGCCAATATCAGACGGATGGATTATGAGTGAACAGCTTTCCAAGGTTTATGACCCGAAGACGACCGAAGGGCGGGCGAGTGAGATTTGGCTTTCGGGCGGGTATTTTCATGCGCAGGCCGAGTGCGACGGCCGGCGGCGGCAAAAGCCATACACTATTGTGATACCGCCTCCCAACGTTACCGCTGCACTTCACCTCGGGCACGCATTGAACAATACGCTGCAGGATATCCTGATTCGGTATCACCGGATGAAAGGGGATAACACCCTGTGGATGCCCGGGACCGACCATGCGGGTATTGCGACCCAAACGGTCGTGGAGAAGCAAATCCTGGCGGAGGAGGGCAAGCGGCGAACCGACTTCGAGCGAGAGGAGTTCGTCGAGCGTGTGCAGGCGTGGAAGGACGAATACGAGGCGAGGATTATCGCCCAGCTCAAGGCGATGGGCTGTTCGTGCGACTGGCAGCGCACAAGGTTCACGATGGACAAGGTGTGCGCGCGGGCTGTTCGGGCGGCGTTCTTCAAGCTGTTCAGGGATGGCCTGATATATCGCGGCAAGCGGTTAGTGAACTGGGACCCTGCGACGCAGACGGTGCTGGCAGACGACGAGGTCGAACACGAGACGATACAGGGACATTTCTGGTATATGCGGTATCCGCTTGTCGAGCCGGTGCAGATTGACGGCCAAACGGTCGAATCTGTCACGGTTGCGACGACCAGGCCGGAGACGATGCTCGGCGATACGGCGGTTGCGATGAACCCGAGCGACCCGCGGGCAAAATATCTGTTGGGCAAGAAGGTTCGGCTGCCTATTGTCGGCAGGGTTATCCCGATTATCGCCGACGAGCACGTTGTACTGCCGGATGTGAACAGCGAGGACGAGAAGGCGAAGTTCAGCACCGGCTTTTTGAAGGTGACACCCGCGCACGACCCGGACGACTGGGCAATAGGTCAGAGGCACGAGCTGGCTGTCATCAACGTCATGGCTCCGGACGGGTCGATAAGCGATAAACACGGCTGGGAAGATGCCGGCGAGCCCGAGGCCCAGTTGCTGCTCGGAATGGACCGGTTCGAGGCGCGAGAGGCAATCGTCGAGTGGTTCCGGCAGGAGAAGCTCCTTGAAGACGTGCGAGAGTATGCACATGAGGTCGGGCATAGTTATCGCAGCCACGTACCTATCGAGCCGTATCTTTCGGACCAGTGGTATATCGCCGTGAAGAAACCAATCGAGCACCTGGCGAAGGATTTTGGCGAAGGGATGATTGCTGGAACGGATGTTCCGGTCAATTCGTTAGCGGGGCTGGCGTTGAAGCCGCTGCTGGATGGTCGGCTTCGTTTTATTCCGGAGCGATATGCGAAGACTTATCAGGCGTGGCTCGATAACCTTCGTGACTGGCCTATCAGCCGACAGCTCTGGTGGGGACATCGAATCCCGGTCTGGTCGAAACGGCAGGGCAAAGGCCGCACTAGTGAGGGTGTGGAGACGATAGAGGTCGAAACCGAGGATGGTCCGGTGACATATTCATGTGTTGGCCCCGGCAGTGAAGATATCGAAAAGCAGCTTGAGGCCGACGGCTGGCAGCGCGACGAGGATGTTCTTGACACGTGGTTTTCGTCGGCGTTGTGGCCTTTCAGTACGTTGGGCTGGCCGGAGGAGAGCCCGGAATTGAAAACATTTTACCCTGGAGACGTGCTTTGTACTGCTCGTGAGATTATCACGCTGTGGGTCTCGCGGATGGTGATGATGGGCCAGTACTGCGTCGGGGATATTCCGTTTAAGGATGTGTATATCCATGCGATGATACAGGACGGCGAAGGTCGCAAGATGAGCAAGAGCTTGGGCAACGGGATTGACCCGCTGGTGGCCATCGACAGCCACGGCGCCGATGCGATGCGGTTCACCTTGGCGAGTATGACCACCGATACGCAGGACATCCGGATGCCGGTCGCGCAGATGACGCTGCCGGACGGCCGCACCGTCAATACGTCGCCGAAGTTCGATATCGGCAGGAACTTCTGCAACAAGCTCTGGAACGCCTCGCGGTTTGCGATGATGAAC
>CAYMYK010000096.1:0-10910 GCA_964394625.1 uncultured Pirellulales bacterium
GCACGTCAGGGCGGCGGAGAGTTATATGAAGCAGGGCAGGTACTACAGGGCGGCTGATGCGTACACGCTTGCGTCGGTCTATAAGCCGGGCGACCCGCTTGCATACGCGGGCAAGAGTTACGCATTGTTTGCGGCGGGCGAGTATATGAGCAGTGCGCTGTTTCTGTCGCGTGCGCTGGAGACATTCCCGGAATATGCGAAGATAAAGGTTGATATTGTGGCGATGGTCGGCGACAAGGACCAGGTCGAGAGTCGGATTGCGGACATTCGGGAGTGGGCGAAGAGGAGCAATGCCGGCGAGCTGGATTTTCTGCTTGGGTACGTGTATTTTGAGCTTGGCCGGCTGGAGTTTGCAAATAGGTCGGTAGATTCTGCTTTGAAGAAGATGCCCGATTCGGCGGCGGTAAAGGCGCTGAAGCAGGCGGTTGCCGAACGGATTGCGAACCTGTGATATGGATACGAAAGAGGTTTTTTCGCCCGGTGGTATCTTGTCGCGGAGTCTTGCGGGTTTTGAGTCGAGGCGCGAGCAGCTCGAGATGGCCGAGGCGGTGGGTAAGGCATTTAGTTCCGGCGGGCATCTGGTCGTTGAGGCGGGGACGGGGGTGGGCAAGAGCTGTGCTTATCTCGTTCCTGCGAGAGATTTGGTAGAGCGCGGGGCGGGTAAGGTTTTAATCAGCACATTTACGATTACGCTTCAGGAGCAGCTCATCAACAAGGACATACCTTTTTTGCTTGATGCGCTGCCGAGGGGTTTTACCGCGGTACTGGCGAAGGGCAGGGGCAATTACCTGTGCAGGCGCCGGCTCGGCTTTGCGCTGAAAAAACAGATGGGTCTTTTCGGCGAGTTCGGCTCGGCTCTGTCGGCGATAAAGGACTTCTCGAGCCGGACGGAAGACGGGTCGCTGAGTGATATGCCGTTTGTGCCGAACAGCCGGGTATGGGATGCGGTAAAGAGTGAGCATGGCAACTGTCGGGGCAGGAAGTGCCCGCATTTCAGGGACTGCTTTTACTTGCGGGCGAGGCGCCGGCTGGACGGTGCGGATATTATTGTTGCCAATCACGCGCTTATGTTCAGCGACCTTGCGCTGCGAGAAGAGGGGGCGTCTGTGCTGCCGGACTATCGCTGGGTGATTATTGACGAGGCGCATAACATCGAGCGTGTGGCGGAGGAGCATTTCGGGATTAACGTTACGAACAGGGCGGTGAAGTTTATGTTAGATGGTCTTTACAACCCGCGGACGCACAGGGGGCTTGTCGTTTATATCGGGGCGGGCGAGCTGACCGATGCGGTGGTAGAAGCACAGCGGGCGGCGAACGGCTTTTTTAAGCGGGTACTGGCGTGGTATGAGCAAAGCAAAGATGAGACAAACGGTCGGTGCTATCGCAATTTTATTGACGAGACGGCGACCGAGGCGTTAAAGCGGCTGCGTGCGGGTCTTTCGAGGCGTGCGAAGGCGGCGAAAGATGAGGATGAGCGTTTTGAGCTGAAGCGGTATGTGGAGCGATGTACGGCTCTTGTGCGGGACATCAGCGACTTTTTGATGCAGCCGAGGGAGGATTTTGTGTATTGGGTGGAGGTGAATGAACGCCGGCGGGCGACGGTGAGCTTGCGAAGTGCGGCGGTGAATGTGGGCGAGGATGTGAAGAGATGCCTGTTCGATAAGTTCGGGTCGGTGGTGATGACTAGCGCGACGCTGAGCAGCGGGGTGGATTCGGGGACAGGCGGGTTCGGGTTTTTCGCGGGCAGGGTCGGTCTGGAGGATTTTGAGGCGGTAAAACTTGGTTCGCCTTACGATTACGACAGGCAGGTAAAGATGTATATCGAGGCGGATTTGCCGAATCCGAACGATGCGAAGTTCAGCGAAAGGGCATCTGAGGTTTTGAAGAGATACCTGCTGGCCAGTGGCGGTCGGGCGTTTGTGCTGTTCACGAGTTATAAGATGCTGGGTGAGTTTGCAGAGCGTCTTGGCGAGTGGCTGGGCGAGAATGATATTGGGCTTTTGCAGCAGGGTTCGGGGCTGGACAGGGGCGTTTTGCTCAGGCGGTTTCGCGGCGGTGGCAGGAGTGTGCTGTTCGGGACGGACAGTTTCTGGCAGGGGGTGGACGTTGCGGGCGAGGCGCTGTCGAATGTGATAATTGTTCGGCTGCCATTTGCCGTGCCGGATACACCTTTGTTAGCGGGTCGGTTGGAGCAGATAAGGGCCGACGGGGGCAATCCGTTTATGGATTATCAGCTTCCATCGGCGATTATCAGGTTCAAGCAGGGCTTCGGGCGATTGATTCGCAGCAAGACGGATACCGGGATAGTTGTGATTTTAGATTCGCGTGTGCTCAGCAAACGATACGGGGAGAAGTTTTTGGCGGCTGTGCCGAAATGCAGGACAGAGATCGTCTCTCGTCGCTCATAGAGGGGTGAGAAACACAGCGATGCAAGGGGGAAATCATCTGATAATACTCGGTTAATTAGCCCCTATTGCCACAAATCCGTGGAAAATTCAGCGAAAAGCCGAAATTATTGGACCTTCTACTTGACACAACCACTTGCTGCATGGTAGCATGAAGCCGTCTGGGGGGACAACTGTAGAGAGAGTATGTGAAGAAAAGGAGAAGAGAGATGAGAGGTAAACCAATTCTTGTATTGGCGGCCGTTTTGCTGCAGGTCTATTTTGCATCAGTTAGTTCTGCAACCGAGCCGAGTTTTCAGGGTCTGGGCGATTTGTCAGGAGGCAGCTTTTTTAGCATGGCAAATGGTTTATCGGCTGACGGCTCGACAGTGGTTGGCTGGAGCAGATCTGCTTCAGGTCCCGAAGCATTTAGATGGACTGTTCAGGGGGGAATGCAATCACTTGGATATTTGCCGGGAAGAGATTACATGAGCATAGCCAAAGGCGTATCGGCTGACGGTTCGAGGATTACAGGTTACAGCAGCTCGACATTAAACGATCATGAACCTTTCCTCTGGACCCAGTCCGAAGGGATGCAGAGTCTGGGTTTCGTATCAGGCGCCAACTCGGGCACTGCACAGGCCATTTCAACCAACGGTTCCACAATAGTTGGAAACACCAACGTGTCGAGCTATGGAGACTCTGCATTTCGATGGACAAGTACCGGTGGTATGGAGCTCTTAGCTGGTTTTGATCTCAGTGAATCTCATTATGCTTACGAAGTTTCCGGTGATGGTTCTGTCGTAGTCGGGGAAATAAACGGCCAGGCTTATAGGTGGACCGATCCTGGAAACATGCAACTGCTGGGTGATTTACCGGGAGGAGATTTTTATAGTACAGCTTGGGATGTCTCTGCTGACGGCACTGTAGTGGTAGGCGAGGGATGTGTGAACCTTATACCTGTAGGCTCTGACTCTTGGACACCTGAACTTGAAGCTTTCTTGTGGACACAGTCCGATGGAATGATTTCTCTCGGTGATCTTCCGGGCGGTACACGCTATAGCCGTGCCCAGGCCATTTCTGCGAACGGGTCAGTCGTAGTCGGTTTCGGGAGAACAGATGACCACGATAAGGAAGCATTCATCTGGGATGAAGAAAATGGAATGCTTAATCTTCAAGAGTTGCTTGAAAATAGTTACGGTCTGAATTTGTCCGGCTGGACTCTCAATCAAGCGATGGGGATTTCGAATGACGGTTCAGTAATTATGGGGCATGGAGAGAATCCTTTGGGCAATACTGAAGCTTGGATAGCGACGATCCCTGAGCCGGGGACGGTTTTGTTATTTGGTTTGGGGGCGGTCTTTTTGAGAAGGAAGAGGTGACAAGAAGCAGAGGGGATATTCTATGAAGATTTGGCAGAGAGGTAAGGTTGTTTGGGTATTTCTGGTGGTCGGCTGTCTGGTGGCGGGCGAGAGTAATGTTTTTGCATCGACCTGGGATCCGCCTGTGGGGACGGATTGTCGGTGGTGCAATACGGGCAACTGGTGGTTCGGGGATTATCCTGGGCCGAGTGATATTGTCCTTATCAATCAGACGTCGGAATGCCCGGTGGTCGTGGATTATGGGTGCAATGCACAGTGTGATGATATGATTGTGTCGCAATTCGGGTATGAGGCAGAGATAGACGTTGAGCCGGGAGCGGTCCTGGATGCAGGCGGGTATGCTGTTCTGTGCAATTATGGCGCCGGCAAGGGTACGATGAACGTCAGAGGCGGCTCAGTTGACATCGCGGAATATTTCAAGATTGGATACTACGATTCGAGTGGATTGGGTGTGCTCAACATCGACGACGGTGAAGTTGTTGTTGGACAATATGTCAGACTTGGTGACATGGGCGGCAACGGAGAATTGAACATGATCGGCGGGCGTCTTGATGTTGTCGGTGACCTTGATATTTACAACGGCAGTATCAGACTGTATGGCGGAATAGCTGTGTGCGATGATATATTCTTCATTTCGCCGAACGGGACTTTTGATATTGTGGGGATGGGGACGCTTGTGATAAGGCGGGACGTCACGGATATCATAGGGCACAGCGTGCAGAATATTACTGCCTGCAACGGGAGCGGTGTTGTGAATATTGACCTTATCGGCGGTAATACGGTTGTGACGACTGACTGCGCGTGTCCAGAGGGGGATATGACAGGCGACTGCGCAGTTGATTTCTACGATTATGCGTACTTTGCCTCCGAATGGCTTGTCGGCGTGGAATGATCGAGAAGAATGCGGGTTAGTATTTACCGTATTCTTTTGCGGTTCGGATCATAGCGAGGAGGTTTTGGTCTGGGGTGTCTCGGCCGCACTGGTCGCCGGTGGAGAGGATGAACCGGCCGTTTTCTGCGGCGTCGTCGATGGCTTTTTTGCTTGCGGCGGCGACGGTCTCGGGTGAGCCGAAGAGCATTACCTCGGTTGTGTGGAGATTTCCTTTGAGGACGATTTTGTCGCCGTAGAGTTTTTTTATTTCGGTTAAGATGCAGTTGCCCATCGGGGGGATTTCGAGCGGGTCGATGACGGTGAGGTCGGTTTCCTCGGCCATTATTTTGACGAGCTGTTTTTCCGGGCCGCAGGAGTGGATGTGCGTGGGAAAGCCGGCTTCGGTGGCTAATTCGATGGCTCGTTTGACGGCGGGAAAGGCGAGCTGCCGGAAGATTTCGACGGTTTGGAATACGAGGGTGCCGGAGCTTCCGACGCAGATAAAGTCGGATTTTACGTCCATAGCCATTATATTCTGGAAGCGTTTTTCGACGTTTTCGACGAGTTTTTGCGCCCAGTAGTCGTGCAGGTCGGGCCGGTCGTAGTATCTATAGATGTCGGCTTCGGACTGGAGGATGAGTGATTTTGCGAGGAATACGCCGACCAGGCCCTGGTCAGCCATCATCTCTTTTAGCTGGGCGAGACCTTTTTGGCCGGTGTCGGCGGGTTTGACGCCTTCGAGCGGCTGGAAGTGTTCGGGTATTTCGGGCAGGTCTGCGCGTGCGGGGGGAATCCATTCGGTGGGCGCATCGGCGACATAATAGACGCAGACCCTCGGCTCCCAGATGCGTCTGGCGTTTTCGGTTCGGCTGCGCTGGGTGACGATGCGCTGCGGGTTTTTTGAGACGATGAAGGTCTGCCACTGGTCGGCGGGGACGATTTGTTTTTGCTCTTCGGGCGTTGGCGGCAGGCGGAGCCAGGGCAGGATGTCCTTTTCGTCGGGGAAGGCCAGCGGGAAGTAGCCGTCCATAAGGGCGTCGATGTTGAAGCGCTTTGCGGCGTCGATGTAGGCGTTCCAGATGGGCGGGTCGTTGTAGAGGTAGAGCCGCCAGAATGGTTTGCCGGTGAGGCGGGCGGGAATCATATTCGAGATATCCGGGGCGACCGGGACGCAGTCGGGGATTCGGCCTTTGAGGACGGTAAGCAGTCTTTCGCGTGGTGTCATACGTTACATTCCTGGTGTTTTTCCAGCAAGTTCAAAATCGGCGGTTCCGCAGTGTATTGTAGCGGCAAAGGTTGTCTGCGACAAGTGTTTCGTGCCGGTGCAGGGGGGCGGATTCAAACGCGCGTTTGGCGCAAATGCGCATATAGCGCGTGGGGAAAACTCCAAAAACTAAATTTTTTTTTAGTGCTTATTTTGCAGTGGGTTAGGGACACAGGCGGGGTGTAAAGAAGAGGGGAAAATGGACCAAACGCGCAACACCGTCCAGGGGTGGAAGGCCGGTGTTCGGGTCTCGGGGCACGGCCCTCGGCGGACGAAGTCACGGGCAAGATGCCCGTGGTACGATAAGGGGAAAAAGGTATGGGATTTGATTTAGAGATATTTGCGGATGAACGGCTTGGGGCGGATTATGTTGAGTGGCTTGTGGATGAGCGGTCGGCGGAGGTGGCGAGGCGTTTTTCGAGGTTGTGGGAGTATTACGCCAACCGGATGGAGGACGTCATCGACACGGCTGCGAGCCCCTTAGGGACAAGCGGGCGGAAGGTGAGCGAGTCGGGCAGGTGCTATGTTCAGGCACAGGAGTACGGGCTTCCCAGCCGAATAACGGGGCTTATCCAGTCGGCGGCGGGTGGAGTGTTCGGCGGCAGGTCGGCCAAAGATGTGCGACGCAAGGAGGTTGTGATTGAGAATGATATTGGCTGGCGGATAAATGCGGCGGTGGATTTTTTGTTTGGCAAGCCGATAGGTTTTGTTTCGAGGTCGCCGGATAAGCCGAAACGTGCAGAAGTTGAGGCGATATTAAAGGCAGTGTTTTCGGCTAACGGCGGCATCGGTTTCTTTCAGGATATGGCGGTGCTCGGGAGCGTCTATGGTTTCGTTGATTGTATAGTCAGGCCTGGCGAAGAAGTTTTCGAGCATATCAACTCCTCCAAAAGTCTCTCACACGAGGCGGTGGTGCGATTAGCACAGGCAATCGGTCTGGAACTGATTGAGGCGCCGAGGGCACTGCCAGTCCTGGACGAGAACGATTACAGGCAAATCAGGTTGTACGTTCAGCATTTTTATCAGGGGAGGAACCGTTTGAGCGGCAGGGGTTCATTTTTGTCTCGGCTTTTGGGCAGGGGCGGCGTTGAGAAGCGGCAGGTGGCTGCGGTTACGGAGATTACTTCTGCGCGGGCGTGGCAGAGGTACGAGGACAGGCAGTTAGTTGCGGAGGGCGAGCTGCCGTGGGGATTTCTGCCGGTGGTTCATATTCAGAACATTGCCCAGCCGTTCTATTACGAGGGGTTCAGTGACGTTGAGCCGTTGATACCGATACAGGATGAGCTGAATACGCGGCTGAGCGACCGTGCGAACAGGATAACTTTTCAGTCGTTCAAGATGTACCTTGGCAAGGGGATAGAGGGCTTCGAGGACAGGAGCGTCTCGCCGGGCAGGATGTGGTACACGGACAATCCGGATGCGGCGATCGAGGAGTTTGGCGGTGATTCGGCGGCGCCGAGCGAGGGGGCGCACATTGCGGAGACTCGCGAGGCGATGGACAAGGTAAGCGGTGTGACGCCGTTGGTTGCGGGTGTATTGAAGAGCAAATTAGGCAATCTGACCAGTGCGGTAGCGCTTCGGCTGACGCTTATGGGGATGCTGAGCAGGACCGAGCGCAAGAGATTCACCTATGGCGAGGGGCTCAAAAAAATAGCGGCAATGGTATTGGAGATACTCGATAAGGCAAACGTCTATAGGACGAGCGAGCAGGACAGGCAGATTGACATTATTTTCCCGAGTCCGCTGCCGGAGAATGTGATGGAGAAACTGAAAGAGGCCCAGATGAAGAAGGAGCTTGGCGTTTCGACCGAGCAGGTGCTCAGGGAATTGGGTTACGAAGGCAGGCAGTAGGATTTTCGGTTTTTTTCACCACTAAGACACGAAGGCACGAAGGGATGAGACAGATTAACAAAGATTTGGGATTTGTGGATTTGGAGGCAAGATGAGTCAGGTTGACCAAGAGAAGCAGTTGTCAGAGACAACAGGCAAGCCGTTTAGGGGCGAGCAGGCGGAGCCGGAGGGCGTTAAGTTTGTACCGGTGGCTGAATCGATTAGGTATCACAGGCGGGCACAGAGCGCTGAGAAGAAGGCGGCAGAGCTTACCGAGCAGTTGGCAGAGGCCAGGAGTGAGGCGGCTGAGCTGTCGGAGCGGCTGAGCGTTTCGGATGCCGAGCGCAAGCTGATGAGCAAATTAGCCGGCGAGCATACGAAGGATTTGGAGGCGGCTGTTCTGGTTGTCAAGGCAAGGTTGTCACAGAGCAGTAAGGCGGACGGCGGGGGGGCAAGTGTGGAGCAGGTGATAGAGCAGTTGAAGGCGGACAAGCCCTACCTGTTTGCCGAGCCGGCTGGGCCGGCGGTGAGCGTTCATCGGACGGCCGGGGCAAGAGAGCGGACATCGTCAGGCCGGGTGGTATTAACCGGTGCGGCGAAGAAGGCGGCGGCGACGGGCAGCCGGGCGGATTTGCAGGAGTACCTGAAGGTGCGAAGGAGTTTTGTGTAGCGGACGGCGGACGGGAGTGGATTCCCGCTTGAGCGGGAATGACAGAAAGAGCGCGGGAATGACAGGCAGAAGAGATTTGTTGATTCCGCTCGAAATAAGAACAAATGGAAGGAGAATTTAGAAATGGCATTTACGGGAAAAGCGACATATACGGCTGGGACGGCACTGCCGGAGTTAGCCGAGGACGTATCGGATTTGATTGGGATAGTGTCACCTTATGAGACGCCGCTGCTGGATGTGCTGGGCGATGCGATGCGTGAGGCGCCGAGCACGCATCACGAGTGGCTGGAGGATGAGCTGTTGCCGAACAGGGACGCGGTCAACGACAGCACGTTCACGGACCCTGCTGCGGATACGGAGTTCGACGTTGACAACGGTAGCCGGTTCAGGGTCGGCGACCAGATTCAGGTCGCGGGCAGCGAGGAGCTGATGTTGGTGACGGGGGTGAACGGCGATACGCTGACGGTGGTTCGCGGGTATGCGGGCACGACGGCGGAGGATTTGGCGGACAACCAGGTCATCAATATCTTGGGCAATGCGGCCTTAGAGGGAGCGGACAAGCCGGGTGCGAGATTTACCAGCCGAGTGCGGTGCGGCAACTATACGCAGATATTTGCTGCGGCGGTTGAGGTGAGCGGCACGGATATGGCGGCGAGCCAGCTTGGCCTGGCCGACGAGATGGATTATCAGAAGCAGGAGCGGGTTCGCGAGTTGATTCGGGATTTGGAAAATACGGTAATCAACGGCGGGCAGCCGGCGAGCAGCCCTGAGGGCAGCGGGGCGGTTCGGCGGACGATGAGGGGGATTGTTCAGCATCTTTCGGCGAATGTGTTCCATACGGGCGACAGCGGTTTTCCGACGGGGACGGATTTGGACGAGGCGAAAATCAACTACGTGCTGCGGCAGATATGGGAGAACAGCAACGGCAACGTGAATTTGATTGTTGTGGGCGGTTTTCAGAAGCGGAAGATAAACGGATTTGCATCGAGCAGCAGGAGTTTTTCGGCGGGCGAGACGACTTTCACGGATATGCTCAACATCTACGAGAGCGATTTTGGAGTTTGCCGGATAGTAACGACGCGGTGGATGCCGCAGGATGCGGTGCTGCTGCTGGATTCGTCGCGTGTGAACGTGTTGCCATTGGCGGGTCGGAGCTTTCACTTTAAGCCATTGGCAAGCGGCGGGGACTACGAGTGTGGCGAGCTGATTGGCGAATATACGTTAGAGCTTAAGAATGAGGCGGCCCACGGGCTTATTCGTGATTTGGTTGCGAGCTGAGGGTGACGAGGCGGGTTGCGAGCGTGGATGGGCGGGAGCTTTTATATCTCGCTCATCCGCGCCTCAACCAGGAATGAAAGAGGGTAGCGGCGACAGAGAGACGGAGAGATGATAATGGCGAGTTTTTCGAGAGATGTTGATATTTTGAAGTATGAGCCGGCGTTTTTCGGCGAGCTACATATCCCTGGCCAGGTGCTGACAGCAGGTTCGTCGGGGACGCTTAACGGGACGAGCTTCATTGCGGAGACGGCGGATTTTGAAAGCGCGCAGGTCGGTGTGGGATGTGTGATATACCTGCAATCGGCGGACGGAGCGGTTGACGGTGCATACGAGGTGGTCTCGGTGGATTCGGCAACGGAGCTTACGGTTTCTGTATTGCGGGCGGATTCGGATGAGAGTGCGGTGGCGCCGCCGGCGGGTACGGATGTTTCTTACCGAGTGACGACGTACCGGCCCCAGGCGGAGGAGGTCGGTTTCCGGCTGACGGAGTATCTCGGGATAAGGCCCGGCAATGCGGCAAGCGAGATTGAGCCGGCGGATATTGTCGATGCGAATGTTCTGAGCCGTGCGTCGGTGTTTGCGGTTATATCGGCGGTGTATGCGATGTTGGCGAGCGGTTCGAGCGGTGAGAGTATGTGGCAGAAGAGTATCTATTACCGCGGGCTATTCGATAAGGCGCTACAGCGGTTGCGAGTTGGTATCGATTTGGATTCGGACGGGGCGGCTGATGTCACCAGGCAGGGCGGCGTCGGTAGATTGGAGCGGGTATAGTGGCGGCGGCGACGGCAGTCAGGTTGGACGGAGAGAGGATATTCGGCGGGGGGCCTGTCGAGATTAAGGCCGGCAGCGGTCGTCGGGCGGCGGTTGAGAAGTCGGCGGCGGGTCTGGACGGCGTGGTGAGTATCGATATGGGCCGGCGCAGCAGGCAGATACGTCAGGCGGGCGAGCTTCGTGCCAAGAGCAGGGCGGATTTGGACAGCCGATTAGCGGCGGTATCGGCTTTTATGGATGGTAAAACACATAAGCTGGAGACGGACGGCGGTCGGGAGTTTAAGAATGTGCGGATGGACAGCTTCGAGGCGAGTGGCGAGCGGCCGAGCGGCGGCGGAGTTGTCGCCGATTATGAGATTATCTATACGCAGTTGAGGCAATTTTGAGATGGGTTTGATTAGTGAGGGTATAGATAAGGTAAGGGCGTATGAGCTGCCGGCGGGGATATGGGCGGACGGGG